>NZ_CAXYJR010000004.1:0-14266 GCF_964277885.1 uncultured Exiguobacterium sp. | reverse complement strand
GTTCCCATGCCGAACACGGAAGTTAAGCACTTGAACGCCGAAAGTAGTTGGGGGCTTCCCCCTGTGAGGATAGGACGTTGCCAGGCACTTGACCGATCTGCAGATTGCAGGTCGGTCTTTTTGTGTTATGTGAAACTTCAGACTGTTCTGATTATTGGTCGAGTCATTGACATGACACCCTCTGCTTGTTACCATAACATCAATATTCTTTTATAAAAGAGAAAGCGAGTGGATAACATGTGGGAGAACAAATTTGCTAAAGAGGGTTTGACGTTTGATGACGTCTTACTCGTACCCCGTCGTTCGAGTGTCTTGCCGCGCGACGTTGATTTATCTGTCACGCTATGTGAAGGGATCACACTTAATATTCCGTTGATCAGTGCTGGGATGGATACCGTCACAGAAGCACCGATGGCAATCGCAATGGCACGTCAAGGTGGTCTTGGTGTCATTCATAAGAATATGTCAATGGAAGAACAAGCAGAACATGTCGATCGCGTCAAACGTTCTGAAAATGGTGTCATCACGAATCCGTTCTATTTGACGCCAGAGCGTCAAGTCTACGATGCGGAGTATTTGATGAGTAAGTACCGCATCTCTGGTGTTCCAATCGTTAATAACGAAACAGAGCGTAAATTAGTAGGGATTTTGACGAACCGTGATCTTCGTTTCGTCAAGGACTACTCAACTGTCATTGAAACAGTGATGACGACAGAAGAACTCGTGACAGCAAAAGTTGGTACGTCCCTTGCTGAAGCAGAACAGATTCTCCACAAACATCGCATCGAAAAGTTACCACTCGTTGATGAGAACGGTGTATTAAAAGGGTTAATTACGACAAAAGATATCGAAAAAGTCGAACAGTATCCACATGCTGCAAAAGATCAGTTCGGACGTTTACTCGTCGCAGCAGCTGTCGGTGTAACAAAAGACGCTTCGACGCGCGCGAAGTTCCTTGTCGATGCAGGTGTCGATGCACTTGTCGTCGATACGGCACACGGTCACTCAGAAGGTGTTCTTCTCAAAGTACGTGAACTTCGTGAAGAATATCCAAACTTACCAATCATTGCGGGTAACGTTGCGACTGCAGAAGCAACACGCGATTTGATTGAAGCGGGTGCTTCTGTCATTAAAGTCGGCATCGGACCTGGTTCGATTTGTACGACACGTGTTGTCGCAGGCGTTGGTGTTCCGCAAATCACAGCCGTCTTCGATTGTGCGACAGAAGCACGGAAACATGGTGTCTCAATCATCGCAGACGGTGGCATCAAGTACTCTGGAGATATCGTAAAAGCACTTGCTGCTGGCGGTCACGCTGTCATGCTCGGAAGCTTGCTCGCAGGAGTAGAAGAGAGCCCAGGTGAGATGGAAATCTATCAAGGACGTCAATTCAAGACGTATCGCGGTATGGGTTCTGAAGCTTCGATGAAACGCGGTAGCCAAGACCGTTACTTCCAAGAAGCAGATAAGAAGTTCGTTCCAGAAGGAATCGAAGGACGTGTCGCTTACCGTGGTAAACTCGGTGACTCGGTGTACCAACTCGTTGGTGGTATTCGTTCAGGTATGGGATACTGTGGTGCTGCCACATTAGAAGAGTTGCGTGAAGAGACGCAGTTCATCCGTATGACTGGTGCTGGTCTGCAAGAAAGTCATCCACACGATATTCAAATTACAAAAGAAGCTTCTAACTATACTCGTCAGTAAACAAAAGCCTCGTCTTTCTCCAGTAGAAAGGCGAGGCTTTTGTTTAAGATGATCTATGCAAATCCCATGCTTCCATCAATAAGCGTAACCCTTCCGTCAACGCTTGCTCAGAGAGACTCGCAAATCCAAGGACGATTTGAGGCGTATCAGAGAGAAGTGGTAACTGGGCATACTGAGAAAGACCGTATACTTGGATGCCTTGTTGTTGTGCTCGCATAACGAGCTCCTGCTCCGTCATCCCGTTTGCTACGGACACGACAACATGGAGTCCGGCACTTTCGCCGGTCAACCGTAAAGCAGGAATCCGGCGAAGTGATTGGATTAAGACATCGAGCTTGCGACGATAGACCTTACGCATCCGGTTAAGATGTCGTTCAAAGTCACCCTCTTTCATGAAACGCGTCAAGATCGTTTGATCAAAGCGCGAGACACTACATGTATAATGGGATAACTCAGTTTGATACCGCGCGCGTAAGACTTCCGGTAAGACCATATAACCGATCCGTAGTGAAGGCATGAGTGATTTTGAGAAGGTACTCATGTAAATGACACGGTTGCTGTCCATGTTGTGTAAAGACGGAATCGATTTACCGCTGTAGCGGAATTCGCTATCATAGTCGTCTTCGATGATAAAACGGGTCGGATCCATGGCTGCCCAGTTTAACAATTGATGTCTTCGGTTGACGGATAAGATGCTACCGGACGGAAATTGATGTGCCGGTGTGACATACATGACATCGACGTTTGATTCCTGTAAGTGATCAATCCGTAATCCATTCGCATCAACACGAATCGGTTCAATCATGCGTTCATGATTTTCAAGTAAGAGGCGTGTCGTATGATAACCGGGATCCTCGATGCCGTATGTGACGTCGCGTCCCAGTAAGAAGAGGACGAGCGGCAATAATTGCTCGACACCTGAACCGACGACGATTTGTTCCGGAGAACAGACGACACCGCGAGAATGATAGAGATAGGTCGCAATCTCTTCACGCAGCGCTAGATCGCCTTGCGGATGACCGAGCGACACAAGTGGGTGGTGATCAGTGTCGATGATATCTTTGGCATACTTACGCCAACGGGCGAACGGGAAAGAGATCCCTTCAATCTTACTTGGATGAAAGTCATACGTGATGACTGGTTTATCTTTAGTCACACGCGGTTGAACAATGGGTGAGGTTTTGACGTAAGCGAGTTCCTCATAGGCAAGAACGAAATACCCTTTACGTGAGATGGATTCGACATATCCTTCTGCGACGAGTTGTTGATAAGCAAGTTCAATCGTCGTTTGACTTAAGTTCAAAAATTGACCGAGTTTTCGTTTGGATGGTAATTTCGTGCCGTATGCTAAACGACCGGCAATGATTTCATTTCGAATTTGTTGATAAAGCTGTTCATAAAGTGGTTTTTCCTGATTGCGCGTAAGTTGAAATGATAGCATGTCCATCTCGTCTGACTCCTTCTTCGTAAACTGACCTGTTAAAATCATCATAAACTGATACTTTTAAAAGTGTCAACGTTCCGTATACTAAAGGAGTCAAAGTCAACCAAGGGGGAATGGATATGGAACGTCAACAAGGAACGGATCGTGTCAAACGTGGAATGGCTGAAATGCAAAAGGGTGGCGTCATCATGGACGTTGTCAATGCAGAACAAGCGAAGATTGCGGAAGCAGCAGGTGCTGTTGCAGTCATGGCACTTGAACGTGTTCCGTCTGATATTCGTCGTGACGGAGGCGTCGCACGAATGGCAGATCCATTGATTACAGAAGAAGTACTCGGAGCGGTCTCAATTCCCGTCATGGCAAAATGCCGGATTGGTCATATCGTCGAAGCACGTGTTCTCGAATCGATGGGGGTCGATTTCATCGATGAGAGTGAGGTTCTGACTCCGGCAGATGAACAATATCATTTACTGAAGTCAGAGTTCACGGTGCCGTTCGTCTGTGGCGCACGTGATCTTGGGGAAGCAGCCCGTCGTATCGCCGAAGGAGCCGCGATGATTCGGACGAAAGGTGAGCCAGGAACAGGAAATGTCGTCGAAGCCGTTCGTCATATGCGACAAATTCAAGCACAATTGAAGCAAATTTTGCATGTCAGTCCTGATGAATTGATGACATTTGCGAAAGAATGGGGTGCTCCGTACGAAGTATTACGTGATATTCGGACACAAGGACGTCTACCGGTCGTCAACTTTGCAGCCGGGGGAGTCGCGACACCAGCTGATGCCGCACTCATGATGCACCTAGGGGCAGATGGTGTCTTCGTCGGATCGGGGATCTTTAAATCAGAACACCCAGAACGTGTCGCTCGAGCGATTGTCGAAGCCGTGACGTACAAAGATGATTTTGAACGGATCGCATCTTTATCCAAAGGACTCGGAACAGCAATGAAAGGAATCGATGTCACATCGATGCCATTTGAGGAACGGATGGCGACACGCGGATGGTAATCGGTATTCTTGATGTTCAAGGAGCGGTCCGTGAACATCGACAGCAGCTGGAAGATCTGGGTGTCGATGTCGTTCTCGTCAAACAAGCGAGCGATCTCGAGAAACTGGATGGACTTGTCTTACCAGGAGGCGAATCGACCGCGATGCGTCGATTGATCGAACGCTATGAATTACTGGAACCGCTTCGGGGAAAAGCGACGACGTTACCGATGTTCGGAACATGTGCTGGAATGATTCTACTCGCAACCGCTGTCGAAGCAGGACAAAGCCATCTCAACGCGATTTCGATGACGGTTCGTAGAAATGCCTTCGGTCGACAAATCGATTCATTTGAAGGGTTGCTACCGGTTGAAGGGATTGAAGAGCCAATCGAGGCAGTGTTCATTCGAGCGCCATTGATTCTGTCTGTCGGGGAAGGAACACGAGTGATTGCGAAAGTCGAAGAACAGATCGTTGCTGTCGAGACATCGTTACACCTCGCGTGCTCGTTTCATCCTGAATTAACAGAAGATAATCGTTTACATCAGTATTTTTTACAAAAAATCAAACAGCGGCAATCCGTCCGTTCATAAAGCGTGGAAGCATCTGACAGTCTCTACTGTCGGATGCTTCTTTTGTGCTACACTATTCGTACAATGAATGATTAAGTGAGGGAGAGACACGATGAAGCGAATCTTGCTACTCTGCTTGAGTATACTGATGCTCACAAGTTTTCCTATGACGGGACAAGCAGCACCTTCGATTCAAGCTGAGTCTTACATATTGGCCGATGCGGTCACAGGGAAAATCCTCCTTCAATCGGAAGCGGATGTTTCTCTACCACCGGCTTCGATGACGAAGCTGATGACGCTTTACCTCGTAAGACGACAAATCGAACTCAAAAAACTGACGTGGGATCAAAAAATCATACCAAGCAAGAAAGTCTTAAAACTAGCAAAAACGTCTGGTATCACTCGTGTACCAGTAAAACAAAAAACATATACGGTTCGCGAAATGTATAATGCAGCATTCATTCAATCAGCCAATGATGCAGCGGTCATGCTAGCCGAAACCGTCGCCGGTTCAGAAGCGACGTTCGTTGAAAAGATGAATGAGACAGCAAAACAGTTCGGAATGAACGACACGGAGTATGCGAACGCGTCTGGACTTGATGCTGTTGATGCGACCCTTCCAGGAACGAATTTGATGACAGCGACCGATATCGCGTTACTTGTCATCCGTTATATCAAGGATTACCCGGATGTCCTCGATGTGACGAGCAAAGCACAGATGAAACTCGATGGAGAAGTCTTGAACAACTCGAATAAGATGCTAGCGAAGGAAAAATTCGCATATGCTGGCATGCGAGGAATGAAGACGGGAATGACCGATTTAGCTGGTTACTGTTTTGTTAGTGTGACGACACGAGATAACATGACGCTTGTTACAGTCGTGATGCGGACGGATTCGGATCAAGCCCGTTTTCGGGAAACGAAAAAACTACTCGACTATGGTTTTGCGACGTTCGAACCATTAACGTATTACGGAAAAGGAGAACGGATTAAAAATGTTCTTCCAATCCAAGGGGCAACTGTCCGAAAATTAGATGTCGTTACGAACGGCTCATTGTATGTGACGGTATCGAAGCGAGCATCGACACGGGAACCACGGTTTGAATTCTCAAAAACGACGGCACCTGTAACAAAACAAGAAGTCGTCGGTACGGTGCAGGTTGCGGATAATGGGCTTTATTTACCGGGCTTTGAAACACCGCGCGTGAATTTGTATAGTGCGACTGCCGTTCCGCTTGCGAGTGTTTCGACACGCCTTTTTCGCGCTTGGACAGCATGGTCGAAACGGATTGAGCAAGCGATTCAACAATCGGCTCTTGTCAACCTCCAAGGCGATGGTGTAAAGTAAGACTAATCTCATAAAGATGCTATGAACGGACCAAGTAGATGTATCGATACTGTTAAGAGAGCTAGTGGGTGGTGTGAACTAGTCAGATCGATAGATTGAATCGAGCCGGATCGCACACCTTGCGAACAAGGTGCGGGTACGCCCGTTATCGCGTCTTGAGTTGGCTAGATGTGTCTAGCAATGAGGGTGGCAACGCGGATCCAGGTGATTCGTCCCTTTTCGGTAAGAATACCGGAAAGAGACGAATCGCCTTTTTTTATGACATAAAGGAGGAATTACAGATGATTGATATTAAACGATTACGCCAAGATTTTGATGCCATTCAAGAGAAGTTAGCGCACCGAGGAGAGGACTTGACGGACATGAACCGTTTCCTCGCACTTGATGAGAAACGCCGAGAACTGATTGCGCGGACAGAAGTGTTGAAAGCAGAACGAAATGAAGCGACGAAAAAAATCGCTGAACTCAAACGTAATAAGGAAAATGCAGATGAAGCGATCGCTGCGATGCGTAGTGTCGGGGATGAAATCAAGACGCTTGACGATGAGTTACGCGATGTCGAAGCGACATTGAACCAACTGCTCCTCGGTATTCCGAACATTCCACATGACAGCGTACCGGTAGGTTCTTCTGAAGACGATAACGTCGTCTTACGTGAAGTCGGCGATAAACCAGCGTTTGACTTCGAAGCAGTCCCACACTGGGATTTGATGGAGCAATTAAAGATCGTCGACGTCGAGCGTGCCGGAAAAGTCACCGGTAGCCGTTTCGTCTTTTACCGCGGAGCGGGTGCACGTCTTGAGCGAGCATTGATTAACTTCATGATGGATCTCCATCAAGATCAGCACGGCTACACAGAAATCTTGCCACCACTTATGGTCAACCGTGACTCTATGACAGGAACAGGACAATTGCCGAAGTTCGAAGAGGATGCGTTTAAAGTCGAAGAAACGAACTACTTCCTCGTACCGACAGCAGAAGTTCCAGTGACGAACATGCACCGTGAAGAAATCCTAACTGTAGATCAGTTACCAATCGGTTATGCGGCGTACAGCCAATGCTTCCGTTCAGAAGCAGGTTCTGCGGGACGCGATACACGCGGCTTGATCCGTCAGCACCAATTCAATAAAGTTGAACTCGTTCGTTTCGTCAAACCAGAAGAATCTTACGAGCAACTCGAATTGTTAACGGGACAAGCAGAGACAGTCTTGAAAAAGCTGAAACTGCCGTATCAAGTATTGAGCATGTGTACAGCTGATCTCGGATTCACGGCTGCGAAGAAATACGACATCGAAGTCTGGATGCCAAGCCAAGGCGTCTACCGTGAAATTTCTTCTTGTTCAAACTTTGAAGATTTCCAAGCACGCCGGGCGCAGATTCGTTTCCGCCGCGAAGCGAATGCAAAACCAGAATTCGTTCACACGTTAAATGGTTCTGCCCTTGCAGTCGGTCGGACAGTTGCTGCGATCCTAGAGAACTACCAGCAAGCAGATGGATCAGTTGTTATTCCAGAAGTGCTTCGTCCATACATGGGCGGTCTTGAAGTGATTCAACCTTAAGTCAGAAGGGGGAATAATCCCCCTTTCTGTATTTTGAAAAGTTTTTTTAGAAAAGGTCTTTACACGTTAAAAGGCAGATGCTATCATAATTAATGTCAGGAAAACAACCGAGTCATAACATTGTTATGAGAAGTACGGAGGCGTACTCAAGTGGTTTAAGAGAACGGTCTTGAAAACCGTCAGGCGGCGAAAGCCGTGCGTGGGTTCGAATCCCACCGCCTCCTCCATTTTTATTTTTTGGCAACGACATGCACGTTTTATAGCTTGGAGGCGTACTCAAGTGGTTTAAGAGAACGGTCTTGAAAACCGTCAGGCGGCGAAAGCCGTGCGTGGGTTCGAATCCCACCGCCTCCTCCACTTCTTTTTTTTTACCCAAAAATAAATATAATCATGGAGTCGTACCCAAGTCCGGCTGAAGGGGACGGACTCGAAATCCGTTAGGGGTCGCAAGGCTCGCGTGGGTTCGAATCCCACCGACTCCGCTTTTTATGAAGCATCTCAATTCTGAGGTGCTTTTTTGTTGCATCGATTTCTTCGTGCGTGCTATGGTTGCCTACGTGAAAAACGAAGAAGAGGTGGATGAAATGAACGAACAAACAAAAGAATCGTTGCTTTCACATTATGCGATGACGATGACATATGTAAAAGACTTGGAACAGATTTCAGAAGAGGCATGGCGAACATCGTATGCAGAAGGTAAGTGGACGGTTGCTGAGATCATCGGTCACTTATCACCATGGGATCGGTTCATGGTCGCAGAGCGTATTCCGTACTTGCTCGCGGGAGAACCATTCCGTGTCGCGCCGGATAGCCAAGCTGTCAATGAGGAAGCGGCGAAAATGAGCCGTGAGCAGCAACGAATCTTGACGATTGATGAGTTTTTAGTCAGCCGTGACTTATTGCGTCGTGCAGTCGAATTGATTCCGGAAGAACGGCTACAAGATAAGGTCGTCATTAAAGACAAAGAATTGACGATCGGTCAGTTTCTTGGAGCAATGGCTCAACATGATCTACACCATATGGAACAAATCAATCAAGTGATTGGGTAATACGAGGGAGATGCGACACGCGTCTCCTTTTTTTTGCGCAAAAAAAAGATCCGCCCAAGAGGCAGATCTGATCAGTTAGCGTGTATTGGCAATACGAGCAACTTCGAGTTGTTTTTCGATCTTCGCGAGAATCCGGTCAATGGATTCTGGTTCGTTCAGTAAATCGTATTCGTCGATCGACAAGCGAAGTACCGGGCAGATCGTGAAGTTATTGATCCAGTTCGTATAGCGCTCATACATCTCTTCCCAATATTCGATTGGTGTCTGCTGCTCCATCTCACGTCCGCGAAGACGAATTCGTTCTAGTACTTGTTCGAACGAACCTTCAAGATAGATCAAAAGATCCGGGTGCGGGAAGAATGGTGTCATGACCATTGCGTCAAACAAACTGGAATATGTCTCGTAATCCGTTGGAGACATCGTTCCTTTTTCGAAATGCATCTTAGCAAAGATCCCTGTATCTTCATAGATCGAACGATCTTGGATGAAACCACCACCGTATTGGAAAATCCGCTTTTGCTCCTTGAAGCGTTCAGCGAGGAAATAGATTTGGAGGTGGAAGCTCCAACGCTCGAAATCATGATAGAATTTATCCAAGTAAGGGTTCGTATCGACTTTTTCGAGTGACGTCCGGAAACCAAGGGCATCTGCTAATCCGTTTGTGATTGTTGATTTACCGATTCCGACCATACCGCCGATCGTAATGACGGCATCTGCCGGGATGTTGTATTGTTCGCGTAGCTTCAAGTTCATGCGTGGTTCGCTCCTTCATATAATTCGTTCCGGATCGTCGTCAAGACGTACTCGAGATCTTCCGGTCGCTTGACGAAGTCGAGAGCATCTCCGTCGAAACGGATGATTTTGACTTCCGGATGTTTGACTTGGTATTCTGTAACGAATGTCTCGTAATCCTCTGCCAATTGTTCAAGATAGGCACGTGACATATTTTCTTCGATTTCTCGTCCGCGCAGCGCAACACGTTTCATCAAGGTGTCGATGCTTGCGTTCAAGTAGATGACTGCATCCGGCTTTGGCATGTCGGTCGTCAGGATCGAATAGATTTGTTCGTACTTCTCAAGATGCTCTACTTTTAGAGAGCGGTGTGCAAAAATCAAGTTCTTAAAGATATGGTAATCAGCAACGACAGAGCGTTGTTTACTGAGGTAATGACGTTCGATATCATCGAGTTGTTTGAAGCGATTGCACAAGAAGAACATTTCCGTCTGGAAGCTCCATTCTTCGATATCTTCATAGAACTTTCCAAGAAAGGGATTTTCTTCGACGATTTCGCGTAACATAGAAAAAGAGAAATGGTGACTGATGGCGTTCGCAAGTGATGTTTTGCCTACACCAATCGGTCCTTCAACCGTTATGAACATATACAATGACCCTCCGTTCAGCAAAGTGCAATTTATATTTTAGCACAAAGAAGTACGACTTGCTGAAGTTTCAAAAGGAGAATTTTTTTAGAGTGAGGAGTATCATCGATGGAACGACAGGAACACTATATGCGCCTTGCGATCGAGGAGGCGAAAAAGGCAGAAGCGATCGGTGAAGTTCCGATTGGATGTGTCATCGTCAAAGACGATGAAGTGATCGCGACGGGGTACAATCATCGGGAAACGGATCAACAGGCGACGGCACATGCCGAGTTGATCGCGATTGAGGAAGCTTGCCAAAAGCTCGGGAACTGGCGACTAGAAGGGTGCGAGTTATACGTGACGCTCGAACCGTGTCCGATGTGTGCTGGGGCCATCATGCTGTCACGAATTGAACATGTCATCTTTGGTGCCGTTGATCCGAAAGGGGGATGCTGCGGAACGCTGATGAACCTGGTGCAAGACGATCGGTTCAATCATGTCTCAGAGCTGACGAGCGGTATATTAGAAAAAGAGTGTGGGGAGATGCTAACGACATTCTTTCGGGAGCTGCGCGCGAAAAAGAAAGCGCGAAAGCGGGCAATGGGTTGCATCACACCAGATGAAACAGTATAATGAAAAAGCACTGAAACAAGGTGCCACTAAAAATCGATAAACCATTTGCCGTGCTAGGTGGGGATGTAGCGGTTCCCTGTCACTCGCAATCCGCTATAGCGAGACTGAATTCCATGTCGAGGGATATGATTGGTGTGGTCTGCCTCACGTAAGTAGCGTTGACGTTTGAGTCCTACGCAACAGATACCCATGAACCAGGTCAGGTCCGGAAGGAAGCAGCCTTAAGTGGTGCTCTCTGTGTGTTGTAGGGGTGCTTGGACTGAGCAGGCTGCGTGAGTAACGCATGTTGAACATATTTCAGAATATGGTGCGCGGCAGTTTAATTTTTAAAGACAAGTCTACAGCCGGTTTCGGTTGTAGACTTTTTTAGGTAAAATAGAATGAGGAACTTAAAAAGAGGAGGCGCAAACTTGGCCTATCAAGCACTATACCGCGTGTACCGTCCGCAACGATTCGATGAGGTCGTTGGACAAGCGCATATCACCCGTACGATCCAAAATGCATTGATGGAGGGGCGGATGTCCCACGCCTATCTATTTTCGGGTCCTCGTGGAACGGGAAAAACGAGTCTTGCCAAAATCATCGCTAAAGCGATCAACTGTGAGCATGCACCGGTCAAAGAACCATGTAATACGTGCCCGACGTGTCTTGCGATCACGGAAGGATCAAGCCCGGACGTCTTTGAAATCGATGCGGCTTCCAATAACGGCGTAGATGAGATTCGGGAAATCCGAGATAAAGTCAAATACCCCCCTTCAGAAGCAGCCTATAAAGTCTATATCATTGATGAAGTGCATATGCTGTCGACAGGTGCCTTTAATGCCTTGCTCAAAACACTAGAAGAACCGCCGGCGCACGCCATCTTCATCTTAGCAACGACCGAACCGCATAAAATCCCGGCGACAATCATCTCGCGTTGCCAACGTTTCGATGTGAAGCGGCATGAAGTCGAGCAGCTCGTGGATCGGATGCAATATATCTTAAAAGATCAATCGATCGAATATTCGGATACGGCATTACGATTGATCGCCAGAGCGGCGGATGGTGGTATGCGTGATGCGCTGAGTTTACTCGACCAAGCGGTTGCTTTTTCTAACGGTGATCTAAACGATGCGGCTGTTCTTGAAGTAACAGGGGCAGTAGAAGATGAAGCGTTACTGAACATTGCCCGTGCCTTACATGAACATCAAGTCGATCAGTTGTTACAGACGCTTGAGACGATGCAACGAGCCGGAAAAGATCTAAAACGTTTCGTTGAGGATCTCGTCTTCTTTTACCGGGACACCTTGTTGTTAAAAGCCTCGCCTACAGCTGTCGACTTGCTAGAGCGTGCGCGCCCGACGGATGAGTTCAAACAATTCGTTGAATCGATTGAAGCGGAGACGTGCTTTACGATCATTGATCAGTTACATGACTGCCAACAACAGATGCGGTTGACGAATCATCCGCGGGTCCTCGTTGAGATTGCTTTCATTCAAATTGCGGAACAAGGGAGAACGACGGGACAGATCGTCCAATCGTTGCAACAGGAAGTCCGCGAAATGAAGGAACAGATGCACCAATGGAAGTCGAATGGTGTTCCGGCACAAGAAGCGGCCGCACCACAAGCACAACCGAAGCGAAAACAAGGACGACCAACCGTTCGAATCGCCAAAGAGCGAATTCGCCAAATGTTAGAGCGAGCAGAGAAAGCACAATTGCGTGAGATTCAAGAACGCTGGGATCACATCTTAAAATGGATTTTAAAAGAAGATGGTCCCATCTACTCGTTACTCCATGAAAGTAAACCGGTTCTTTGTTCAGCGGATACATTGCTGATTGAATTCGATGACGGTAAAGGATGGCACTTTGAGCAGGTCATGACGAATGAACGAACACGTTTTGTGATTGAAGAAGCATTATACGAAGTATGCGGCGTCAAACGCGAAATTTTAGCGATTCTCTCAAAGGATTGGCATGAACTGAAGGCAGAGTTTGTTGCTAAGCGAAATAGTAGTAATATAGAAGAGAAGGAAACAAAACAAGAATCGGAGAGCGATCAGTTATTGTCCGAGACGCTTGGTCGTTTTGGTGATATCGTAGAGTTCGAAGATTAAATTCGAGGAGGAATACAGATGCGCGGAATGGGAAACATGAACAATATGATGAAACAGATGCAGAAGATGCAAAAGGATATGGCGAAAGCACAAGAAGAACTAAAAGATTTAACAGTGACAGGTACAGCAGGCGGAGAAATGGTCTCAGTCGTCGCTGATGGTCATAAAAATATCGTAGATGTCATCATTAAAGAAGAAGTCGTTGATCCAGATGATGTTGAAATGATTCAAGATCTCGTCTTAGCTGCAACAAACGATGCTTTGAAGAAGGTCGATGAACTCGTAGCAAGTAAAATGGGGAAATTCACACAAGGTATGAATCTGCCGGGAATGTTTTAATTCGTAGGAGGAAACCACTTGCAATATCCTGAAGCGATTAGTCGTTTGATCGAAAGTTTTACGAAACTGCCGGGGATTGGTCCGAAGACAGCGGTTCGTCTAGCGTTTCATGTCCTTGATATGGAAGAGGACGATGTCTTGATGTTCGGAAAGGCATTGGTCAGTGCGAAGCGCGACATTGCTTACTGTAGCGTCTGCGGGAATATCACGGATCAAGATCCTTGTTATGTATGTACAGATAAACACCGGAACCGTACGATTGTCTGTGTTGTTCAAGATTCAAGGGATGTCATTGCAATGGAAAAGATGCGAGATTACCAAGGGTTGTATCATGTCTTGCATGGAGCGATCAGTCCAATGGAAGGAATCGGTCCAGAGGATATCAATGTATCTAGCCTACTGACACGTCTTCAAGCGGACGAAGCGATTACGGAAGTCATCTTAGCAACCAATCCGAACATTGAAGGAGAAGCTACGGCGATGTATCTATCGCGTCTCTTAAAACCGACGGGTATTCGGATCACTCGGATTGCTCATGGTCTTCCGGTTGGTGGAGATCTTGAATACGCAGATGAAGTGACGTTATCTCGTGCAATGGAGGGACGTCGCGAACTATGAGTTGGTTTCGAAAGAAGATTCGCAGTGAGTACGACCAGCGTTTGTTAGAAGAATTAGCAAAAGCAAAAGAAGATTATTTGATGAAGCGTCATCTCTTAGAAATCAGCTATGATGACTATGGTGATTTAGAAGCACAAATGAAGTTAGCGGAATCACTGTATTTCTTCTATATAAGCGAAGCAAAAAGAAGACGCGTCTCATTGATGATGAAGTAAACCGCAGCCATTCTTGTCTGCGGTTTTTATATGCTCTAAAAAAACTATAAGTTATTTTAACAAAGTAGTTGCGCATGTCTAATTATCGTGATATATTAATTCATGTCCTTAAGAGGACGAGCGCTTACGGCAAACAAGTAAAAAACAATTTCAAAAAAGTTGTTGACTTCTTGTTTCAGACTTGGTATTCTAATTGAGTCGCCAAAACAGGCGCGGACGAACTTTGAAAACTGAACGATGAGGCAAAAATCGTATTCTACGGAATACAAACATGAATGAAGCGCAAGCTTCGTCAATCGTGACTTCGGTCACACAACGAGCAAGTCAAACACTTTATGGAGA
>NZ_CAXYJR010000003.1:0-87815 GCF_964277885.1 uncultured Exiguobacterium sp. | reverse complement strand
CTCCATAAAGTGTTTGACTTGCTCGTTGTTGTGACCGAAGTCACGATTGACGAAGCTTGCGCTTCATTCGTTTTTGTATTCCGTAGAATACGATTTTTGCCTCATCGTTCAGTTTTCAAAGTTCGTCCGCGCCTGTTTTGGCGACTCAATTAGAATACCAAGTCTGAAACAAGAAGTCAACAACTTTTTCGAAATTGTTTTTCTCGTTTGTTTCGAGCGCTCGTCGTTGTTAAGGACATGTAATAATATATCATGCGTTTTACTATTGTGCAACACTTATTTTAAAATTGTTTTTAAATTCATGAATAAACCTCTTGAGCCCTACGATTTCGGCTCAAGAGGCTACATATTTCATATCAATCCATCAACTGAATAATGCTATGTTGCCGTTCTTCCATTAAATCAATGATTACCATCCGTCCTTGTTCTTCATAAGAAATGACAGGTCGATCAAAAATTGCATTCTTTCGAACGATCGTTGCAATCTTTCCATTACTCATCAGAACACGATCACCGACTTCGATTGGTAAAAGTAACTGTCCGAGCAACAGGACATACTTCGAACAATATTGCATTGGTCGTGCTTTTAAATGACGGTATGCATCAAACGGTGTATATGCTTCTCGATATGGACGCCAACTTGTCATCGCAGCAAAGACATCTGCCACAATAAAAAGTCGACTATGATCTGTAATCTTATCTCCCTTTACCTTTAAAGGATAACCCGTTCCATCTAGTCGTTCATGATGTTGAACAATCAAGCGATTGACCGTATCAGAGATGATCGTCTCCTTTTGCAAGGCTTGATATGCCATTGCGGGGTGACGATGGAAGATTTCTTGTTGCATTGCTTCATATCGTTTCGTATGACGCCATTCCATGATTCGCGCGAGACCGTAATCAGCAAAATAAGACGCTGTCCATAACTCATGAATTAATTTCCGATCTTTTCCGACTGCTTCTGCAAGCATCTGGGCAACTGCTCCTCGATAGATAGCATGTCGAACTGTATAAGCTTCCGTTCCTCGTTCGAGAAAGAATGGTAAGACATCTTGTCTCGTAATTCGATCCGGAACAGATTGCTTGACCCAACTCAATGCTTCATACACATTCGGCTTTATTCCCTGTTCCCATGACATGAAGACTTTGTTGTAAGAACGAATGAATGCTTCAAACGGATTTTCTGTATGAGCCTCTATGGTTTTAGTTTGCGCCTCCTCACCCTCGATTATATCCGGCCGATCTTCGATGACGACTTCTTTAATCAAAAATCGTTGAATCCGCCGTAACTCATCCGTTCCTATCTTTTTACCTGCTTCTACGATGGGATGATCTGTATGTAAATAGATAGGTTCAGTTAAACGATCCCCGATGCGTAATTGATTACTTGCCACTCGCATATCGTTTCGTCTCCTTTTTTATTTTATGTTCTTTCTATATATGTAGATAAAAGCAGCAGAGTAGTACTACTCTGCTGCTTCCTTGCTAACGTCTTGCTTATTCTTCCGCTTCTTCTGAAGCATCTGATTCGACTACATTCTCTTCAGACACGATGTCCGTGTCTTCTTCCGTTTCATCAGTCTCTTCTCGTTTCAGTTTCGCAACCGTTGCAACACGGTCACCTTCTTCAATTCGAATGACCTTCACCCCTTGGGTGTTCCGGCCGACACGTGAAATGTACTGCGAATCTGTCCGAATAACGATACCACTCTCTGTCATGATCATGATGTCATCATCGATATCAACGATTCGCATGGCAACGATTTGACCGACACGATCCGTTACCTTACTCGCGATCAATCCTTTACCACCACGAGACTGGCTACGGAACTCGGTCATCGGTGTTCGTTTACCGAATCCTTTTTCCGTAATGACAAGAACATCTTGTGCATCACGTGCAAGTTCCATCCCAACGACGAAATCGTCTGGGCGTAATGTCATCGCTTTAACCCCACGAGCGCCACGTCCCATCGAGCGGACATTCGTGATCGGGAAACGAATCGCTTTCCCGCTTGTCGAAACAGCAAAGACTTCATCGTCCGTCGATGCGAGACGAACCGATGTCAACTCATCGTCTTCAAACAATCGAATCGCAATCAAACCGTTTTTGTTGATTCGCGCATATGCGGACAACGGTGAACGTTTGACGCGTCCTTTACGTGTCATGAAGATCAATGATTTTTGCTCATCTTGAACGACTTCTTCGGTTTCGAGCGTTTCTTCCGTCTCTTCAATCTCTCCTTCAATTACCTCTACAGGTGCTTCAGTTGCTTGTTGCTCCTCGAGATAACGTTTGAAGTTGACTGGAATCATCGTCTCGACCTTTTCATCGCGCTCGATTTGGATGAGGTTGATGATCGGTACACCTTTTGATGTCCGGCTCATCTCTGGTACTTCGTATCCACGAATCCGGTAGACTTTTCCGCGGTTCGTAAAGAATAGGATCGTATCATGCGTCGAACAAGACAAGAGACGCGTGACGTAATCCTCGTCGTTCGTTCCGATTCCTTGAACCCCACGTCCGCCTCGGCGTTGTGTCCGGTATGAATCCGTCGTCATCCGTTTGATGTAACCACTGCTTGTCAACGTGATGATGATATCCTGTTCCGGAATCAAGTCTTCATCTTCGAATTCGATATGATCCATGCGGATTTCCGTCCGACGTTCGTCGTTGAAACGTTCTTTCAACTCCTCGAGTTCTGTCCGGATCAAATCAAGCAAGACTTCTTCACTCGCAAGGATGCGGTTCAATTCCGCGATCAATTGCATGATTTCGTCATATTCTGCTTCAATTTTCTCCCGCTCAAGACCTGTCAGGCGTTGCAAACGCATATCGAGAATCGCTTGTGATTGTTTCTCGGATAACGCAAAACGCTCCATCAATTGTTCACGTGCCGCATCCGCTGTCCGGTTCCCACGGATAATTTGAATGACTTCATCCAAATGATCAAGTGCAATCCGTAGACCAGCGAGCAAGTGTTCACGTGCTTCTGCTTTTTCGAGATCGAACTGTGTCCGACGACGCACGATTTCTTTTTGATGCTCGAGGTAATGATAAAGCATTTCCTTGAGCGTCAATGTTTTCGGACGTCCTCCGACGATCGCTAGCATATTGACACCAAATGTCGTTTGCATCGACGTCTGTTTATACAAGTTGTTTAAGATGACGCTCGCATTTGCATCACGACGGACTTCCATAACGATGCGCATACCGCGACGATCTGACTCATCCCGTAAATCCGTGATGCCTTCGATCTTTTTCTCGCGGACGAGATCGGCAATCTTTTCAACGAGACGGGCTTTGTTGACCTGATAAGGTAACTCCGTCACGATGATCCGTTCCCGGTCTTTTTTCGTCTGTTCGATCTCAGCTTTCGCGCGGACGATGATTGAGCCACGTCCTGTCTCATAAGCGCGACGAATCCCGCTACGACCAAGAATTTCACCAGCTGTCGGGAAATCAGGTCCCGGAATGTGCTGCATCAGTTCTTGAATCGTAATTTCGGGGTCGTGCGACAAGGCTAAGACACCATCGATCACTTCACCTAACTGGTGCGGCGGAATGTTCGTTGCCATCCCGACCGCGATCCCGCTCGAACCGTTGACGAGTAAGTTCGGGAAACGTGACGGTAAGACTTCCGGCTCGCGTTCTGAACCATCATAGTTATCTTTGAAATCGACTGTGTTTTTGTTGATATCGCGGACGATCTCCATCGCGATTTTTGACATACGGGCTTCCGTATATCGCATTGCAGCCGCCGAGTCTCCATCGACAGAACCGAAGTTTCCGTGTCCATCGACGAGTTCGTAACGGTAGCTGAAGTCTTGCGCCATGCGGACCATCGTGTCATAGACGGCAGAATCCCCGTGCGGGTGATACTTACCGATGACTTCCCCGACGATACGGGCAGACTTTTTATGTGGTTTATCGGCACGAATACCGAGATCGTTCATCGCATAGAGAATCCGGCGGTGTCCGGGTTTTAAGCCGTCCCGTACGTCCGGAAGAGCACGTGCGACGATGACGCTCATCGCGTAGTCCATGAAGGACGTACGCATCTCTTGACTGATATTAATATCCTTGATGATTCCGTGATTTTGTTCGGACATGCTTCTGGCCACCCTCTCTGTTCAGCGTTAAATATCCAGGTTCTTGACGTAATGTGCGTGTGATTGAATGAAGTCGCGTCGTGGTTCGACCTGGTCTCCCATCAAGATATCGAAGACTTCATCCGCTTCGATTGCATCTTGAAGCTCGACACGCAACATTTGACGACCGCTTGGATCCATCGTCGTTTCCCAAAGTTGCTCTGGATCCATCTCCCCAAGACCTTTATAACGCTGAATGTCGTACCGTGCGTTTTCAGGAAGCGCTGTGAGCGCCTCTGTCAATTCACGTTCGTTATGCACGTACGTGATATTCTTCCCTTGCTTGATTCCGTATAGCGGTGGCTGAGCGATATAGACATATCCATGCTCGACAAGCGGACGCATGTAACGGTAGAAGAACGTCAACAAGAGTGTCCGGATGTGGGCACCATCGACATCGGCATCGGTCATGATGATGACTTTGTGATAGCGTGCTTTTTCGATATTGAACTCAGAACCGATACTTGTTCCGAGTGCCGTGATGATCGTTCGGATCTCATTGCTACCAAGAATCTTATCGAGACGTGCTTTCTCAACGTTCAAGATTTTACCGCGAATCGGTAAGATCGCTTGGAAATGACGATCGCGTCCGGATTTCGCAGAACCACCCGCTGAGTCACCCTCAACGATGTACAATTCAGAAATCGACGCATCGCGTGATGAACAGTCAGCCAGTTTACCTGGAAGCGAGCTCACTTCGAGAACACCTTTACGGCGTGTCAGTTCACGTGCTCGTTTCGCTGCCATCCGGGCGCGCGACGCCATCATCCCTTTTTCGACGATTGCGCGTGCATTCGTCGGGTTTTCAAGCATGAACTGCTCAAACGCACCAGAGAAGAGTGAATCCGTGACCGTACGTGCGTCAGAGTTACCAAGTTTCGTCTTCGTCTGTCCTTCGAACTGCGGGTTCGGGTGTTTGACAGAAACAATCGCTGTCATTCCCTCACGCACGTCCTCACCGGATAACGTACCGTCTGCATCCTTCATCAAACCGAACTTCTTCGCGTAGTCATTGATGACCCGTGTCAAAGCAGTCTTGAAGCCGGTCTCGTGCGTACCACCTTCATGTGTCGGGATGTTGTTCGTGAACGAGTAGATGTTTGAAGCAAATCCATCGTTGTACTGAAGCGCGACTTCGACTTCGATGCCGTCTTTTGTTCCGTGTACATAGACGGGTTCTGCATGAACGACTTCTTTTGAACGGTTCAAGTGTTCGACGTAGGACTTGATCCCACCTTCATAGTGGAAGCTACGTGTCATTGGCTCATCCGCACGATCGTCCGTGATGACGATCTTCAAACCTTTATTCAAGAAAGCAAGCTCCCGCAGGCGTGTTGCTAGCAAATCATAGTCATACTCGAGCGTTTCTTGGAAAATCTCACCGTCTGGGAAGAAACGAATCGTCGTTCCTGTCTCTTCCGACGTTCCGATCACTTCAAGATCTTTCGCTGGTACACCACGATGGTACGCTTGGTAATACAACTTTTCATTCCGTTTAACGAATACTTCAAGTTTCGTCGACAGGGCATTAACGACCGAAGCCCCAACACCGTGTAGTCCACCCGATACTTTATATCCGCCGCCGCCGAACTTACCACCAGCGTGGAGGACCGTCAGGATGACTTCAACGGCAGGACGACCCATTTTCTCTTGAATGTCGACTGGAATACCACGTCCGTTATCCTCGACTAAGATCGAGTTCCCTGGTTCGATCGTCACCTTGATCGTGTCACAGTACCCTGCGAGCGCCTCATCGATCGAGTTATCGACGATCTCCCATACGAGGTGATGGAGACCCTTTGATGCCGTCGAGCCGATATACATCCCTGGACGTTTACGTACTGCTTCTAATCCTTCAAGTACTTGAATCTGATCGGCACCGTACCCTTGTTCCAATTCCATATCTTCATGATTACTCATCGGTTTTCTCACCTACTGTTTCTTTATATGATGTCTCTTCCAAATCGACCGTCCCTTGTTTCACGTGGAACAACTTCGCTTGGTTGATCGTTTCATGCGCAATCCCATCAACGCTTGTCGTCGTCAGGATCGTCTGGACCTTTTGTTGCATCGTATCGAGCAAATGTGTTTGACGATGATCATCAAGCTCGGATAAGACATCGTCGAGTAGAAGAAGCGGATATTCCCCTACTTCCTCGTGAATCAATTCGATCTCCGCAAGTTTTAACGAGAGAGCTGCAGTTCGTTGTTGTCCTTGTGAACCATACGTTTGAACGTTTCGTCCATTGACTTCCATCTCAAAGTCATCCCGATGTGGTCCAAACAACGTAACTCCTCTTCGGATTTCATTTTCTTTTATTTTACCAAACTTCCGCGTGTAGGACGCAGTCATTCCTTCGACATCGAGTAATTCGTCGCCGAATGTGTCCGAACGATAGATGAGCGCGAGTTCTTCCTGTCCACGACTGATTCCATCATGAATCGGTCGTGCCCACTTTTCGAGCTGGGCCATGAAATGATGGCGGCGCTGAACGATTTTAACGGCTAGCGTAATCATCTGCTCCGTCAAGATATCAAGGAAGGTCTCGTCTCCTCCCTTCATGGACAGTTGTTTCAGCAGTGCATTCCGCTGCTTCAACACTTTCAGATACTGACTCAATTCATGCAGATAGACCGGGCTGACTTGACCGATCTCCATATCGAGAAATCGTCGGCGGACTTGTGGACTTCCTTTGACGATATGCAAATCTTCCGGGGCGAATAAAACAATGTTCAGTGCCCCGACGTAATCACTTAAGCGTCGTTGCTCTAGATGATTCAGTTTTGCTTTTTTCCCGCGACCCGAGATGACGATCTCTTGGACATGAGAACCTGTTCGTTTGACGACACGTCCTTCGACACGCGCCGTCTCTTGGTCCCAACCGATCAGTTCCTTGTCATGCGTCGTCCGGTGCGACTTCGCAAGAGCAAGAACATAAATCGCTTCCAATAAGTTCGTCTTCCCTTGTGCATTTTCACCAATCAGAACATTCGTTTTTTCGGAGAATGACAGTTCGAGTGCGTCATAGTTGCGATAATGACTGAGTCGGACTGAATCCAGCCGCACGTTAGTTGCCCTCGTTCTTGATGATGAACTGACCGTAGTCTTCTACATCAATGATGTCTCCATCCCGTAATTTACGACCACGTCGCTGATCGACCTCGCCGTTGACTAGAATCGGTACCTCTGCTAAAAACGGTTTGGCTTGTCCTCCGCTTGAGATGATATCTGATAGCTTCAGGAACTGCCCTAATGTGACGTATTCCGTTGTAATTCTAATTTCTTGCATGGATTGACTCCTCCTACCTACATATTATAAATGACGTACTCTTTATTGTACTAAACATTGAGCGATTTAGCAAAATTCCCGAACGTATATACGGTATACGAAAAAGACGGATCCGATGTCGAAACAATCGAACCCGTCTTGTCATATATTTCGTGTTTATGCTTACGCCGTCCGGACTGGAAGAATCAGTTGCAGGACGTTATCTTGATCGACCGGATGCAAGATGAATGGACGAATCGAACCTGTGAACTGGATTTCGATATCTGTCGCGTCAAGCGCCTTCAAGGCATCCATCATGTACTTCGAGTTGAACGAGATCTTTAGTTCTTCTCCTTCAAGTGAAAGGATGCTGACTTGCTCCGAGACTTTTCCGACTTCTGGTGAATGTGAAGAGATCTCAACCGCTGTCGTTCCTTCAGCTGCGAACTTGATGACGTTATTACGGTCCTCACGTGCGAGAAGTGACGCGCGATCGATCGCTTGAAGCAATTCTTTCGCGTTCATACGGACGGCTGTCCGGTATTCTTCTGGAATCAAACGTGATGTATCCGGATAGTTTCCGTCAAGCAGACGCGAGAAGAAGAGGACATGTTTCATCTTGAACAGGATTTGTTGGTTCGTGATCGTGATATCCACATGACCATCGCCAAGCAACTTCGATAATTCATTTAAGCTCTTACCAGGAACGATGACGTTCTGGAACGAGATCTCCGTATCTGTCTCAAACTGCGCACGACGAAGGGCCAAACGGTGGCTATCCGTCGAGACGCACGTCAAGATGCCTTTATCGGCCGAGAAGTTCACACCTGTGAGTACAGGACGTGTTTCTTGAACAGCAACGGCAAAGCTTGTTTGACGAATCATTGAACGTAAGAGATCAGCCGGTAAACGGAAACGTTGTCCCCCATCGACTTGTGGAAGGCGCGGGAACTCATCCGGATCAAGACCGTTCAAATGGAATTCTGCTGTTCCTGATTGGATCCGTGTCATGAAGTTCGGTGAAACTTCAAGTGTGACTTCATCTTTCGGCATCTTTTTGACGATATCGCCGAAGAAGCGAGCATTCAAGACGACACTACCAGCACGATGAACCGTGACGTATGATGTTCCATTCTCTTCTGCATAGATCGTCCGTTCAATCGAGATTTCTGTATCGCTTCCTGTCAGCGTCATACCATCTCCATGAGCTTCGAGTTTGATTCCTGTCAGAATCGGAATCGTCGTGCGGGATGAGACCGCCTTGGCTACATCTTGTACTGCTTGAATTAAAGCTTCGCGTTGAATGGTGATATGCATATCGTCGTTAGACTCCTCTCGAAAATAATGGGCATGCGCCCATCATAACATAATAATATATTTTTTTAATAATAGTCTTAGGGGCTGTGGATAGTGTGGATAAGTCGGTGGATAACTTGATATAAAGCCAAAAACGGTGTGGATAAGTTGTGGATAACTACCCTACTTTATCCACATGTTTATCCACAGTTTTACGAATGCTTCAACTCATGCTTGATTTGTTCGATGACTTTTCCGGTTTCCCCGTCTGATTTGATCAACATACTGATCTTTTCATGAGCATGGATGACGGTCGTATGGTCGCGTCCCCCGAATTCTTCTCCGATTTTCGGTAAAGAGCTCTCTGTCATCTCACGCGAGAGATACATCGCGATTTGACGTGGGAAGGCAATCGATTTCGTCCGTTTCTTCGCCTTAAGATCATCAAATGGTAAGTTGAAATGCTTACTGACCGACTCTTGGATATCACGAATCGTGACTTTACGCGGTTCAGCGACCGGCATGATGTTATGCAGGGCTTCTGCAGCGACATTTGGATCAATCGGTCGTCCGACGAGATTTGCATAAGCGATGACGCGCGTCAACGCCCCTTCGAGTTCCCGAATGTTCGTATCAATCTGACTTGCGATGTAGAGCATGACTTCGTTTGAGACATCAAGCTGCTCGGCATTCGCCTTTTTCCGTAAGATCGCAATCCGTGTCTCGAGATCCGGCGGCGTGATATCGGTGATCAGTCCCCATTCAAAGCGGGAACGAAGCCGGTCTTCAAGCGTTGGAATCTCTTTTGGCGGTCGGTCACTCGAAATGATGATTTGTTTTTGGTCGTTATGCAAGGCATTGAATGTGTGGAAAAACTCTTCTTGCGTCTGTTCTTTGCCCGCAAGGAACTGGATGTCATCAATCAACAGGACATCGATGTTACGATATTTATTTCGAAACTCAACCGTCTTATTATCACGGATGGAGTTAATAAAGTCATTTGTAAAGCGTTCAGAAGAGACATAGGCAATCCGTGTCCCGAGATTTTGATCTTGAACGTACTGTCCGATGGCATGCATCAGATGGGTTTTGCCAAGACCAACGCCACCATAAATGAAAAGCGGATTATATGCTTTAGCAGGCGCTTCCGCAACAGCCAGTGAAGCGGCATGTGCAAAACGATTCCCCGATCCGATGACGAATGTATCGAACGTGTACTTCTCATTTAATTGTCCAAGTTCACTCATCGTCAGTTCATCTGTCGGTTTTCGTGTGTTCGATGGACGTAATTTTGGAGCCGGTGTTGCTTCGATCCGTTCCTCTTCTTGTCGATCGAGCATTTTCTTCGCTTGTCCCTCTTCAATGAACTGAATATCGAGTCGGCTTCCGGTTACTTCTTCAACTGTGTCTTCGAGTAAAGATAAGTACTGGCGCTCGAGCCACGTCACCGTAAATGCAGCTGGTGCTGAAACGAGTAAAGTCGTTCCATTTAGCGTGACGCCTTCTGTGGACTTCAACCACATATCATAACTAGCTTTCGGTGTTCGTTCCTCTTCCTCAATCACAGATAAGACATTATGCCAAAGTTCGGCAGCGTTTTTCATAAATACCCCCCTTTTTTTATCAAGATAGAAAAAATTTGTACACAGGCTTATACACAGATAAAGTTAATGAAGAAACTCGACTTATCCCCATAACGTAAAAACTGTGGATAACGTTATCCACAGGCAGTTGAATCTGTGTATAAAGTTATCCACAGGGTGTGTATAACTTGTTTTGTCCTGAACAATCAGGATCGTGTTATGCACAATTAGTGTATCAAAAGAAATGAGTCCTGGCAATGGTTGGAATGATTTATCCACAAGTAAATTCAACCATCCACAGGTAGTTACCCACAAGCTGTGGATAGTGTGGATAAATTGTGGATAAGAGGTGGATAACTTTTCAAAAGAGGAAGCGTTAAAAAAGAGTTATTCACAAAATACAAAAGAAGTGTAAAAAGGGAATCCAAAATCGAGGATTGACGTCGATTTTAAAAAATACTATCGTAGACAAAGTGAAGAGTTATCCACGGAAAGTGTGGATAATGTGGATAAGTCTGTGGATAGGTGGATAAGTCTATCAATCTGTTCTTTATGATCCAGTCGCATCCTATCGTGTAATAGAGTTTGCATGCTGAAATCCTATCGCCTGTTCTTAAGAAACACTTCTTTAAGCAAGGCGAGAAATCTTCCGAACTTTCATTGACAATGCCACAATCAGTTTATATAATGTACAAGACTGCCTTAAAGTAGAAAATAACAATTGGTTATAAAGATCTTTTAAAGGAGGTGCAGACGAATGAAACCAACTTTCAACCCAAACAACCGTAAGCGTAAAAAAGTTCACGGATTCCGTGCGCGTATGGCTACGAAGAGTGGCCGCCGTATCTTGGCTGCTCGCCGTCTTAAGGGCCGCAAAGCCTTGACTGTCTAATGCATTGATGCATCCATCACTTCGGGCATGTTCCGAGGTGATTTTTTTTATGTTTTTTCGTGTGTTCGTGCTTTTGTCACATGCGCCCTATCGCACCGCATGTTTATTCTATGATATGATGAGAGACGACGAATTTTCGTAGTGTCAGGATGGAGTGTGAATAAGGTGAAGAAGGAATACCGCGTCAAGAAAGACAAGGAGTTCCAAGCGGTGTTTACTAAAGGAGCCTCTGTCGCAAATCGACAATTTGTCGTGTATGCCTTGAAAAAGGAGCAACAGACTCACTTTCGGGTTGGTTTATCCGTCAGCAAGAAAATCGGGAATGCCGTCGTCCGGAATCAGGTGAAACGGTATCTTCGGGAAGCATGCCAGCAGCATGAGGCCTCGATTGCCCCGAATTATGATTTGGTGATCATCGCGCGCAATCCGGCCGCTAAGATGACCGCGCAAGAAGTGGCTGACAGTCTCCGTCACGTTCTCAAACGTTCCGGTGTCTGGATGCGATCAAAAAAATGAATCGTAGCAATGCATCCTGTTGATTTGTACGGCGCTCCCTTTCCTTGCCTTACTATAGAAGAAGATGGCGTTCGACAAAGCGTAAACAATTTCTAGGAGGAATTATGAACAAGAGAACTAAGATTTGGTTAACTCTCGGGCTCATGTCTGTGCTCGCGATCGTGTTATCGGGTTGTGCACCGACGAACTATGGCGCACACGAAGAGATCACAGCAAATACTGATGGTTTTTGGAAACATTACTTTGTTTGGCCGATGGCGTGGTTGATTCGCGAGATTTCGCATCTCGTCGGAAATGATTTCGGGATCGGAATCATCATCACGACACTTCTCGTTCGTCTTGTCATCCTTCCGCTGATGATCAAACAAACGAAGAGTATGGGCGGAATGCAAGTCATTCAGCCTGAAATGGTGAAACTTCGTGAGAAATACAGCTCAAAAGATCAAGAGACGCAACAGAAATTGCAACAGGAAATGATGAAGCTCTACCAAGAGCATAACGTCAACCCGCTTGCTGGCTGTTTACCAATCTTGATCCAAATGCCGATCTTGATTGCGTTCTATAACGCCATCATTTATACACCGGCTATTTTCCAACACACATTCCTTTGGTTCAACCTCGGAAAACCGGATCCATTCTTCATCTTGCCGATCATGTCTGCGGTACTAACGTATCTGCAGCAAAAGATCTCGATGGCAGGTCAAGAAGACAATCCGCAAATGAAAATCATGCTCTATGTCTTCCCGATCATGATCTTCATCATGGGGGTCACACTTCCATCTGCCCTTTCTCTTTACTGGGTCGTCGGTTACATTTTCTCGATCATCGTCACGGTCGTCATCATGAAACCAATGCGTGAAAAGATTAAGTTGCAGACCGAAGCAACACTTGCGGCAAAACGCGATAAGGAAGCGGTGCAAGCAGCACCGGCTCCTAAGAAATCGAAAAAGAAACGCTAATATGCGAAGAGCGACGCTTTGTTTTGACAGAGTGTCGCTCTTTTTCTTTTGCGTCATTTCGTGTATAGTTGTTTCGTTATACCTATTGCAACGATTAAGGATTAAATACTCATAAAAAGACAGAAGAAAAACGAGGTGGAAGAACGGATGATGGAATTTGATACGATTGCCGCGATTTCGACGCCGATGGGAGAAGGGGCGATTGCGATTGTGCGCTTATCGGGTCCTGACGCAGTCGCTGTAGCTGATCGCGTCTATAAAGGAACCAACCGCTTGACGGAAGTACCAACCCATACGATTCATTACGGGAAATTGGTCGATCACGAGGCGGACCGTGTCGTCGATGAAGTAATGGTGAGTGTCATGCGCGCACCAAAGACGTTCACACGTGAAGATGTCATCGAATTGAATTGTCATGGAGGAGTCGTCGCGGTCAATCGTGTCCTCGAACTCATCCTCGCCCAACCGGAAGTCCGGTTAGCGGAACCTGGTGAATTTACAAAACGCGCGTTCTTGAACGGACGGATCGATTTGTCACAAGCGGAAGCCGTCATGGATTTGATCCGCGCGAAGACGGATCGAGCGATGCATGTCGCCGTCAGTCAAATTGAAGGACGTCTCTCAAAACTCGTCCAAGACTTACGTCAACAACTGTTGCAGACAATTGCTGCGATCGAAGTCAATATCGATTACCCGGAATATGATGCAGAAGAGATGACGCAACAAATCGTCGAACGTGACGCGGGTGCTGTCCGCGCGATTCTAGCAGAGTTATTAACAACGGCACGCCAAGGAAAAATTCTCCGTGAAGGGTTATCCACAGCGATCATCGGTCGTCCGAACGTCGGTAAATCGTCTTTGCTCAACACATTGGTGCAAGAAGCGAAGGCTATCGTCACGGATATCGCGGGAACGACACGCGATACAATCGAGGAATACGTCAATGTTCGTGGTGTACCGCTAAAGTTGATTGATACGGCAGGGATTCGGGAGACGGAAGATATCGTCGAACGGATGGGTGTCGAAAAATCACGCCAGGCTTTAAAGACGGCCGATTTGATCTTACTCGTCTTAAACGGAAACGATGTTTTGACGGATGAGGATGTCTTGTTGTTTGAAGCGATTAAAGGGATGAACGCGATCATCATCGTCAATAAGAGTGACTTGGCGCAACAGATTGATTTAGCACGTGTTACGGAGCTTGCTGATGGTCGACCAATCGTCACGACATCCTTGCTTGAAGAAGCAGGCGTCAACGATCTTGAAGCAGCGATTGCCAGTCTGTTCTTTGAACAGGGTGTCGAAAGTCAAGATATGACATACGTCTCGAATGCACGTCACATCCAGCTTATCAAACGAGCGAGTCAAATGATTGAAGATGCTCTCGGTGCAGCAGAAGCAGCGATGCCGATCGACATGGTACAGATCGATTTACGACGAGCATGGGATACGCTTGGCGAAATCAATGGAGATACAGCACAAGATAGTTTATTGGATCAGTTGTTTTCGCAGTTCTGTCTTGGGAAATAATCCAAGACGCCTGCGTGTGAAATAAGAAGGAGGAACCAGTACTATGGCTTATCAAGCAGGTGAATTCGACGTCATCGTCGTCGGAGCCGGACATGCCGGCATCGAAGCCTCTCTTGCTGCGGCACGAATGGGTTCGAAAACGGTTATGTTGACAATGAATCCCGATATGGTCGGATTCATGTATTGCAACCCGTCGATCGGTGGTCCTGCAAAAGGGATCGTCGTCCGGGAAATTGATGCGCTCGGTGGTGAAATGGCACGCGCGATCGATGCAACGTATATTCAAATGAAAATGTTAAATACGTCAAAAGGTCCTGCTGTGCGAGCATTACGGGCACAGGCAGATAAATTCGAATACCAAAACCGGATGAAAAAAGCGCTCGAGGATGAGCCGAATTTACTCTTGCGTCAAGCACTCGTCGAACGATTGTTGATCGATGAAGACGGACGCTGCGTCGGTGTCGTCACGAATACAGGGGCGGAGTACCGGGCGAAAGCGGTCATCATCACGACAGGAACGTTCATGCGCGGAAAAATCATCATCGGTGAATTGTCGTACGAGAGTGGTCCGAACAATCAGATGCCATCGATTAATCTATCGAAACATCTTGAAGAACTCGGATTTGAGCTCGCACGTTTCAAGACAGGTACGCCACCGCGAATCGACGGGAAAACGATTGATTACTCGAAGACGGAGATTCAACCAGGTGACGAAGTAGCACTTCCATTTAGTCATGAAACGACTCAGATGATCACGGAACAGATCCCATGCTGGTTGACGTATACGACGGAGTATACGCATCAGTTGATCGATGCGAACCTGCACCGTTCCCCGATGTTCTCTGGGATGATCAAAGGGACGGGTCCACGTTATTGCCCATCGATCGAAGATAAGGTCGTCCGGTTCAACGATAAACCGCGTCACCAAATCTTCCTTGAGCCAGAAGGTCGCGATACGGAAGAAGTCTACGTTCAAGGATTATCGACAAGTTTACCAGAAGACGTTCAACACGATATTCTCCGCTCGATTCCTGGGCTTGAAAATTCAGAAATGATGCGTCCTGGTTATGCGATTGAGTACGATGCCGTTGTTCCAACACAACTATGGCCAACGCTCGAGACAAAACGTGTTCCTGGTTTATTCACAGCAGGTCAAATCAACGGAACAAGTGGTTATGAGGAAGCGGCAGGACAAGGGATCATGGCAGGGATCAATGCCGGACTACAAGTCCAAGGTAAAGAACCACTTATCTTGTCACGTTCACAAGGCTACATCGGTGTCATGATCGATGATCTCGTCACGAAAGGTACGAACGAACCGTACCGCCTCTTGACGTCACGTGCCGAGTACCGGTTATTGCTCCGTCATGATAATGCCGATCTTCGTCTATCGGAAATCGGACATGAACTCGGATTGATCTCGGAAGAACGCCAAGCGAAGTTACTCGATAAACAAGAGCAAATCCGTCTTGAGATGAAACGTCTTGAGAAGGTCGTCATCAAAGCGACACCGGACGTGAATGCACAGCTAGAAGCAATTGGTGCATCACCACTCAAGGAAGCTCTGCATGCGATCACGTTGCTGAAACGCCCGGAAATCACGTATGCGATGATCGCGCAGATGACACCACCGGAAACACCATTGTCTGCAGAAGCAGCAGAACAAGTCGAAATCCAAGTCAAATATGCTGGCTACATCGATAAACAACTCGATCAAGTCGAAAAAATGATGCGGATGGAGCAAAAACGGATTCCGGATCGTCTCGATTACGATGCGATCAGTGGATTAGCGATTGAAGCGAAACAAAAACTAAACCAAGTGCGTCCGCTCTCGATCGGACAAGCATCCCGGATCTCAGGGGTTAACCCATCTGATATCTCAATCCTGCTTGTCTATATCGAGCAAGGCCAATACGCATTGACTGCGGAGTGAACGAGATGAACCAACAGCAATTCGTAACAGCATTGGCAGCACAGGGACTTGAGGTCTCAGAACATCAGTTGTATCAATTCAAGCGGTACTATGAACTGCTCGTCGAGTGGAATGAAAAGATGAACCTGACAGCGATCACGGACGAAGAAGATGTTTATCTCAAGCACTTCTATGATTCGATCACAGCAGCGTTTTATTTCGATTTCACAACGGTCACGACGGTTTGTGATGTCGGAGCGGGCGCTGGTTTCCCAAGTTTGCCGATCAAAATCATGTTCCCGCATCTCCAAGTGACGATCGTCGATTCACTCAATAAACGAATCGGCTTCCTCAATCATTTGGCGACGGAACTCGGCCTCGAAGGTGTCGCGTTCCATCACGGACGCGCCGAAGAGTTCGGTAAAAATAAACAGTTCCGCGAACGGTTCGACGTCGTGACAGCACGCGCTGTCGCCCGGATGTCCGTTCTCGCGGAATATTGCCTACCGCTTGCGAAAGTCGGGGGACAATTCGTTGCCTTGAAGGCAGCGAAAGTCAGTGAAGAGCTCGAGGATGGTGCGATTGCCTTAAAAGTACTCGGTGGGAATTTACGGGAAAGTTTCCAGTTCCAATTGCCAGGCGAGGAAAGTGAGCGTAATATCGTTATTGTAGATAAAAAACGAACAACACCCGGGAAATATCCGCGTAAAGCGGGTACGCCTGCGAAAGATCCATTAAGCTAAACACCGTTTCACGTGAAACGATGACTGATAAAGGTGAGGTGCGCCAACGTGAGAAATGCATTTGCCAAGCTGCTCGGTAAGGGAGGACAACCTGCTACGATCGAGCTTGATCCACAAGAGACGGTTCAGGAATTACCATTGACAGAACTTGTCGCGAACCAGTTCCAACCACGGACTGTGTTTGACGGGGACCGAATTGAAGAACTAGCAGTTACGATCAAAGAGCATGGGTTACTCCAGCCGATCGTCGTTCGAAAACAAGGAACAGGATATGAGATCATTGCCGGAGAACGACGATACCGAGCAGTGCGCTCACTTGGCTGGAAAACGATTCCTGCCATCGTCAAAGAGATGACGGACGAGACAACTGCGTCCCTGGCATTGATTGAAAATCTGCAACGCGAAGATTTGACACCAATCGAAGAAGCAGAAGCCTATGAGCGCTTGCTTGCGTTACAAGACATCACGCAAGAAGTGTTAGCGCGTAAGCTCGGACGTAGTCAATCAACGATTGCCAACAAATTGCGTTTGCTCCGATTGCCAACGGATGTCCGGGAAGCATTGAAGCAACGGACGATCACCGAACGTCATGCCCGTGCGTTATTACCGCTCAAGGATGAAGCGTTACAAGTAACGGTACTCGCTGAAATCCTAGAACGGGAATGGAACGTCAAGGAGACGGAGCGCCGGGTGGAGCGATTGATGACACCACAGCCACCGAAGAAAAAACGTCATAAGAGCTTTGCACGGGATACACGGATCGCGTTGAACACTTTACGGGATTCCGTCGATATGATCGAGCAGACTGGATTGACGATCGAAAAAGAAGAAGTCGATTGCGAAGAATATGTAGAGGTGCGGATTCGCATCGTGAAGGCACGTCCGGAATAAGCGGTCGTGCCTTCCGCTACGTTTAGGAGAGAAAGCACGTGAATGAATTACCTGTTCGGGCGATTCGCCCGAATCCGACTCAACCTCGGAAACGATTCAATGAAAAAGCATTAGAAGAGTTAGCCCAATCGCTCGTTCGGCACGGCATGATCCAACCGATCGTCGTTCGACCACGTGATGGCTACTATGAAATCATCGCCGGCGAACGGCGCTATCAAGCGGCGAGTCGCGCAGGATTCGAACGTGTACCGGTCCTTGTGATTGAAGCGGACGAGACACGCGTCATGGAACTCGCCTTGATTGAAAACATTCAACGAGCAGACTTATCCGCTATTGAAGAAGCAATGGCGTATGCGGAGATGATCGAGGAATTCGGCATCACGCAAGCAGAGCTTGCGCAGCGTGTTGGGAAAAGTCGTTCGCACATCACGAACAGCCTTCGACTGTTACAGTTGCCATTGCTCGTTCAACAGGCAGTCATGGACGAACGGTTATCGATGGGGCACGCCCGCGCGCTCCTATCGCTGAAACATCCAAAGAAGATCGAACAGATGGCGGAACGGGTCATGGCGGAGAACTGGAACGTCCGTCGGTTAGAGCAGGCGCTTCGGGAGCGAAAGGAATCCGTCCGTCCGCAGCAAGCGACTGCCGTTCAATTCGTCGAAGAATCGCTGCGCGAAAAGTACGGGGCGACGGTTCGAATCAAACAAGGGAAACAAGCAGGGAAACTCGAGATCGATTTTACAGACGAAGACGATCTCAACCGGTTGCTCGATTTGTTATTACCTGAATCAGATCAATAAAAAGAAGCGATCCGGCAACGGTTCGCTTCTTTTTGCTTACATCGAACGTGGCGTGAAGGAAATCGTCGTCCGTGTGGATTCAGCAGAGAGTTTCGCATCAAGTAAGTGGAAGCTGTTTGCGACGAGTTCCGCTAGTTCATAAACGAGGTGTAATCGTGTGTTCTGGAGAATCATCATCTCCATGAAGCCACTGACGTTAACGACAGCCTTAATGTTGAAGTCACCGACCGCAGGCAATTCCTTTTGGACGCCAGCACCGGGTGCGAGTGGTCCTTCCGAAAAGAAGACATGCCCAACACTTGAAAGCCGACCAAGACATGCATCGATTGCGATGACGAGTGGACGGTAATGTGTCGTTTGGATTGAGTGAATCGTTTCCGCGAGATTCAGTGCATGGACGGGTTTAGCGAGTGTACCGTAGACGTGGAGATGAGCAGGTGTTTGTTTTTCAAGGAATGTTCCGACAAGTGGACCGAGTGAGTCGCCTGTCGAACGATCAGAACCAATGCAGACGAGTACGATCGGACGTTTTTCTTGGACGGCGGAGATTTGTTCGAATAATTGTTCGGCTAAGCGTTCTTTCGCGAACGGTTCCGTATATTCTAAAAAGAAAGAATAGGGCTTGGGCTCGTGCGAATGAAAGCGGAAATTCATCGAAATCATCCTTTCTTCTCTTGGTGTCGGTGTCGTGGTGGGTTGGCAAGAGTGAAGGGTTCTTAGATGATTTTCCTTTCCCGGTTTTTCCAGAAATCTAACGTCAAAATCGGCTCTTTGGTTGAAACTCGATTAAAATCACGTATACTGTCGTAATAGAGAGAACAAGAAAGGATGAGAGAATGGCTACCAATCAAGATGTACAAGAATCCGTCGCCCAAGTCGATAAACTGATCAATCAAGTAATGGATGCGGATATGTGGATTCGTTTTGGGATGAAACTACTGATTGCGCTCATCATCATCGCGGCGTTCTATGTGTTAACGCGCGTTTTGACTGGGGCAGTCTCACGTCTCTTTACGATCAGGAAAATCAATGAACAGGACTATCTAGCACAACGTCAGAACGAGACACTGTTGAAGCTACTGCAAAATGCGATTCGCTACGTACTCGGAATCGTCATGTTGTTGACGGTGCTCAGTCAGTTCGGTATCAACATCACCGGTCTCGTCGCCAGTGCCGGAATCGCCGGTCTTGCGATTTCGTTCGGTGCGAAGAACTTGGTGCAAGATATCATTACCGGAGCGTTCATCATCTTCGAACGCCAGTTTAAAGTCGGAGATTATGTACGCGTCGGTGTAATCGAAGGCGTCGTAACGGAACTTGGGATTCGGACGACAAAACTCAAAGGACTCAACGGGGAGATTCACATCATCCCGAACGGTCAAATTTTGCAAGTCACGAACTATTCGGTCGACAACAGCTTTGCACTCGTCGACGTCCAAGTCTCTTATGACGAAGATCTTGAGCGGGTCGAACAAGTCTTGTATGAGATTGCGGACCGGACGACGAAGAAGTATGTCGATATGTTCGTCGAACCGATTCAGATGCTCGGCGTCCAGTCGCTTGGTCCTTCAGAAGTCGTCTATCGTTTGATGGCAGAAGTGCCACCAATGCAACATTTCCAAGCTGGTCGTCTGATTCGCAAAGAATTGAAGCAAGGACTCGAAGAAGAAAACATCAAGATCCCGTATCCACGGATGGTCATGATGAATCCAGAACAAAAGAATGGTGGACAGACGGATGATTCCAAAAACGTATCAACTCCATGATTATGTTGAGATGAAGAAGCAGCATCCATGCGGAACGAACCGATGGCAGATCATCCGGGTCGGCATGGATATCCGAATCAAATGTCAAGGTTGCGGAGCGAGCATCTTGATGCCACGTCGTGATTTTGATAAACGATTGAAAAAAGTCTTACCAGAGTGACGAAAAGCGGATCTGATCCTCGTGATCGGACCCGCTTTTTCGTTGTCTTTCATAAGCGAAGTGGTTGTGTTCGATTAGAGCATGATTAAAAAAGACGGTCGAGCTCCTTGCTTAAAAAAATTGAACTATCTATAATTGTGAAAGATGTGCTGACGTGGTGTAATCATTCTACCCACTGCGGCCGCTAGCACGGATTTCCTAGGAAATACCGAAAAGGAGGAATTCCAAGTGGGATTAACAGCAGGAATCGTTGGCTTACCAAACGTAGGAAAATCAACACTTTTTAACGCCATCACACAAGCAGGTGTCGAGGCAGCGAACTACCCGTTCGCAACGATCGATCCGAACGTCGGTGTCGTTGAAGTACCAGATGCACGTCTTCGGAAATTGACAGAACTCGTCAACCCGAAAAAGACGATCCCGACAGCATTCGAATTCACGGACATCGCCGGTATCGTAAAAGGTGCGTCTAAAGGGGAAGGACTCGGAAATAAATTCCTCGCGAACATTCGTGAAGTAGATGCGATCTGTCAGGTCGTTCGTTGTTTCATTGACGAAAACATCACACACGTTTCAGGAAAAGTCTCACCGATCGATGATATCGAGACGATCAACCTCGAATTGATCCTCGCTGACCTCGAGCAGGTCGAAAAACGGATCCAGCGTGTCCAAAAACAAGTGAAGTCACGCGATAAAAACGCAGCGGCTGAACTCGAAGCACTTGAAATCGTGTTGGCATTGCTCGAAGACGAGAAACCGGCACGTCTCGCTGAATTGAACGAAGATCAAGCAGCCATCGTCAAACACTTCCAATTGTTGACGATGAAACCGATGCTTTACGTCGCGAACGTCGGTGAAGATGAAGTCGCAGATGCGGACAGCAACGAAAACGTGCGTCTTGTCCGTGAATTCGCAGCAAAAGAAGGCGCAGAAGTCATCGTCATCTGCGCACGCATCGAAGAAGAGATTGCAGAGCTTGAGCCGGAAGAGCGTCAAGAGTTCCTCGTTGATCTCGGAATCGAAGAATCAGGTCTTGATCAATTGATCCATGCGGCATACAGCACGCTTGGTCTTGCGACATACTTCACTGCAGGTGAAAAAGAAGTACGCGCTTGGACGTTCAAAAAAGGCATGAAAGCCCCACAATGTGCGGGTGTCATCCACTCGGACTTCGAACGTGGATTCATCCGTGCGGAAGTCGTTTCGTACGAAGATTTAGCAGCGGCAGGCAACATGGCGACAGTCAAGGAACAAGGACGTTACCGTTCAGAAGGTAAGGAATATGTATTCCAAGACGGCGATGTCGTCACATTCCGCTTCAACGTCTAATCGAAAACGAATCGTTATTGCATAAAGCAAAATACTTTGGTAGTATTAACGAATGTGAGTAATGAATTATTGCTCCTTGCTCGAACATTCGAGCCGCCAGTCCAAGAGGAGGTGACAGATATGCGTAAATACGAAGTACTTTACATCATCCGTCCGGAACTTGATGAGGAAGCACGCAAAGCAACAGTGGAGCGTTTCAACAAAGTCCTCACTGATAACGGTGGTACAGTTGATAAAACAACTGAAATGGGTAAACGTCGTTTCGCTTACGAAATCAATGATATGCGTGAAGGGTTCTACGTTCTTCTTAACGTGACTGCTGAACCAGCAGCTACAAAAGAACTTGACCGTCTCATGAAGATCAGTGACGATATCGTTCGCTTAATGATCACAAAAGACGAGAAATAAGCTGAAACAGGAGAGTGATTCTGATGATTAACCGCGTCGTTTTAGTCGGTCGGTTAACTCGTGACCCGGAAATGCGTTATACGCAGAGCGGGATTGCGGTAACGCGATTCACACTCGCATGTGACCGTCCTTTCACAGGGCAAGATGGGAAGCGAGAAGCTGATTTCATCGATTGCGTCGTTTGGCGCAAGCAAGCAGAGAACGTTGCTCAGTATTTGAAGAAAGGTAGTCTTGCTGGTGTAGAGGGTCGCCTCCAGATTAGCAGCTACGACGATAAAGAAGGGCAACGCCGTTACCGTGCGGAAGTCGTCGCTGATAGCGTCCGCTTCCTTGAGTCACGTAACGCGAGCCGTTCTTCGGATGGTAGCGAAGGCTACGCTTCATCTACTGGTGGAAACGGGAATGCTGCAGGATGGGGTTCACAGCAACAGCAGAACAACTCTTCCTCGCCAGCACCCGCTTCATCGAATTCGGGCTTCGGCGCTGATCCGTTCAGCGGCGGTAGTTCGATCGACCTTTCAGACGACGATCTCCCGTTCTAAGGAAATCGTCCTGAAAAATCCAAGTTAAAAAGGAGGTTAATCACATGGCACGTCGTCCAGGTGGAAAACGTCGTCGTAAAGTATGTTACTTCACGTCGAACCACATCACTCATATCGATTATAAAGACGTAGAACTTCTCAAACGTTTCATTTCGGAACGCGGTAAGATTCTTCCACGTCGTGTGACTGGTACTTCAGCGAAATACCAACGTCCACTTACAATCGCAATCAAACGCGCACGTCAAATGGCTTTAATCCCATACGTGGCTGACTGATTTCGTAGCACCATCCTCATGCGTGAGGATGGTGCTTTTTTTCGCTTCTCTTTCATCCCCTCCTGCTTTTCGGTTATAATAAACAAGTTACTAAAAATTTTAATGAACCCTATAGAGCATATAAGGAGGACACGATGGAGTCAGGTCAACAAGTATCACCGGAACGTGAACGACGCATCGTTCGCTTCATTCCGTATCTATTAATCGTCGGTCTGCTTCTCGTCGTCGCTGTACGCGAACCGATCATCTCTGCCATCGGAGCCGTCGTGACTGCCCTCCTCTTCGGATTGCACCTATTCGAAGAACGTCGTGCGCGCAGGGCATGGGAGACGTACGTCGCTGGAATCTCGATGCAAGTCGAGGAGACGGGACAAGATGCGTTGACGAACATGCCAATCGGGATTTTGTTATACGATGAGGAAACACTCGTCACCTGGTTCAATGATCCGATGAGGGACATCTTTGATGATGTAGCAATGGGACAGACGCTCAATGAGCTCGATCCCTTATTCATCGAGATGGTCGCGACGAACGAGGACCAAGCGACGCTTGAAATCGGCGACGCCGTGTACCGTGTCTTTTCGAACCATGAGAACCGGACCTTTTACCTGTTCGATATGACGGAAGAGGCACAAGTCGAACAACAACTTGTCGACAATCAGACGGTCATCGGTGTCATCTATCTCGACAACTACGATGAGATGACACAAGGTATCGAGGATCAGTTACGCAGTGAACTAAACAGTCGTGTCACCCAACTGTTGAATCACTGGGCAGCCGAACACGGGACGTATATCAAACGGACTGCGTCCGATCGCTATTTCATCGTCACGACAGAAGAGAATCTACGGATCCTTGAACGATCGAAGTTCACGATTCTCGATACCGTTCGCGAAGAGACGAGTCAACGCGGCGTCCAGTTGACGTTATCGATTGGAATTGGTTGTGGGAGTGATCCGATTCCGACGCTTGGTCTTATGGCGCAGTCGAGTCTTGACCTTGCGCTGGGACGAGGAGGCGACCAAGTCGTTATCAAACGGGACGGAAAAGTCCGCTTTTATGGTGGGAAGACGAATCCAACGGAAAAACGGACGCGCGTCCGGGCCCGGGTCATTGCCAACTCGCTTCGTGATTTGATGCAGGAATCAAGTCGCGTCCTGATCATGGGTCATCGTAATCCAGACATGGACTCGCTCGGATCATCGATCGGTATTTTGAAACTTGCGGAAATGAACGATAAGGAAGCGCATATCGTCTTACCGCCGGAAGAAATCGGACGCGGGATTCGCCGAATGATGGATGAGATCGCTGAAGTGCCACAACTCGAGACGCGATTCGTCAATGCGTTTCAAGCCGATCAATTGATTGACGATCAGACGTTACTCGTCGTCGTCGATACACACAAACCGTCACTTGTCGTCGTACCGGCATTACTCGACCGATTCGAGCATATGGTCGTGATTGATCATCACCGTCGGGGGGAAGATTTTATCGAAGATGCGGTTCTCGTATATCTTGAGCCGTATGCTTCTTCGACGTCAGAGCTCGTCACCGAGCTGATTGAGTATCAACCGACGAATCAGAAACTGGCGATGCTTGAAGCGACGGCGTTACTCGCTGGAATCATCGTCGATACGAAAGGCTTTGCCCTGCGGACCGGTTCTCGGACGTTTGATGCTGCCTCCTATTTACGCTCACAAGGAGCTGACACGGTGCTCGTACAAGAGTTCCTTAGTCAGGATCTTGAGACGTACGTCGAGCAGTCGCATATCCTTGAGCGATCCGAAGTCTACACGGAAGGCATGGCGATTGCGACAGCGGAACCTGGCGTCATTCACGATCAAGTCTTAATCGCGCAAGCAGCCGATCAATTGTTGTCGCTCCAGGGTATTCGTGCCGCCTTTGTCATCGCGGAACTCCAAGACGGACGGACGGCGATCAGTGCCCGTTCGCTTGGGGAGGTCAACGTCCAGTTGATCATGGAGACGCTTGGCGGTGGTGGTCACTTGACCAATGCGGCGACACAGATGTCAGAATCGGTCATCACGGTCGCCGATGCGTTGCGTAAAGCGATCGATCAATATCTAGAAGATGAGACAAAAGGAGAGGAATCAGAATGAAGGTTATTTTCTTACAAGATGTAAAAGGACAAGGTAAAGCAGGAGACGTCAAAGACGTGGCCGATGCTTATGCCAATAACGTACTCTTCAAGAAAAAGTTGGCGCGTCCTGCGACGACTGGCAACTTGAAGCAACATGAAGCACACGAACGTAAAGCAGCGGAAGAAGCGAAACAGAACTTGCTTGACGCGCAAGCGTTGAAAGAAAAAATCGAAAAAGAGACGATCGTCGTTTCGACAAAAGCTGGTGAAGGCGGTCGTGTCTTCGGTTCGGTCACAAGCAAACAGATCGCGGAAGCACTCAAGAGCATGGGTTACAAGATCGATAAACGCAAAATCGAGCTCGAGCACCCGATCAAGGCACTCGGCTTTACGAAAGTTCCATTGAAGTTACACAACGAAGTGACAGCGACGCTGAACGTTCAGGTCAAAGAGGCGTGAGTAGAAAAGGGGACCGGTGATGAGTGAAGTCATGCAAAATATGCCTCCCCAAAGTATCGAGGCAGAACAAGCCGTCCTAGGGGCGATCATGATTGATGCGGATCGTTTGATCAGTGCATCAGAACGTCTGTTACCACAGGACTTTTATCGTGCCTCTCACCAACGGATTTTCGAAGCGATGCTCGTGTTGTCCGACCGAGGCGAAGCAATCGACCTCGTCACGGTGACAGCCGAGCTCAGTACGCTTGGCATCCTAGATGAGATCGGTGGTCTACCGTATCTAGCGGAACTGGCGGAAGGGGTACCAACCGCAGCCAACATCAATTACTACGTCAACGTCGTTGACCAGAAGTCGACGCTCCGGCGTCTCATTCGGACGGCAGGCGAGATCGTCACTGACGGGTACGAACGGCAAAATGAGGTCGATGTCCTGCTGAACGAGGCAGAACGGAAGATTCTCGAAGTATCACAAGGAAAAGGGAGCGCGAGCTTCATTCCGATCTCGGACGTCTTGACGAGTGCCTATGCGACGATTGATAAATTGCATAAGCAAAGCGGTGAGACGACGGGGATTCCGACCGGTTTCCAGGATCTCGATAAGATGACGGCGGGCTTCCAGCGTAACGATCTAATCATCGTTGCAGCACGTCCATCGGTCGGGAAGACGGCGTTCGCCTTGAACATCTCGCAAAACGTCGCGACACGCGCTGACGAGAACGTCGCCATCTTTAGTCTTGAGATGGGTGCCGAACAGCTCGTCATGCGGATGCTCTGTGCCGAAGGAAACGTCGACGCCCAGCGACTCCGGACCGGTCAACTTGAAGAAGAGGACTGGGGCAAGTTATCGCTTGCGATGAGTAATCTGTCTCAAGCTGGTATCTACATCGACGATACACCGGGTATTCGAGTCAACGATATCCGGGCGAAATGCCGTCGTTTGAAGCAGGAGCATGGTCTTGGAATGATCATGATCGATTACTTGCAGCTGATTCAAGGGAACGGTCGCTCAAGCGACAACCGTCAACAAGAGGTTTCGGAAATTTCCCGTTCCTTGAAATCACTCGCGCGGGAACTCGAAGTTCCGGTCATCGCCTTATCGCAGCTCTCCCGTGGAGTTGAGAGTCGTCAAGATAAGCGACCGATGATGTCAGATATCCGGGAATCAGGAGCGATCGAGCAAGATGCCGATATCGTCGCCTTCTTGTATCGTGACGATTACTACAATAAAGAAACGGAAGATGCGAATACGATTGAGATCATCATCGCGAAACAGCGGAATGGTCCAACCGGAACGGTCAAACTCGCTTTCCGAAAAGAATTCAACAAGTTCGTGGATCTCGAGCCAAGTAACTCGTACGCGCCACCAGCTTAATCCAAGCTACGCTTTGTCTTCGATTGATCGGAGACAAAACGTAGCTTTTTTTATTTTTACCTAAAGATTCTCAGTTTATTCATCAAAAACGATAATTAAACGAACGAAAGAGAATTGTAACAATTAATTGTTCGGTATTTGGTTGACTTCTTTTTTTTATCGCGTTACACTTAGTCGTGGTTTTGAATCGTACGTGGAGGTGGATGATAAGATGTCATCAGTAGTAGTAGTCGGAACACAGTGGGGCGACGAAGGAAAAGGGAAAATTACCGATTTTCTTTCGAAACAAGCCGACGTCGTAGCACGTTATCAAGGTGGAGACAATGCAGGACATACGATCGTATTCAATAACGAGACGTACAAATTGCACTTGATCCCATCAGGTATTTTTTACTCGGATAAGAAATGTGTCATCGGGAACGGTCTCGTCGTCAACCCGAAATCACTCGTCAAGGAATTGAAGTATCTGCACGATCGTGGTGTTTCAACGGATAACTTGTTAATTTCGAATCGGGCGCATGTCATCTTGCCGTATCATCAGTTGCAGGATCAGTTAGAAGAAGAAGCGAAAGGCGACGCTAAAGTCGGAACGACGCTAAAAGGAATCGGACCGTGCTACATGGATAAAGCCGCACGAATCGGTATCCGGATGGCAGACTTACTCGACAAAGAAACGTTCGCTGAGAAGTTGAAGATCGTTCTCGACCAAAAGAACCGGATGTTCACGAAGATGTATGACGCTGAACCAATCGCGTTCGATGATATCTTCGAAGAGTACTACGCGTATGGACAAGAATTCGCGAAATACGTCTGCGATACATCCGTCGTCGTTAACGATAGCCTTGATCACGGCGAAAAAGTATTATTCGAAGGCGCACAAGGTGTCTTACTTGACCTTGATCATGGAACGTACCCGTTCGTTACATCGTCGAACGCATCAGCTGGCGGTGTCGCATCAGGTGTCGGTGTTGGTCCAGCCCGGATCGATCACGTCGTTGGTGTTTGTAAAGCGTACACGTCACGTGTTGGTGACGGTCCGTTCCCAACGGAATTGTTCGATGATATTGGCCATCAGATCCGTGAAGTCGGTCGTGAATACGGGACGACAACAGGACGTCCGCGTCGTGTTGGTTGGTTCGACTCTGTCGTCGTACGCCACTCGCGTCGTACAAGTGGGTTGACAGATCTTTCACTCAACTCGATCGACGTTCTGACAGGACTCGATACGTTGAAGATCTGTACATCGTACGAATTCAACGGTAAACAGATCGATGAGTATCCAGCAAGCTTCCGTGATCTCGAAGCGTGTGTTCCAGTTTACGAAGAATTGCCAGGCTGGAAAGAGGACATCACAGGTGTCCGTCGCTTTGAAGATCTACCGTTGAACGCACAGAACTACGTTAAGCGGATTGCGGATCTAACGGGTATCTCGCTCGTCACGTTCTCGGTCGGACCAGGTCGTGAACAGACTGTCGTCTTGCGTGATCTCTACGAAGAAGCATAAGTCTCAACAGCCTCTTGCCTCCTGCAAGAGGCTGTTTTTTGTGCGAAATGGTTCACAAACGGAAGCAAAAACAGGTATACTGAATACAGTGTTTCACGTGGAACCTCTCCCGTGAGACGACGAACAGTAGAGCGAGTGGCGCCGGGAGTTTCCGTCGCCACCTTTCTATATGCCGAAAAAACAGGTAAAATAGATTGAATAGAAATTTTTAAGGGGGCACACCCAGTGACGGAACGTAAAATTCTAGTCGTCGATGACGAGTTACCGATTGCAGATATACTCAAGTTTAAATTAGAAAAAGAAGGCTACCAGGTCGCGATCGCAAACGACGGCGTGGAGGCATTAGAAAAATTCGAGGAATTCAAACCGGATTTGATGTTACTCGACATCATGCTTCCGCTAATGGACGGGATGGAAGTCTGCCGGGAAGTCCGGAAGACATCGAAGATTCCAATCATAATGTTGACAGCGAAGGATTCCGAGATTGATACGGTACTTGGTCTTGAGCTTGGCGCGAACGATTACGTGACGAAGCCATTTAGCTCGCGCGAGTTACTTGCCCGCGTGAAAGTCCACTTACGCAACACGAGTCCGGAAGCTACACCACAACCGGTTGGACCAGGTCCACTCAAAGTCGGAGAACTGTATATCGATACGAATTCGCATACGGTGACACGTAAGGATCAAAAGATCGAGCTGACGCAACGTGAGTTCGAATTGTTGCACTACCTCGCGAAAAACATCGGTCAAGTCATGACACGTGAGCATTTGTTGCAAACCGTCTGGGGCTATGACTACTTCGGTGACGTCCGGACAGTCGACGTGACAGTACGTCGTCTCCGTGAGAAAGTCGAAGACAACCCAAGTACGCCGGTCTATATCATGACGCGTCGTGGGGTCGGCTACTATCTCCAAGACGGGGAGAATGAATAACGATGTTAAAAGGAACGAACTTCTTTAAATCCATCCAATGGAAACTCGTCGTCATCTATGCCTTATTGATCTTAGTGGCGATGCAGGTCATTGGCGTCTATTTCGTTCGTTCCCTTGAAAAGCAGTACATTACGAACTTCTCGAAGTCGGTCGAGGACCGGGCAGGTCTTGTCGCCTATAACGTCGGGAAGGAATTCGATAAAACAGGCGATGATGAAGCCTCCAAACGGCAGTTGTCCCAATCACTAGGGCAACTGCTGTCTGAGTTTAGTAATGGCTCCACCTCAAGGAACGACATCCTCGAAGTTCAGATCATCGACCAGGACTCAATCATCCAGGCGACGTCGGATAACGAGAACCAGTCGGCGGTCGGACAACGAGCGACGAATTCATTGATTAAAAAAGCACAGGCAACGAGCTCGACCCGGACGGACACCGTGCTTGATCCGGAATCAGAGGATAAGATCCGAATCTTTGCCGTACCGGTCACCTCGGAACGAGACGGCGTCACGACCGGGATGATTTATGTCCGCGCCTCGATGGAGTCGATCTATTCGCAGATGCAACAGGTCACGCGGATTCTTGCGACCGGAACGGTCATCGCTCTCGTCATCACGTCGATTCTCGGGGTCTTGCTGTCGCGGACGATCACGCGTCCGATTTCCGATATGCGGCGTCAAGCGATCGAGATGCGACGCGGGAACTTCTCGCGGAAGGTTAAGGTCTATTCGGACGATGAGATCGGTCAACTCGCCCGTTCGTTCAACGAATTGACAGATGAGCTACTCGAAGCGAACGCGACGACGGAAGCTGAACGACGAAAGTTGACGAGTGTCCTTGAGAACATGACGGACGGAGTGATTGCGACGGACCGGACGCTGCGCGTCATCTTGATGAACGATCAAGCGAAGGATATCGTCGGTGCGGACGATGCGAGCGTCGTTGGCACGAACTTGAAGGACTTACTGGCACTCGGTGACGATTTCATGATTCCGGAAGACGGAACGATGCCACCGCGTCTACTTGATTTCAGCAGTGAGGATGAACTGTTCCTCGTCCGGGCATTCTTCTCGCCCGTCAAGAAACACAGTGGTCCAATCACCGGGATGATCGTCGTCCTGCATGACGTTACGGAACAGGAGCAGGTCGAACAGGATCGACGCGAATTCGTCGCGAACGTCAGTCACGAGCTCCGGACACCGCTGACGACGATGCGCAGCTACCTCGAAGCCTTGGCAGAAGGAGCGTATCAGGACGAGGAACTCGCACCGCGTTTCCTTGAGACGACACAAAACGAGACGGAGCGGATGATCCGCCTCGTCACCGATCTCTTACAGCTGTCGAAGATGGACAGTAAGGAATATAAGATGAACAAAGTCCGCTTCGATTACATTCAGTTCTTGAATGAGATTCTCGATCGCCATGACATGACGAAGCCGGAACGGATCCGTTTCCGTCGTAAAATCATGAAGCGGAAAGTCTATATCCGTGGGGATCAGGATAAATTGATCCAGGTCGCAGATAACATCCTGACGAATGCGATCAAATACTCGCCGGAAGGCGGAACGATCACCGTCCGGACGATGCTCCGGGCAAAACGGATCGTCATCAGCATCAAGGATGAAGGTGTCGGAATCCCGAAAGCGAATCTCCAAAAAATCTTCGAACGCTTCTATCGTGTCGATAAAGCCCGTGCCCGTAAAATCGGTGGGACTGGTCTTGGTCTGTCGATCGCGAAAGACGTCGTTTCCGCACACGGTGGCGACATCTGGGCAGAAAGCGAATGGGGACGCGGTACGACGATTTACTTCACGCTCCCGTATGAGGTGATCGAAGAGGTGGATGCCGGATGAAGAAACAACACTGGAGTTCGCTGTTACTCGTCCTGCTCGTCGCCGGTTCGATCGCTCAGACAGCGATGCTCTGGACCTATCACCCAAGCAGTGAATCGATCGAGCGGGAACAGGTCTCGTTCAACGAGATCGATGCCTCAAAGACGATTGAAAGCAACCAGCTGATTAATCCGGAACTACTCGTCTATTCGGATCAGGAAGGGACGTACCAGACGCAAATCATCGGGCGAACCTTCCTCAACCGGATCGGTGCCTCGTTCAACATCGGTGTCCTTGTCCTGACGGATAAAGCAAAGAACATCCCGGTCGGTGACCGAAGCGTCGAGATGATTTTTCCGACACCGATCAGCACGACGATGCTTGAGGAGTTACTCGGCGAAAAACAGATCGCGTTCTCAGAACCAATCAAACGACTCTATCTCCTCGACTATGATGGTCCGATTCTTCGTCTTGAGTCGGCGACTGGTCGCCTGAAGGACTTTAAGCTCGTCGGCGATGAGACGGTTCTGAAACGACTGTTCGCGCACAATAAGAAAAAACCGATGACACGCGTCGAACTTAAAGGTGGCGATTATACGTATGTCGCGAGCGGTACGACGCGACTAGAACAAGTCTTCGTCTATGACGAGGTCGGTCAATCACCGCAACCGCTCGATCGCATCCGGAGTGCCTTCTTTGCTGAGAATTCGAACGTCCAGCAGATTAAGAGTCGGGATGACCTCGACGTCTTGACGGATGGCGTCAGCGTCTCGACGTATGACCGAAATTACAATGTCTATCGCTTCAACACGTTATCACCGAATACCCAAAGCTCGACCGTCGATTACAGCACGCTCGTCAGCTACGTCAACATTCATGGAGGCTGGCTGGATCAAGAGACGCAACGAAGCGGTTTCCGCTATTACTTCGATCAGATGAGTAAGAAGGGCGAGGAACAGACGGCGACGTTCCGGTTGTACTTGAACCGGTATCCGGTGTTCGGGGAGAGCGGTCCGCTGCTCGAACAGACGAAGTTCGATCTCGCGACACTGAAGATCATGTATGAAGAAAATCAAGTTCGGTCGCTCAGTCGCAGCATGCTTCGGGCGAAGCGGAAACTGATCCTTCGGGAAGAGACGGTGCCGGCTGTCGAAACAGTTCTTGAACGTTTGAGACGTGCTGATCTCTTAAAAGAAATCAGTGGGATTCGGGTTGGATATGAGATGACATATAAGATTTCAACGAGCCGCTACGCTGTCTTTGAGCCGACGTGGTTCGTCAAGGTCGATGGAGTCTGGCAATCGATCAATCAAGCTGTCGGGAATGAGGGGTGAGGACGAATGGACTGGAGTAAAGCGAAGACCTTATTGATGCTGACCTTTTTGATCCTCAACGTCTACCTCGCCATTCAATTGATGGACCGGATGGTCGAGCCGCGGATCGTCGCGACGAGTGCGACCGGGAAATCGATCTTGAAGGATCGTCAAATCGACGAGAAGAAGCTGCAACCGGTCACGCGAGACATCGGCTATTTAACAGCCGAAGTCGACGCGCGGACGCTGGCGCCACTGGCGAGTTCACCAATTCGTGATGCGGTCGCCTCCGTCAAGAATGATGTCGAGTATTCGGTCCGGTTGACGAAACCGTATCGACTCGAAACGAAGACGATGCGGGATTCCGCTTCATCGTTCGTCCAGGCATCCGTTCGGTATGGTGCCGAATATACATTTTGGAAGTATGATAGTAAGTATCAGGAGATGACATTCGTTCAGACGTATAAGGGACAGCCGCTCTATTCGACACCACAGCAGTCGCGTGAGGACGATGCGATGATCGGACCGTCCCTGCTCGTCTTGCAACTCAACGATGCGAAGGAAATCGTCAGTTATAAGCAACGCCACTTGAACAAGGTCGTCCGGCAAGCACAGGACGTGACGTTGTTATCGGCAAGTGAAGCAATCGTCCAGTTGTCGGAGCAAGGTTTGTTCCCGGCATCGAAGCGGTTGACGAGTCATAAGCTCGGTTATTTCTGTCTCGTCACGGAAGGCACGGAATCCGTTCAAATCCTGCCGCCGACGTGGCAAATCGAGCTCGACAATGAAGAAGTCTACTTCGTTAATGCGATTGACGGCGGTGTCCAGACCGTCGAACGATTGGATACAGTCTCAGAGAAATGAGGAATGCACGATGAGCCTACACTACAGCGTCATGGCCAGTGGCTCGACTGGGAACGCCCTCTATATCGAAAGTGAACAGACTCGCTTGCTCGTCGACGCGGGACTGACCGGTAAGGCGATGCTCGCCTTGTTCGACCAGATCGACCGATCGCCGCATGGCATCGATGGTCTGTTCGTCACCCATGAGCACTCCGACCATATCAAAGGCGTCGGCATCATGGCACGGAAGTACAATATCCCGCTTTATGCGAATGAAAAGACATGGGCGGCGATGGAAGCAAAAATCGGCAAGATTGATCCGGCGCTGAAGTTCCTCTGGGAAGTCGGAGAGGTCAAGCAGTTCGGTGACATCGAAGTCGAATCGTTCAATGTCAGTCACGATGCAGCGGATCCGATGTTCTTCCAGTTCGCGCATGAAGGAAAACGGTTGGCACACATCACGGATACCGGATACGTCTCGGACCGGATGAAAGGTGTCATTCGGGGCGCTGACGCCTATATCTTCGAAGCGAACCACGACATCGGTATGCTCCAGATGGGACATTATCCATGGAGCGTCAAACGACGGATCCTTGGTGACTACGGACACGTCTCGAACGAGGATGCCGCAATCGCGATGAGCGAGGTCCTAGATGACCGGACGAAACGGATCCACATGGCCCACTTGAGCAAGGACAACAACATGAAGGAACTCGCTCGGATGAGTGTCTCCCAGACACTCGCGAGCCGTGACGTCGATCTGAGTAAGATTCAGCTTCTCGACACGGATCCGGTCATTCCGACACCGCTTCTGAAGCTTTGATTATGGGAAATTACTGAATATGCTCAAAAGACCCCCACATTTGGCTCACTTGCCACGTGATGGGGGTATACTTGTGTAAAGAGAGTCATAAAGGAGGCGTATGTCGATGGATCGACCCGAAGAACCACGGAACGAATCCGAACGATACGAACAGTCATCCGATGAGAGCGGCTTCCCGCCCCGTCAGCCGGCAACGAGCGAACCGGTTAGCCCTTATCGTGAACCATATGAAGAACAACCAGAACCACTGCGTCGTCGCGGTGCCGGAAAAGCCTTTTTCGTCGGTCTGATCGGCGGAATCGTCGGAGCCTTGTTGATCGCGCTCGTCGCGTGGCCGTTCGTCCGTGACGAGATGACAAGTCCGACACCGGTTTCGTCAACGGCAACGGAACAGACCGCGACACAGACGACAGAGGATGAAGCCGACATCGTCGGTGCGGTCGGTAAGACGAAGGAAGCCGTCGTGAGCGTTACGAACCTTCAGAGCTCGTTTCAAGGAACGGATCAGGAAACGGGTGCAGGGTCCGGCGTCATCTATAAAAAAGACGGCAATAAAGCCTACGTCGTTACGAACTACCACGTCGTTGAAGGCGCGAGCCGCTTGTCTGTCACGTTATCCGACGGAACAGCACTCGAGGCAAAAGTCCTCGGAGAAGATCCGACGTACGATTTAGCCGTCCTCTCGATTGATTCATCGAAAGTGACACAAGTCGCAAAACTGGGGGATTCGGATACGTTACGTGCCGGTGAAACGGTGCTTGCGATCGGGAACCCACTCGGAATCTTCGCGAACTCCGTCACGCGCGGTGTCATCAGTGCGCAGGAACGGACAGTTCCAGTCGATACGAACAAGGATGGACAGCAAGACTTCAACACGGAAGTCATTCAAACCGATGCAGCGATCAACCCGGGGAACTCCGGTGGAGCGCTCATCAACACTGCTGGTCAATTAATCGGGATCAACTCGATGAAGATCGCAGAAGCAAGTGTTGAAGGAGTCGGATTTGCGATTCCAATCAACGAGGCGTTACCAATCATGCGTGATCTTGAGCAAAACGGTGAAGTCGTTCGTCCACAGCTCGGGATTCAGATTCGCGACGTGCAGGAGTTCCCAAGCGGATATCGCGAAGATCGTCTGAAATTACCGAATGATGTTACGAAAGGAATTGTCGTCGTTGGTCTGACACGTAATAGTGGAGCCGAAAAAGCGGGAATGAAGGCAAACGATGTCATCGTCGAGATCAACGGAAAAGCGATCGCATCGTTCGCGGATTTAAAAAGTGTCCTCTACCGGGATGCAAAAGTCGGCGAAACAGTCAAAGTCACGTTCTACCGGGGCGGTGAAAAACAGACAGCAGATGTGAAGTTGTCGGCCCAGTCACAAACCGTTCAGTAAGGTATAACCTGAAAAATCATCCACAGGTCCGACCTGTGGATGGTTTTTTTTGAGTGAGGAAACCTACGCCTTTTCCGGTCAGGAAGGTTGATATTTGTTATACTGGAAGCGGATAAATGTGGATAAGTGAAAGGAGGAGACTATCTGTGGATAAGTACGTTTGTTTAGAACATGTCGAGCTCGCGCTTGACGAAATCGTGGATGAAACAGAACAATACCCGATTCTCGATCAGCTAAATCTAGAAAAAAACATCACCTGTGAATACTGTGACGCACTGGCAACATATCTTGTGTCAAGCAAAAAATAAATATCAACATGTGGATTTGTGGATAACTCTGTGGATAACTCCTGAATTTTCTGTCAGAAAGCGAGAAAAAAGATGCAAATTACCATCATTACGGTCGGAAAGCTAAAAGAGAAGTATTTGAAGCAAGGCATCGCCGAGTATACGAAGCGTCTCGGCGCCTACTGTTCAATCCAAGAAATCGAGGTCGCGGACGAAAAGGCACCGGAGCAGTTGAGTGAAGCGGAGATGGCGCAAGTGAAGAAAAAAGAGGGCGAACGGATTTTAGCGAAGATCGGACCGGATGTTCATGTCCTCGCACTTGCTATCGAAGGAAAACAACGGACGAGTGAACAGTTCGCAAAAGAACTCGATCAACTCGCGACATACGGTAAGAGTAAAATTGCCTTCGTCATTGGTGGCTCGCTCGGTCTCGCACCAGAAGTGATGCAGCGGGCGAATGATACAATCTCGTTTTCCAAGATGACATTCCCACATCAATTGATGAAGATGATTCTCTGTGAACAGATTTATCGGGCGTACCGGATTAATCGGAATGAGCCTTATCACAAATAAGCAGTATTTAGATGACCGCCTTAAGTGTATTAACTGATACTTTAGGTGGTCTTTTTTGGATAGTAAGATTAACTCTTATATCACAATTAACAAAGACGATGAAATATATATAAATGAAAGGAGGATATAATGATTATTAAGATTATTGAAGAGAAAACACGTAGTCAGGTTAAAGCCTTTTTTACCAAGCACTGGGGTAGTTCACAAATGGTAACGTCGACAGGTGTTCATGATTGTAGTCTGTTAGACGGGTTTTATGCCATAAACGATGATTATGAAATTATTGGACTGATCACCTATCATATGACTTCGCAGACGTGCGAAATCATTTCACTGGACAGTCTTGAAGAAGGCAAAGGAATCGGTTCGCAATTGATGCAAGTGGTAGAAGAAGGGGCAGCACAGCAACAATGCAACTTGCTGACACTCGTTACAACGAATGATAATGAGCATGCGATACGTTTCTATCAACATCGGGGATATACAGTATCGCAAGTGATTCCGAATGCGGTGGACCTTGCACGCAAAATAAAACCGGAAATCCCGTTATACAATGAAAAGGGAGTTCCGATTAAAGACGAAATCGTCTTGATAAAACATTTATGAGTTACTTATTCGTTGTTGATGTTAGAACTTCTAAATAATCTTTCTCACTCTTGAATTGATCATTCACAATCAAGTCCGGTGAAATCAAGTAGGTTCCGGCATATTCAACGTGCTTAATTTTAAAATAGCATGTCTTAGGTGCGAGTAGACTTTTCGATTGATGAATCTGCTCTCGTGATAGTGGCGTCCAACCTGATTGATTTTGTGAATTAGCGAAAGACACAACAATCGATTGATCCGCTTGAATCAATACCACGAGGTCTTTCTTTTGTAAACGTGATGGATTGACGTGAGTGAGGATTGGGTCGGCAGACTTGGCGATAAACCCGCCAATAGTATCGTGTGACTGCTGTTCCTTTATGAATTGTTGAATCATAATTATCCCCCTGACTGGATCTATGGATTACTCCGACTTTTCTTTCGTGATGATACCGAAACCAAACAGCATGATGATGCCGGTAACGAGTAACGAGTAACGCAGGAACGTGACTCTCTAATGCCATGTAGAGACCTGCACCACTAAGATGACGCCAGTTGGAATCAAAACGTTTCACATGAAGTATTCCTCCCTGAAAGGATAATGACGTTGTTTTCACTATACCGGATAGAACGTCAGATAAAACGCATGCTTTAATAAATAATGACAATCTGATTTTGAATATGCAGAACAAAAACAGACGCCGTCCATTAAATTGGACAGCGTCTGTTTTCATTATGTTCGTTCCAGTACATTGACGAGCATCTGATGGATGACGTCATGATCCCGGACGTCATGGACACGATAACTGCCAGGTAACGTATAGACGTCTATCGCCCCGACATAAGCAATCTTCAGTTCTAACGTCCCGTCCTCCTGACAGGTCGTCCGGAGTTCGAGTTCACCGCTGATGACACCGACTTCTTGCGTCATCACACCATGTGTGGCGGTAAAGGTAGAGGTTTTCGTTTCCATCGAATCGACTCCTTTTTAGTATGTACATGTGTTCAACATCGTCTGTAGCGCTGTTTTTTCACTCGATTGTAAGCTGAGGTTCCAGCGGCTCTTCGTATTGATCCACATCTTCGAGTAGGCACAGCTCGCACCTGCCCGTGTTGGCTTCCATGTCGACGGATCCTGATCCCCTTTTGAACGGTTCGAGCTTGCAGAAACAGCGATCAATTGCGGACCTGTCAAATCGTTTGCGAATGCTTGACGTGTCGTTGTCGTCCAGCTGCTTGCTCCTGAACGCCATGCTTCCGCAAGCGGTACGACGTGATCGATGTCGAGGTCAGACGGATTCGTGAATGTCAGTCCGTCATAGTAACTATACCAAGAACCGGATGTGACGGGGCACGATCCGACATATGAATCGGCGTCACGTTTTAAGACGACTTGTCGTGTATCACAGCCGCCTCCTTGACTGCTCCAGTGCGGGAACAAATCACGTGAATAACCGGTCATGCTGCCTTCTGTTTTAACAGTTAAGGCATCGAGTTGAGACTGTGCCGTCGCTTTCGACGAGATCCCTGAGGGCAGTGCGGAAACGGATGTCGTATCGAATTGGAAAGCGGTCAGGCAGACGAGCGTAGTGATGACGATGGACTTGATGGCTTTGAACACGTGTCATTCCTCCTATGTATGAGACGAGATGATGTGAAGACACCCTTCACAATTTTTAGTATGGCATCACTTATTTAGGAAAAAATGAATATCGTGTAAATGTTATTAAAATTAAACTTTTGTCATTATATAGAAGGGTCTGATGTTAGGATTTAGGTGGAGAAGAAAGGAGACTACATAATGAACGAACGAATTAGAGGATGGTTGATCGTGTTCGGCGTATTTTTAGTCGTAAGTGGCACGTTGACGGAAGCGAAACGTTATTTCAACACAAAAGAACTAGAAAATTGTATTGCGCAAGCTCGCGCTGCCCACCAAGAATATGAATATGAGATCGTTAATCCTATCACACGCGCGTATTCATTTCGTGCGCATTGATTTTCTAAAAGATGTCGGGTCACCTCGCATATGGTACGCTTTTCAGGAAGCAGGATTTTAATGATTCGAGGAGCTGGTATGCATGAATAAAAAAGACATCGCCGACATCCGTCGTCACTTCAAGATGGATGCCGATTTACTAAAAATCCATGAAATCTACAACGTCTATATCCGAAAAGAGACGAGCGAAATCTATCATGAGGAAGCCCGACCGTTTCCATTGCTTGATCCGGAGCAACAGGAGCTGTTCCTTGCGAACTTCAAGAAGGTACTAGGTGGAAAACTCGACGTCAAGCTGTTCGAGGTCAAGTTCACGCATCCGGAAGAAGGGGAGACGGGTCATACGCAGCAGCTTCTTTATGAAGGACTGTATGCGGAAGAGCCGGAGGACTGGGTCGAACAGATGCAGACGATGGCGTTGAAGATGGTTCAGGACGTCCAGTACGAGAACGACCTCGTCGTCACGTTCATTCGCGGACAATACTATAAAACGACGAAGCGCCAAGCGGATGAGACAGAGATCAATCCGAATGACGACGTCTATACGACACCCTTCATCCTCGGTAGCCTTAACTTGACGGAGTTACCGAAACAATCACTCGTCTTTGATTTTGTCGAACGCGAATTCAAGTCGAACTTATTCATCAATCCGGTCATCAAACTAGCGTCGCCGATTGGTGGATTTCTCTTCCCGACCTTCACCGACAATGCAGCAGACGTCAATCATGTCTTGTATGCGGCGGGTAAGCCGAATAAACCGGATTTCGGCTTCCTTGAAAACGTCTTGAACGGTCAACCGATCGTCACGGCAGATGAGGATAAAGCGATCTTCGAGGAGATCGTCAAATCAGTCGTCGGTGAATCGATGGATACGAAGACGTTAGCTGGTGTCTATGAAAACATCAATCAGTTGATCGTCGTCGAAGAGGATCAGGATGAAGAAGAAGTACCGATGCTTGACGTTCAGGAAGTCGAGCGTGTCCTCAAGGCAAGTGGTGTCGAAGACGTCAGCACGGAGCAGGTCGAACGGGCGTTCAAGACGGTCGTCGACGATCCGACATACGAGATGAAGGCGAGTAACATCGTCCCGAACTATGAAGCGAAATCGATTAAAATCAATACGAAGGTCGCGAACATCGCGATCAGTCCGCAAGACTTGAAGTACGTCAAACAAGTCAACTATCAAGGGAAACGCTGCTTGTTGATCGAGGTCGAGGAAGACACGGTCATCGATGGCTTTACGATCGTTTCACAAGAACAATTACGATGAGGATCAGCGCAGGCGACTGCGCTGATTTTTTTAGGTGAAATATTTGCTTCTCCTGTCAAAGACAGGTATATTGTGATGTAAGCGGTCTCTTTTTTGGAAAAGAGACATTCGAAATTTTTTTTAGCGGTTATCGAAAGCGCTTTCGGTAACGGTTTAACCAGAAAGGAAGCGATCCACTTGTCTACCGCATCGATGCAAGATTTACTGCGGACGTTACGAAATCGTTCATCCATTCATCAAGACGGTCTTGAGATCGTCGATAAGCCAATTCCCGACGTCTCGACCCCCGGAACACTCGATCCGCGTGTCCGTGAGGTCGTCCTCACGCAGCGCCCATCGGTCTCGATTCCAGAAGGGGCGTCGCCAGTCGAACTGGCGCGTGCTGGCATGGGTTGGAACAACGAAGACGTGACGACCCGACAGATTGCAACAGACTTCTTTGCGATCCCGAGACCCGGTACCACAATCGAAGCACGGCTGTATCGTCCGGAAGCGGCGCGTCCGCTCCCGCTCGTCGTCTATTTCCACGGTGGTGGTTTTTTCGGTGGCACACTCGAGACAGTCGAGAACCCATGTAAGGCATTAGCCGATAAGGGGAACGTCGCCGTCTTGTCGGTCGGTTATCGATTGGCGCCAGAGCATCCGTTTCCGACAGGGCTTGAAGATTGTCATGCAGCGATCGATTGGGCAGTCGAACACGCTGATCGACTTGGGATTGATCCAGGTGCGATCGCTGTCGCCGGTGACAGTGCCGGTGGGAACTTGGCGACGGTCTGTTGTTTGCTCGACCGCGAGCGTCCGACGCCGTACATTCACTATCAGATCTTGTATTATCCAGTCGTCAATGTTGGGGAACATCCGAATTCGGAATATGACTGGACGCTTGAAGCGTATGACCGACAAACGGAACCGGAGCTACTCGAACGGATCATTCTCTCGCTTCAAGATGAAGAAGGTATCCTCGAGCAGTGGTACGTTCAAGCAAGTGACTCGAAGGATCGACGGATTTCACCATTGTTTGCGACGCTCGATGATCTACCAGAGGCACTCGTCATTACAGGAGAGTTTGATTACTTACGACTTGAAGGGGAAGCGTATGCGAAAAAGCTCGTGCGCGCCGGCGTCAAGACTCGTTATCTCCACTACCGCGGGATGGAACATGCCTTTCTTGATAAACTCGGTCTGTATCCGCAAGCCGAAGACAGCTTAGACGAAATCGCGAAGGACTTAAAACGACTCTTTTCTCAAACTAACTAACAAAGGTGGATGACGTATGACATACACGCTCGATTGGCAAGCCTATACAAAACTCGCACGACAAACCGTCGCGGAAGGGGCGGTCCTCTTACAAAATGATGGTGTACTCCCGTTGCAACCCGCATCGACGGTCGCTGTCTTCGGACGTAATCAGTTCAACTACTACAAAAGTGGAACGGGATCAGGCGGAATGGTCAACGTTACGAACGTCGTCAGTCCGCTCGATATGCTACGCGAAGACGTGACGCTGAATGCAGACGTCCTCAAGGCGTACGAGAACTGGCTTGAAGACCATCCATTTGACCAAGGTGAAGGCTGGGCAGCCGAGCCGTGGTCGCAAGAAGAGATGCCGCTTGACGCGACACTCGTTCAGCAAGCAGCGCTTGACTCCGATGTTGCCTTGATCATGATTGGTCGTACGGCTGGGGAAGACCGAGACAATACAGCGGATCCAGGGAGTTATTTTTTAACGGAGATGGAACAGGAGATGCTCCGACTCGTGAAGACACACTTCAAACAGACCGTCGTCGTCTTGAACGTCGGGAATATCATCGATATGCGCTGGGTCGAAGAGACGGCGCCAAGTGCTGTCCTTTACGCGTGGCAAGGAGGAATGGAAGGCGGAACTGGACTGAGTGATCTCTTGCTCGGACGTGTCTCGCCGTCAGGGAAACTACCGGATACGATCGTCCGTTCACTCGATGATTATCCGTCAACACCACACTTCGGTCATGCCGATCGCGCGTTGTATCAAGAAGACATCTATGTCGGGTACCGTTATTTCGAGACGTTCGCATCGGAAGCGGTCTTGTATCCGTTCGGGTATGGATTATCGTATACGTCGTTCAACCTGACGACAGATGTGACGACGTCAGCAGATGCTTGGACGATTACGGCGACGGTGACGAATACTGGGCAGACGCGCGGGAAGGAAGTTGTACAAGGATATCTTGAGAAACCACAAGGACAACTCGGGAACCCGACGCGTCAACTTGTTACGTTCGGCAAGACAAAAGAACTCGCACCAGGCGAGCAAGAATCTCTCACACTCGTCGTACCGTTCACCTCATTTGCGAGTTATGACGATAGTGGCGTCACCGGGCATAAATCGTCTTATGTCGTTGAACCTGGCACGTATCAGCTCTATCTCGGAACGGACGTCCGGTCAGCGGTTCCAGTCGCAAGCCATTCCGTCGAGACGCTTGACGTCACGGACGTCTTAACGGAGAACATGGCACCGGTGACGGCGTTTGAACGTATCAAACCACAAGCGACCGAAACGGGATATACGGTGACGTATGAAGCGACACCACTACGGACGATCGATCCGGAACAACGTCGTCAACAGGAGCGTCCTGTTGAACGGACGCAGACGGAAGATGCCGGTTGGAAGTTACGCGACGTCAAAGAAGGACGGGTCACGCTCGAGACGTTCCTCGATCAATTGACAGATGCGGATCTCGCGGCGATTGTCCGGGGCGAAGGGATGAACTCACCGCGCGTCACACCAGGAACGGCGGGCGCCTTCGGTGGCGTGACGACAGAACTCGAAGCGCTCGGTATTCCAGCAGGCTGTTGCGCGGATGGTCCGTCTGGGATCCGGATGGATATCGGAGCGAAAGCCTTCTCGTTACCGAACGGAACGTTGCTTGCCTCGACGTTTAATACGACGTTGATTGCCGATTTATTTGAGATGACAGGTCTTGAGTTACGGAAAAACGAGATTGATACGTTGCTTGGACCCGGGATGAACCTTCACCGCCATCCACTCAATGGACGGAACTTCGAGTATTTCTCGGAGGATTCGTATCTGACTGGAAAAATGGCCGTAGCGCAGCTTGACGGCATGCACCGTGTTGGTGTGACGGGGACGTTAAAACACTTCAGTGCCAACAACCAAGAATTCCATCGGCATGATCTGGATTCAATCGTATCGGAACGGGCGTTACGTGAGTTGTACCTGAAAGGGTTTGAGATGGCCGTCAAAGACGGGAAAGCCTACTCGATCATGACGACGTATGGTGCCGTCAATGGGATCTGGACTGCCGGCTTATATGATCAGAACACACGTATTTTGCGCGATGAGTGGGGCTTTGACGGAATCGTCATGACCGACTGGTGGGCGAAGATCAACGCCGAAGGAACGGAAGCAAACCGTCAGCAAACGGCGACGATGGTCCGTTCGCAAAACGATCTCTACATGGTTGTCGGTGAACCAGGAACGAATCCGTTCGAGGATGATACGTTGACGGCTCTCGCTGACGGAACACTTCGACGTTCCGAGTTACTGCGGAGTGCCGCGAACATCTGTCAGTTCCTGTTACGCTCACCGGTCATGGACCGTGTGATGGGAACAGTATCGCCGGTCGAAGTTCTCGGGGCACCGGTCGAAGAGGAGACGCTCGAAGAGCAAGCGGTCTCGCACCAACGCCTCATCAGTGGAGATGCCTTCCCGTTAACGGACGTCACGACGACGACAGGAAGCAGTCATGTCTTCGCTGTCACGGCGGAAGAGACAGGGATGTATCAGGTCACGTTGACGGCACGTTCGAATGCTGGTGAACTGGCGCAGATGCCAGTGACATTGTTTGCGAACAACATGCCGGTCGCAACGTTCACCTTCAACGGTACTAACGGCGAGTGGGTCAGCCAGACGAAGGATGTCTTCGTCTTCAACCCGCACAACTATTTAAAACTCTACTTTGCACTCGGTGGTCTCGAGTTAAAAGAGTTGACGTTTACGCTTGCGGAATTGTTTCATATGAAGAACGGCTGATTAGATTAGCCGGACGGAAAGGACGGATTGCGTGCAGTTTTCCATCATCAAAAAACGGGTCGAGCAACTGCTCGCCCCGTCGTTACGGGGACGGATTGCTTTTCATGCAGCTGTCTACCGGATTCAAGATAGTCCCAGCCGAGTCTGGGTGACGTTTGACGGTGAAGAGATTCTCGGAGCAGACGACTTTCACTTCGAACGGGAAGTCGATCGGCGCTACGCGTTACAAGCTGCACAGTTACCGGATAAACCAGAAGCATCCTTCCGAGAATTATGGCAGTCCGACTGGTTGAAGCAGTCGCATGCGTTATCGGCAGAGATCGAACGACAGGTCAAACAGGACGGATATCTAGCGAACTATGAGATTCAACAAGACTTGTTGCAGTACCCGAACCTCGCGTTCGAACAAGCGCTCGTTCATCCACATCCTTTCATCCGCGGCATCGCACGGCTCGATCGGCGACTCGGCAAACGACGTTTTCTGTCGCTGGCGAATCAGTCTGACTTTGAACAATGGTGTGCAGATACGCGGCAAACCGTCGAACACTGGTGACACTAAAAAGCACGCTTCCTCAAGACGAGGAGGCGTGCTTTGCTGTTAGATTGAAAACGAGTTGACCTCGTGAATCCCTTCTTCTTCAACGAAGGCATCGAGTAAGGCACGCACTTCGTCCGTTGAGTTCGTCTCCATCAATTTGACCCGCAGTTCACTCGCACCGCGGAATCCGCGGACGTAAATCTTGAAGAACCGGCGTAATGGCTTGAAGAGACGTGGCTCGAATTGAGCTGAGTAATGATCGTGCAGATCAAGCTGCAGACGTAATAAATCGAGGAGTTCTTGACTCGAATGTTCTTTTTTCTCGACTTCGAACGCAAACGGATTGTGGAAGATCCCGCGACCGATCATAACACCGTCGACACCGTATTTCTCGACGAGTTCAAGACCGTGTTGGCGATCGTTGATATCCCCATTGATCGTCAGTAACGTCTGTGGTGCGATTTCATCGCGTAACTTCTTGATTTCCGGAATCAATTCGAAGTGCGCTGGAACGGCGCTCATCTCTTTACGTGTCCGGAGGTGAATCGAGAGGTTCGCGATATCTTGCTCGAGGATGTGGCGCAACCAATCGTGCCACTCTTCGACCTTCGTATAGCCGAGACGCGTTTTGACGCTGACTGGGAGACCGCCTGCTTTTGCAGCTTGGATCAGTTCAGCTGCGACTTCCGGACGATTGATCAAACCGGAGCCTTTACCGTTAACAGCAACGTTATGGACGGGACAGCCCATGTTGATGTCGATCCCGCTAAAGCCCATCTCTGCCATGCCGATACTCATTTCGCGGAAATATTCCGGTTTGTCGCCCCAGATGTGAGCAACCATTGGTTGTTCATCCTCCGTGAACTCGAGACGTCCGCGGACGCTCTGTTTGCCTTTCGGATGACAATAGCTTTCTGTATTCGTGAATTCCGTGAAGAAGACGTCCGGACGCGCCGCTTTTGCGACGACGTGGCGGAAGACGACGTCGGTGACGTCTTCCATCGGTGCTAAGACGAAAAATGGTCGTGGTAAGTCCTGCCAAAAGTTCTTTTTCATAGTATATTAAACCCTTTCCTTAAGGTAATGCACATGTGTGGTTAAAGAATTTCATCAACTATACACTTTAAGCGCTCTAGCTAAAAAGTGCAAGTGAGTGCTATTCGTTACCGTGAGGAAAGAGAGCGATCTATCATATGCCGTGCCATCCAGTCCGGTCCCGGAACCAGGTGTCCGGCTTCATCCTTATAGATGACGTGTTCGGGTCGAAGTTCCGTTGGTGAGACGAGTCCTGCTGCTGCCGTCAGGTTATAAAGACCTTCGCGTAACGAAATGATGTAGTTCGTCACGCGGAAACTTTTTTCGTCGACAATCAGCGCTTTTTGCAGCTTCGGGTCGGTCGTCGCGACACCGACCGGACAGTGATTCGTGTGACAGACTTGCGCTTGGATACAGCCGACATTAAACATCAGACCACGTGCGATATTGACGAAGTCGGCACCGAGGGCGAGAGCGATCGCAATCTTATCGGCACTGATCAGCTTACCGGACGCAAACACTTTGACCTTGTCGCGTAAACTAGCTTCCGTCAGGAGTTGATGGACGAACGGTAAGGCGGAAAAGAGTGGTAGACCGGCAGCATCCGCGAGTTCTTGGAACGTCGCACCGGTCCCTCCTTCGCCCCCGTCGACCGTCATGAAGTCCGGATGACGTCCGGATTCTTTCATATAAGCAATCAACTGACGCATGTCTTCAAGATTACCGACGACGACTTTGATTCCGACCGGTTTTCCGCCAATCTCACGTAGACGTTCGACCCAGTCGAGCATCGTCTCTGGTGTCGTGAATTCGTTGAACCGGTTCGGACTATCGATGCCGACACCGACTTTGACCTTCCGGACAGCGGCAATCTCTTCTGTGACCTTTGATCCTTCGAGATGACCACCACGTGTCTTAGCTCCTTGTGCGAGCTTGAGTTCGAAAGCTTTGACTTGCGGTAACTCACTTTTTTTCTGGAACTCATCGAACGAAAAGTCACCGTCTTCCGTTCGGACACCGAACAGACCGGGACCAATCTGACAGATGATGTCGACGTCACCTTTTAGATGAAAATCGGATAGCCCGCCTTCCCCGGTATTCATCCAGCTCCCTTTAGCGCGACCTAGTCCGATCGAGAGCGCAGTGATCGCCCGGTCACCGAGTGCGCCAAAACTCATCGCCGATTGCCCGATCAATCCTTGGATTTGATAAGGGTGTCGACACGTCGTCGCGCCAATGACCGGTGCATCCTCCATTTTCAAGAGATACGGTGAAATTTGCTTCTCAACGAGATGTTCTTTACGTGTAAATAGTTCATCGCGGTCAATCTGATAGATATGCGTATCCACACGTTCGGATTGATCGATTCGTAATTCCTGACGATTCGTCGGAAAGAGGGCGTTTTGTACATAAAAACCAGCTTCTTCAAAATCACGTTCCGATCCAAAACCGAGAATCCGACTTTGGTATTTGCCGGAAAGGACAGCTGTCTTGTATTCATTACGGGAGAAGGGTTTCCCTTCGTTATTGTTGAGAAATAAGTATTGGCGGAGTTCCGGTCCCATGTTTTCGAGGATGTAACGCATCTTTCCGAGGACAGGGAAGTTACGCAGGACCGCGTGTTCTTGCTGGCGACGATCGGCGCGCCAGACGTGCCAAAAGAGAAGCGGTGGGACAAGGATGATCAACAGGGCGATGGCGAGTAAAATGAAGAGAACAATCGTATCGATAGACATCAAAATTCCTTCTTTCCCGTAGAGTCGTGGTATGTAAATTGATACCACTGAAAGTCAAGAAACAAACGAGAATTTCCAGATATTGAATCTTTTCCATCGATGTTAGCGTAAATGAGACTATACACTAAAGGAGGAGACCGGTATGCATACACTCTATATGAAAGAAAAAGCGTTCAGTTTACGTGGACGATTCTCGATTCAAGACGAGGCGGGGCACGACGCCTATCACATCGAGGGCAGTTTTATGAAACTTCCGAAGTCATTCAGCGTGACGAACCGAGATGGAGAGGAAGTCGCGGAAATCACGAAGAAGACGTTCAGTTTCCGACCGGTCTTTTATGTCGAAGCAGCAGGGCAATCGTTTGAAATCATTAAAGAGTTCACGTTCTTCAAGGACCGCTATACGATCAACTCGGATCAATTCGAAGTGACGGGCGACTGGTGGGATGTTGATTTTGAGGTCTTACAACAAGGGCAACGGATAGGTCGCGTGCAGAAGAAATGGATCTCTTGGACTGATCAGTACATTATTGAAGTCGAAGATGAAGCGATGGAAGAATTGTTGATCGCCCTCGTCGTCGCAATTGATTGCGTCAAGGCGGAGGAAAGTTCGAACTCTACATCTTTCATTGATTAAAAAGGGGAATGATTTAGGATGGAACAGTGGGACGTATATACAGCAGATCGCAAGAAAACAGGACGACTCTGGACACGGGGAACGCCACATACAGCTGGCGATTATCACATGACGATTCACGTCTGTGTCTTTAACGCCAAAGGAGAGATGCTCGTCCAACAACGGCAACCGTTTAAATCTGGTTGGCCGAACATGTGGGATCTGACGGTCGGAGGCAGTGCAATCAGCGGGGATACGAGTCAGATGGCAGCACAACGGGAACTGTCGGAAGAGCTTGGACTCGATATCGATTTCACAGGCATCCGTCCCCATCTGACGATTCCGTTTGAAATCGGTTTTGATGATTATTATCTCGTCGAGCAGGAAGTGGATTTGACGACGCTGACGCTGCAGGAAGAAGAAGTCCAACGCGTCGCTTGGATGACAGAAGAAGCCATCGTCAACGGGATCGAAGAAGGATGGTTCATCGGCTACCATGAATCGTTGATTCGACTGTTGTTTGCCCTTCGCCATAGTTACGGCGCGCATAACGAAGCATAAAAATAAGCCCTTCCGATGATCCGGAAGGGCTTATTGGTGGATTAGGCAGATTTTCGAAGTGCATTCGTCCGTTTTGGTTTTGTTTCTGGTAAGAAGAACGTGAAGAACAGATACACGGAACAGCAGAGGAAGAAGACGATCATCGAGACCGTATATCCCGCATGTCCGAGTGCGTAACTCCAAATGATCGTAAAGATCGTCTGCGTCGCATAAGCGATCGCCCAGAATAGACCAAACAAGACAGTGATCTTTTGCGGTGTCATCCCTTTTCGTTCGTGTGCTAAGTTCATGAAAATCGGATACTGGATGTACATCGCAAATCCGGAAATGAACGCAAAGACATACGAAACGAGCGGCGAGATGTTTCCGAACAAGACGGTGACAAGGAAACTCGCGATCATGACCGTTCCGCTGATCAACAGAGTCGGTTTACGAGGTGTTCCTTTGTTACCGATCCGTAGACCGACGAACGTACCGACGATACCAGCACCTGAGACCAACAGGTTGACGAGCGAACCGTTCAACTGCGTGTACGTATCGAATACAGGTTTCAAGCCAACGAGCGATAAGATATAGAGCGTTAAGAAACCGCCGAAAGCAACCGCATATTTCCAGAGGAATGGGTCGCGGACAGCATCTCCGTAACCGTAAGGCGTTTCGTCCGCGTCCGTAGCATCGTTCAACTCGAACGATTCACTACCGATCCACCATGCGAAGAAGAGGATCGCTGTCAGACTCGCGAAGATCGTCAACGTCAGTTTCCAGTCACTGACGAATTGATCGGCGAACAAGGTGAACAAGAGTGACACAACGAATGCACCGACGTTATAGGAAACAGTGTTGAAGGCGTTGATCCGTAATTTTTCAGCCGGGTCTTGGACGTAACGTGTTACGACCGGGTTCATGTAGACGATGACCATCGAACCACCGAGTCCCATGACCATGCGAGCGACCGTATACGCCCAGTAGTTCGGCAGGTAGATGGCGACGATCGACATCATCAGGAACAACAGTGCGAGTAACGGTGCTTTTTTCGGACCGAGCTTCATCAAGATGAGCGCGGCAAGAATGTTGGCGAAGACACGCGCCGTCGTGATCGAATAGTTGACGAGTTGTGAGATGAGGGGGTCAACGGTTTGATTGCCGAAGAAATGCGCCGTGATTTGTGGCGTCAACGACGAACCCGCAACCCAGTTCATGGCGAAGGTCGCATAGGCGAACCAGAGGACGATCATCATGAAATAGCCTTTTTTAGTGGTAGACATAAAAATCCCTTCTTTTCTGAAGTTCCGCTTCATACCTGAATCGAAAACTACTTAACTTTGTTATCAATTCGTTTAATATAAAGCCGTTTCGAAGGGAAGTAAAATAGATAGTTCTTATGAAATCTATAAGCAAATTGAATGAGTAGAGTTCGTTATTATTCTTCAAATGAATAATAAAAGGAAATTAAATGGTTATAATTGTAATAAAAGGAGGTGTTCATTTGAAACCTAATATTTTTGATTATGCCACAAGTGAGCTATCACAAGATGCTTTTCTATGTTGGTTATTGAAGTGGGCGGAAGAAGGAGCACGGAATCACGATCCGCAACTCCATGCGATTGCGAAAGGGTTCGTACGCGAAATGTTCCACCTTCATGGTTGCCCATTGCAGGAACCCATTCACAGTGTCCGGATTAGAAGACAGTTTAATAGTCTAGATATATTAGCCGTCATTAATGAGACATATGCCATTCTAATCGAGGATAAAGTCTTTACGAAGCATCATTCGAACCAATTAAAGCGATATCTTGATATGGTCAAAACGCATCCCGAAACATGGTATTTGAAGCCGATACCGATTTATTACAAAATCGTAGAACAAGGCGACTACTCCGGCGTGATAGGAGCAGGCTATCAAGTATTTACGCGAACGAAGATGATTGAAGTACTGAGCGGCTTTCATGCTTCAACGACCAATGATATTTTGCATGACTATCTTCAGTATCTCAAGCAGATCGACACCTCGATCGAATCCTATAAAACACTCCCTCTCACGGAATGGAGCAATTTCTCTTGGCAAGGATTTTTTAGAGATCTGCAAAAAGAATTGAAGAACGGAAACTGGGGGCGCGTGGAAAATGCCCGCGGTGGATTTTGGGCATTCTGGTGGAAAGGAGACGATAGTCAACCGCACTATTGGCAGTTAGAAGAATCAACGTTAAAAGCTAAGATAGAAGCTTCTGACAGTCAAAATATGAGAGCGTATCGGGATGAGTGCATGGAAGCATTATTGGAGTATTCTCAAAAAAATGAGTTGAATTTAAGTCGACCAAAAAGTGTTCGTAGCGGAAAAACGATGACGATTGCACAACGCCCCGATTACATACAAGTTTTTGACGATCAAACAATTAATTTTGAACAAACTGTATTCGAATTGAAGCGTTATGCATATTTGAGTCAGGCTCCGTCAGTATAGATCGATTGGTTGAAAGGACATTACATTATCTACTTGCGTCACCTTAAAAAGATCCGGATTCTTCAGCTGTAAACTTTCTTCGAATCCAAACGTTTGATCGATCGAATGTAGGTATAAAGATAACAGATTCCCATGTGTCACGAGAATGGCTCCATCATGCTGTTGCAACGCTTCTTCAACGACGCGTGTGATACGCTCTGTCGCTATCCGGCTAGATTCACCACCAGGACACGTATAGTCGGGATCGATGAACGTTCGACGAAGATAGTCCTGCCAATCGTCAAGTGGAACAGCACTTAACCGTCGTTCTTTTAAGTCCTCTTCTTGTACAACGGGTAGTTTCAAAGCAGTCGCAAGTGGTTGAATCGAGTCGAGCGCACGGCGATACGGACTCGAAAGAAGATGCGTGATCGTAAGCTTAAGTAACTGCGTACACAGTCGTTGCGCCTGTTCTTCTCCACGAGGAGTTAACGGGGCTTCCGGTGCTTGACCGGTCGTTTCACAGTGGCGAACCAAGTAAATCGTCGACATGAATGTTCCATCCTTTCGTGATCAAGTCGTGCTGTATGATTTCTGGAAAAGATGGTAAAGTCCTTTTCACAGATTGAAAAATCATTTTGAAAAAGGCGTTGACAAACGCTTTAGAGATTACTAGAATTAGAAACAATTCATCGGTGCAGCGACGCATCGGATAATCAAATAAAGAGAAAGCTATGATTGTCATGGGTCACACTATGGCAGGAGCAGCTTCTGGAGAGACCGTGTCGACACGGCGCCGAAGGGTTCACAATCTCAGGCAAACGGACAGAAGAGTAATCACATGCAGCGACGGGCATTCATGGAATGTCATAGTGGCGTGTATGGGTTATTCCTTTGATTTTGTTGAGATTGGACATTCGTCCAGTCTCTTTTTTTCTTTTTCAGGACCGACAGAACGGTCTGAAGCGTAGAGAAACCATCACAAGGAGGAGTTCAGGTTTGGAACAGCAAGGATTAAAACGGGATTTATCGAATCGTCATGTACAGTTGATTGCCATTGGTGGAACGATCGGAACGGGGTTGTTTTTAGGATCAGGTAAAGCGATCCAACTCGCTGGCCCATCGATCATTTTTGCCTACTTACTCGTCGGGATCGCGATCTTCTTCGTCATGCGGGCACTTGGGGAATTGTTATTGTCAAAAGCAGGTTATCAGTCACTCACGGACATCGCAGAAGATTATCTCGGACCACGTGCCGCGTTCGTGACCGGGTGGACGTACTGGTTCTGTTGGATCATGACAGCGATGGCGGACATCATCGCTGTCGGTGTATACGTTAAGTATTGGTTTGATATCCCGCAATGGATTCCAGCCGTACTCGCTCTTTTGATTTTACTTGGTTTTAACTTATTGACCGTTAAATTATTCGGAGAACTTGAGTTTTGGTTCGCCTTGATCAAGGTCGTGACGATCCTCGCCTTGATTGGTGTCGGAATCGTCTTACTCGCGATCGGTTTTAAAACGGACGCCGGTCCCGTGACAGTCTCGAACCTCTGGTCACATGACGGATGGATGCCAAACGGGATTTCTGGATTCTTGCTATCGTTCCAAATGGTCGTCTTCGCCTATGTCGGCGTCGAGCTCGTTGGGGTGTCGGCAGCAGAAACAGCGGATCCGAAAAAGAACATTCCGTCCGCGATCAATAAGATTCCGCTTCGGATCTTATTCTTCTATGTCGGTGCCTTACTGATTCTTTTGATGATCAACCCATGGACAGGATTAAGTGCGACAGAAAGTCCGTTCGTCAAGACGTTCAGTCTGATTGGGATTCCACTCGCAGCAGGAATCATCAACTTCGTCGTACTGACGTCTGCCGCTTCTGCATGTAACAGCGGAATGTTCTCGACAAGTCGAATTCTGTATAACCTGGGAAATCAACAGCAAGCGTCGAACAAGTTCTCGAAGTTGAACAAAAACCATGTCCCAGCAAACGCCTTGTTCGTCTCGACGATTGTCGTATCAGTCGGTGCTTTGCTCAGTAAACTGTTACCAGGACAAGCGTTCAGTATCGTCACGACGATCAGTGCGATCTGCTTCATCTGGGTCTGGGGTGTCATCCTCGTCTGTCATCTCCGGTACAAGAAACAAAATCCGGAATTGCATGCAGGGTCGACATTCAAAGCACCATTGACACCATTCGTCAATTACCTCGTGCTCGGATTGTTTGCCGTCATTCTCGTCGTCATGCTGTTTGCTGATGATACACGTCCAGCCTTGTTACTGACACCGGTCTGGTTCCTCGGATTATTCGGACTGTATCACCTCCGGAAAAAGAAACAACAAGCAGCTAATCAAAAAAGTGCGTAATTCAAAACAAGCCGGTCGGATCTAATCCGACCGGCTTGTTTTATGGTGTATCGAAAGCACCGTCCTGTAATTGTTTGCGAAGTGCTTTCGCTTTGTTTCGAATGTCACGTTTGCTGTCCGCATCGCGTTTTCCCCATTGCCGATACATCATCGACATCCGTGGATTATCAGCGAACCGTTTTTCGTGCCGGTCAATGAAGTCCCAGTACAGAGCGTTAAACGGACAGGCATCCTCTCCGAGCATATCCTTTTGATGGAACGGACATCCCTTGCAATAATCACTCATCTTATGGATGTAATTCGCCGAAGCGATGTACGGTTTAGTCGATAGCGTCCCCCCATCGGCATGAAGCGCCATTCCGAGGACGTTCGGTAAGACGACCCAGTCATAGGCATCAATGTACATCTCATTGAACCAGTCAGCTGTCTGTTGCGGCGAGATTGCAAACAGATTAGCGAAGTTCCCGAGCACCATCAAGCGCTGGATATGGTGATTATGGGCATGCTCGACGACAGGACGTAACGATTCAGCGACACAATTCATGTTCGTCTTCCCGGTCCAGAAAAAGTCTGGTAGGTCCGCTTCATGACGCAGCGCATTGACGGAAGCATAGTCCGGCATCTCGGCTAGATAGACGGCACGCATGTATTCACGCCAGCCGAGGATTTGTCGAATAAAACCTTCGACCGCATTGAGCGGAGCATCTTGATCTTCGAGGGCGGCCTCGACTTGACGAATGACCTCTTCCGGTGTCAGTAGACCGAGATTGATTGCTGCTGACAAGAGTGAGTGCGATAACGTATCTTCACCAGTGAGCATAGCGTCTTGATATGTCCCGAACGTCTCGAGTCGTTCTTCGATGAAACGATGAAGAGCCCGCGTCGCTTCCTTTCGCGTAACCGGCCAATGGAAGGAATCAAGTGCTCCCGGATGATCAGAGAAATCACGCTCAACCTTGTCGATGACGTCCTTTGTGATGCGATCAGGGCGAAACTGAACGGGATCCGGAAACGTCGTCCCGGACTTCGCTGGTTTTCGATTCTCGGCGTCAAACGACCACTTTCCACCAATCGGTTTAGAACCGTTCATGAGAACGTTTCGTTCCTTGCGCAGTTTGCGATAAAATCGATCCATCTTGTATGGCTTATCTCCGATTGCTTCGACCGCTTCTTCCTGTGTCAGTAAAAACAACGGCACGTCGGAACAGACCTCGACCGTGATTTTCTTCGGTAAAGCGTCTTGCCACTTGTGCATCGCCTTGCGCATCGGTTCGTCCGTGATCGCCGTATAGAATACATGATCCGGATCATGATCTTTCCGGTGCGCCTTGAACGCCTGATCGAACGAATCAGCTTCTCGATAATCGACGGTAAAGCCTTTTTCGCGCAGTTCTTCCGCGAAATGACGCATCGCAGAGAAGACGAGGACAAGTTTTTGTTTATGGTACGTCTTCCACTTGGAGCGTGAGGTCGCTTCGACCATCAGGATGACATCGTCTTGTTTATTTGCTTCCTGCAATAAGGGGAGATCGTGATTCAATTGATTACCAAATATCCAACGTGTCGCCATGAAAGTTCCTCCTTTATCTTTGTTATATGATTACCGTTTTTGAATGAATTCATACGTATGTATGTGTTGAGACCATACTTGCAGGATGATTGGAATTTATATATAATATGTATATTTTACATTTAAAACCAAAATAGTTTGTAAAGTGAATGACTTTTTTCGGACAAGGAGTGAATCAAGTGGGACTGAATATTGCATCACTACCGAAAGACTATGAGGTGCTTAATGAAAAGCGGCTTAGGCGTCATGTCGCCGTTACAGTCATCATTCCAGTGTATAACGCAATCACTTACCTTGATCGAACGATCAATTCCGTTTTGGTACAGACGATCGGTATTCGAAATGTGACAATCATTGCGGTAGATGATAAATCAACAGATGGTTCACGTCGACTTTTACGGCGTTTATCAGCCTTATATCCTCAACTTGTCAGTGTACTGCTGAAACACAATACGGGCACGCCTGCGATACCACGTAATCTAGGTTTGACTCTTGCACGATCGAAGTATGTCACATTTTTGGATGCGGACGATTGGTTAGCGCATGACGGGTTACGGATTTTGAGTGAGACGATGGATCGAACCGGAGTAGACTATGCTTGCGGACGTACAATTCAAGTGTCTACGCATCAACCGAATCGAATCATCGGTGTTCACGAATCGAATCGCAATCGTGATCACGTCTCTCCTTATACTTTAAAGCATGCGTTTTATCATCTCGGTCCACGTGCCCGTATGATGCGTCGAGACTTTCTGTTACGTCATGCTATTCAATTTCCTTCGATGAAATTCGCCGAAGATAAACAATTTTTTATCGATGTTTTGATACGAACGGATGCGATATCGACTGTTACTGCTCCCATCTATTATTTAAATCGTCTTGAGGAGAATGACTCATTAACGAAACAGACAGATATCATGGAAAAGATGGAAACGAATCTTATCGTCTTACGTCATGTTTTGGCATATAACTTATCTATTGAAAAGGAGCGTCTCATCCTCAATCGACTGATCGAGTTTGACTGCATCACACGTTTGTATGACCGTAAGCACTTTCTTAAAAGTCATGATCCGTCAGCCTATCATCAAATGTTTGCGCGCGTCGTTGCCTTATTTACGCAACACCGTTCCTATCCCATCGATTCATTGATTGAAAAGCCGTTCAATCGTCTGTTGTATCATTACTGGAACACCGGACGTTTTGATGATTTCATGGATGCTGTCAAGTGGTCGAAATCGAAAGAAAAAAAGGAAATCGAATGGGTGGATGATCAACCCTACTGGAGTATTCCATTAGGCAGTGATCAGAAACAAATGCTAGCTCTACCTCTCTATGTGAAGGTGCACGAATTAGAACTGACAGAAGAAGGACTCGAGCTAACGGTTCAAACACTTGGAGATCGACGAATTCATGTAGAAGGAATTACACTACAACATCGTAATTGGATGGAAGAAACGCATCTTTTAAAGACAGATGTCACAAATCTTGAAAATCATTATTATCGCTTGCAGATAGAACTACCCAAACAAATGGAGCGGGGGAGTTATCTTGTTTATTTACGCTTTGATGACTATGGACAGCAGGTCATGGCTATTTCGATGGAGGAGCCAGTGATTCAAAAAAGCCATCACACCTATCGTTGGTATGAAACCATCAAAGGAAACTTAGGATTACGAATCAAATGAGCGGAATCGTCTGCTTCGAAAAGAGGCAGACGATTTTGTGAAATCAGCTGCCTTGGCACATTTCTGAATGTAAAAGAAGTTCCTTTCTGTGCAAGCTATGATAGGGTTATAATGGAAAGGTAAGTTGTCGTCATGAGGGGGAAGTTTTTCATGACAGGTAGTCCATAATATCAACGGGGATAGGAAGGATATCATGAGCAGTATGCCTAAAAAAACAGACGTTATTTTAATTGGTGCCGGAGTCATGAGCGCGACGTTAGGGGTCTTGTTAAAAGAACTCGCGCCTGAGATGAACATCAAGGTATTCGAGAAACTCGCGAGTGCCGGGGAAGAAAGCTCGAACGAGTGGAACAATGCCGGAACAGGTCACGCCGCATTATGCGAACTGAACTATACGACAGAAAACGCCGATGGTTCGATCGATATCAGTAAAGCAGTCAAAGTAAACGAACAGTTCCAACTGTCACGTCAATTCTGGTCGCATCTCGTCAAGGAAGGTGTCTTGCCGAATCCGAAAGAATTCATCATGCCGATTCCACATATGAGCATGGTCGAAGGAACGGAAAACGTCGAATTCTTGAAAAAACGATTGGAAGCGCTATCAGCGAATCCGTTGTTTGCGGGAATGGAATATTCAGAGGATCCAGCGAAATTAGCCGAGTGGATTCCACTCATCATGAACGGTCGGACGTCACCAGAGCCGATCGCTGCGACAAAAATCGATTCAGGAACGGACGTCAACTTTGGTGCGTTGACACGAATCCTGTTTGAATATCTCGCACAGCATAATGTAGAGATCAACTATCAGCACGGTGTCGAGGATTTGAAACGTGTTGACGGGGGATGGGAAGTCAAAGTGAAGAATGAGCGCGATCACCGGATCGAGCATCATACGGCGCAGTTCGTCTTCATCGGGGGTGGCGGCGGTAGTTTACCATTGCTCCAAAAAACAGGCATCGAGGAATCGAAGCAAATTGGTGGTTTCCCGGTCAGTGGCTTGTTCCTCGTTTGTAAAAATCCTGAAATCATCGAACAGCATCATGCGAAAGTCTACGGAAAAGCGAAAGTCGGAGCACCGCCGATGTCAGTACCGCACTTGGATACACGGTACATCGATGGAAAGAAATCGCTCCTCTTCGGACCGTTTGCTGGCTTTTCACCGAAGTTCCTCAAGACAGGATCAAATCTTGATTTGATTGCGTCCGTCAAACCGAACAACGTCTTGACGATGCTTGCTGCGGGAGCAAAAGAGATGGGATTGACGAAGTATTTGATCGAACAAGTTCTCTTGTCGACGGAACAACGGATGAACGAATTACGGGAGTTCATCCCGAATGCGAAAACAGAAGACTGGGATGTCGTCGTTGCTGGTCAACGTGTTCAAGTCATCAAGGATACACCACAAGGCAAAGGAACACTCCAGTTCGGAACAGAAGTCGTCAGTGCAGCCGACGGATCTGTCGCTGCTTTACTTGGAGCATCTCCAGGTGCCTCAACAGCGGTACCGGTCATGCTCGAAGTGCTCGCAAAATGTTTCCCGTCCGAACTACCGGCGTGGGAAGCAAAAATCAAGGAGATGATTCCGTCTTACGGGATCTCACTCGTTGAACATCCGGAGCTGTTCGAACAGATTCATGCGGAAACAGCCAAAACGCTTGAGCTTGAACAAGGTCAACCGATTCGCTAAACGAAAACCGTCCAACTCTACGAGAGCCGGACGGTTTTTTTGATTTAGCGGAAGTTACGGAAGAAACGCGTTTTCTTCAGTGCGATCCCGACTGGAATCGCGACAAGGATTCCGAGGACGTTTTGAATAATGTTTCCTGTAATTGAACCGAATGGTGCGACCCAGTTGCTGAACATAATCCCTTCATGTACGAAGTAGACGAGCAACATGACAGGAGCGGAAGCGATCATCCCGATCAAGTTGAACGTGACATTCGTTCCGTTACGACCACCTGACCACGCGATGTAACCGACGATCAACCCTTGAAGTCCACGTGCGATGATCGTACCAGGTGCCCAAATTGTATAGCCCAATAAAAGATCGAATAACCCCATTCCAACAGCACCGGCAATCAATGCTGTCCGTGGACCGAATAAAATTGCGATGAGAAAGAGCATGGCTGTTCCCATATGAATAAGACCACCGTTTAGTGCGATTGGTAATTTGATATTGATGAACATCGTTGCGACAAGAACAAGTGCGATCGACATCGCAGTAATAACGAGCTGGCGGGTACGAGTACTAGAATACGGTGCTGCTTTTTGCATGTGGCTAACCTTCTTTATGATAGATTTTAAGATAGCTTTAATCTATCAGATGACTGGACTAGTCAAAAGTGTCAACTTTGAATTATTTATAGGGGTCAGTTTTGAATACATACCTTTATCTGTTCTTAATTCCAGAAACGTACGATCTATTGATACAGCCCTGAATGAAAAAATCTCTAAAACGGTTATCATTTTCGAATCTATTCCTCGTTTTTTTCGTACAATGAACAGCGAAAGGAAGGGGAAGTCTATGAAATATCAGATCGCGACAGCCGTTGTCATACTTGCTTCGTTGTCACCAGTCACATCGGAGGCAAAGGATCAGACGACACAACATCAACGTTATTACGCAGCATATGAAAAAATCGTGGAAAACATAAATCGGACACATGAAAATGCGGACGTCACGTTGCTTGCAGCAAATCAATTCGCAGACGAGGACTGGGTTTCGCCGGAACGTTTTCAAGAACGGGCACTCGAACGGTTGAAGCCGCTACGTGTCCAAACGAGCTTAGAGTGGGATAGTGAACGAACGCTTGAACGTACGGAACGTGGAAACGATGTCCGGATCATCGGAAATTTCGAGACGGAACTCTTGGAACAGAGTAAACGCCAACGATTATCCGATGTCTTTTCGATGACGTCTCTTGCGATCGATGGTGGAAAGTGGACGCAAACCGGATTCTCCGGTACTCCAATCGATGCTTTGCAAACGATGGTCGTAACGGTCAGTGGTACATACGCGAAGCAAGGCATCTTAACAAGACATCACATCACGAAAGAATATCATTGTTCATGGTACGGTGAAATCTACTATTGAGGCAGAAAAAGAGCGAAACTCGTTTGAGTTCCGCTCTTTTTCATTAATTCCGGATCAAGTGATCGAAAGCACCGAGTGCAGCTGTTGCACCAGATCCCATCGAGATGATGATCTGTTTATACGCGCTATCTGTGCAGTCTCCTGCTGCGAAAACGCCTGGTACGTTCGTTGCGCCGTGGCGATCGACTTGGACTTCACCGAACTTGTTACGGTTCACCGTTTCACCGAGCCAGTCTGTGTTCGGTACAAGACCGATCTGGACGAAGACACCCTCGAGCTCGACGTGACGTTCGACGTTCGTTTCGCGCTCGATGTACGTGATACCGTTCACTTTGTCCGTTCCTGTGATTTCCTTCGTCTGTGCGTTGACGACGACCGTGACGTTCGGAAGTGAAGCGAGGCGTTCTTGAAGAACAGCGTCTGCTTTTAATTCGGGTGCGAACTCAAGGACCGTGACATGCTTGACGATTCCCGCGAGATCGATGGCTGCTTCGATTCCTGAGTTTCCGCCACCGATGACTGCGACACGTTTTCCTTCGAACAATGGACCATCACAGTGTGGGCAGTAGGCGACGCCTTTGTTCTTGAATTCGAGTTCGCCTGGGACACCAACGTTACGCCAGCGTGCACCTGTTGAAAGGATCAAACTCTTCGTCTTCAAGACAGCACCATTCTCAAGTTCAAGCTCGAGGAGGTCCTTCTTCTCAAGACGAGTTGCTCGTTGCAGGTTCATGATATCGATGCCATATTCCTTGACGTGCTCCTCAAGACTTGCGACGAGTTTTGGTCCTTCTGTGTACTTCATGCTGATGAAGTTTTCGATGCTCATCGTATCCATGACTTGTCCACCGAAGCGTTCTGCGACGATTCCTGTCCGGATGCCTTTACGGGCTGCATAAATCGCAGCACTCGATCCAGCTGGACCACCACCGACGACGAGGACATCGTATGGATCTCTATCAGCGAAATCAGAAGCATCGGCACCTGTGCCAAGCTTCGCCAAGATTTCTTCGAGTGACATCCGTCCGTTACCGAATGCTTCACCGTTGACGAAGACCGTCGGAACAGCCATGATCTCTTTTTGTTCGACTTCTGCTTTAAATGCCGCCCCATCAATCATCGTGTGACTGATGTTCGGGTTGAGAACGCTCATGACGTTCAACGCTTGTACGACATCCGGGCAGTTGTGGCAGCTCAAGCTGATGTATGACTCGAAGTGGTACGTTTCTTGAATGCCTTGAATCTGCTTGATGACGTCCGCATCGACCTTCGGTGCTCGACCGCTGACTTGTAGCAGAGCAAGAACGAGAGACGTGAACTCATGACCGAGTGGAATTCCCGCGAACGTGATGCCACTTGTCTCACCGACACGGTTGACTGTGAAACTTGGTGTCCGGGGAAGGCTTGCCTGCTCGACGGAGATGCGTGGTGTCATGCTTGCGATCTCTTCGACGAGTGCGCTCATCTCAAGCGAGACGGCGTCTGTCCCAGCGCTAACCGCTAGGACGAGATCGCCTTCGAGAAGCTCGAGGTATTGCGCGAGTTGTGCTTTAATGTCTGGTGCTAAAGCCATCGCGAATCCGCTCCTTAAATTTTTCCGACGAGGTCAAGGCTTGGTGTGAGTGTTGCAGAGCCTTCTTCCCATTTCGCTGGGCAGACTTCGCCTGGATTGTTACGTACGTATTGTGCTGCTTTGATTTTGTTGACGAGCGTGCTTGCATCACGACCGATGCCGCCTGCGTTGATCTCAACCGTTTGGATGACACCGTCTGGGTCGATGATGAACGTACCGCGGTCAGCAAGACCATCTTGTTCGTTCAAGACTTCGAAGTTACGTGAGATGACGTGTGATGGGTCGCCGATCATGACGTACTCGATTTTACCGATTGTTTCTGATGTTTCGTGCCATGCTTTATGTGTGAAATGCGTATCTGTTGAAACAGAGTAAACTTCAACGTCAAGCGCTTTGAGTGTTGCGTATTGGTTTTGGAGATCTTCGAGTTCTGTCGGGCAAACGAATGTAAAGTCTGCAGGGTAGAAACATACGACACTCCATTTACCGCGAAGGTTAGCATCCGTTAGGTCAACGAATTCTCCGTTGTGGAATGCTGATGCACTGAATGGTTTTACTTCACTTCCGATTAAAGACATGATAAAAATCCTCCTCAAGGGTTCTATATTTAGAATCTGTTCTAGTGCATACAGGTAATCTGTATTTATCACACTAGAATAATTCTAATCTAATACTAATTTCATATAGACCAACACTTTTGTCAAGGTATAATCGGTAATTTCTTATTTCAGGAAAGATTGTGTGAACAAAAAAAGAACTCCCGACTCCTAAATGAAACAGGAGTCGGGAGCTGTATTCCTTATTGCCAGTCCGTATGGAAAATGCCTTCGCGGTCTGTTCGGGCATACGTGTGAGCGCCGAAATAATCACGTTGTGCTTGCAACATGTTGGCATTCGAATTCGCTGTCCGGTAGCTATCGTAATACGTCAGTGACGTCGATAGAGATGGGAGTGCAAAACCAGATAACGCTCCCTCGGCAACGACGTGACGTAACGATTTTTGGTACGCCTGTACTTTCTCAGCGAAGAACGGGGCGAGCATCAAGTTCGAGAGGTTCGCGTCGTTTTTAAACGCTTCACTGATGACGTTCAAGAAGTCGGCCCGGATGATACATCCGCCACGGAAGATCAAGGCAATCTCCTCAAGGCGTAAATTCCAGTCATACAACTCAGACGACGTCCGGTACTGGGTGAAGCCTTGCGCGTATGCGGCGACTTTCCCCATATAAAGCGCTTGACGGATCCGTTCGATCCACGTATCTCGCTCAAGCGTTGACAAGTCTTCTGGACCCTTTAGAACAGCAGACGCTGCGACGCGTTCTTCTTTAATAGCTGAAAGGTAACGCGCGAACAGGGCTTCTGTAATGATCGAAGAGGCGATCCCATTATCAATGGCTTGCAGGCTCGTCCATTTTCCAGTTCCTTTTTGACCGGCTTGATCGAGAATGACATCAATCAATGGTTGGCCAGTCTCATCATCCGTTTTCCGGAGAATGTCCGCTGTGATCTCAATCAGATAACTTTTCAGTTCACCTTCGTTCCACTCGGCGAAGATGTCCGCGACTTCCGTGACATCGAGTCCGAGGCGGAAACGGAGGAAGCTATACGCTTCAGCGATCAGTTGCATGTCCGCATACTCGATTCCGTTATGGACCATCTTGACGAAGTGACCAGCGCCTTTTGGACCAATATAGACACAACATGGATCTCCTTCGACGTGAGCGGCGATCTTCGTCAAGATCGGTGCGACATGTTCGTAAGCTTCTTTCGATCCACCCGGCATGATCGCAGGACCAGTCCGCGCACCGACTTCACCACCCGATACACCGACGCCGATGTATTCGATCCCGTGGCGTTGTAACTCGTCGAAACGACGCTCTGTATCGAGGAAGTGAGAGTTCCCACCATCCATGATGATATCGCCTGTTTCGAGATGCGGAAGTAACGATTCGATGACTGAATCAATCGCGCTACCAGCCGTGACCATCATGAAGATTTTACGTGGGCGAGCGAGTGATTGAACGAATGCTTCAATGTCATAGTACGGATGAAGAGGTAGTCCCTCATCATGTGCGACGAGATCGTCCGTTAAATCACGTGTGTAGTTATAGATGGCGACCTCTTCTTGCTGACTCGCCATATTCAGTGCCAGGTTGCGTCCCATGACACCAAGCCCGATGACTCCAATAGAATGTTGCATAAGTAGAACGACTCCTTTTCTTAGACGACGAGGCTGAGAAGAAGAACGAACCCAAGTCCACAAACGGAAATGATCGTCTCAAGCACAGTCCATGTCGCAAACGTTTCTTTTAATGATAATCCGAAATACTCTTTAAACATCCAGAAGCCTGCATCATTGACGTGTGAAGCAATCAGACTACCCGCACCAGTCGCGAGAACGACGAGCGCTAAGTTGACGTCGGATTGCTCTAGTAAGGGAATGACGAGACCTGCTGTTGAGAGGGCAGCGACTGTCGCGGAACCAAGTGAGATTCGGAGAATCGCAGCGATCAACCAAGCGAGTAGAATCGGAGATAACGCTGACCCTTCAAATAATTGCGCGACGAACGTCCCAACACCACCGTCAATCAAGACTTGTTTGAAGGCACCGCCACCGCCGATGATCAATAGCATCATCCCGATTTGAGCAATTGCCGTCGTACAAGATTCCATGACCGTTTGCATCGGAATCTTACGCGCGATCCCCATCGTGTAGACCGCGACGAGCAAAGAAATCAACATTGCCGTCGAGGCGTTCCCGATGAACTCGATTGCCGAGATGACGCTATTTTCACCCCAGCCGAGAGTTTCTTGTAAAAGCGTGAAGATTGTTGCGACCGACATCAAAAGAACCGGTAGCATCGCCGTGAAAACACTGATGCCAAAACCTGGTGTCTCGTCTAAATCAAATTCTTTTTGTTCCCCGAGTGACGCAATATTTCCTGTCCGTGTAAACGATTCAGGGACGAGTCGTTTCGCGATTTTCGTAAAGATAGGACCGGCGATGATGACTGTCGGAACAGCAACGATGAAACCATACAATAAGACTTCCCCGATATTGGCTTTATATTCCCCAGCGATGACGGTCGGACCCGGGTGAGGTGGTAAGAAGCCGTGCGTGACAGACAGGGCTGCGACCATCGGGATCCCGAGATACAGGATCGAGACGCGGAGCTGACGTGAAATCGCAAAGACGATTGGAATCAACAGGACGAGTCCGACTTCGAAGAAGAGGGCGATCCCGATGATGAATGAAGCGACGACGACTGCCCATTGGATGTTCTTTTCCCCGAATCGAGCGACAAGCGTCATGGCGATTCGCTGCGCCCCCCCGGCGTCAGCGATCAGCTTTCCAAGCATGGCACCAAGACCAAAGATCAATGCGAGGTGACCAAGCGTTCCGCCGATACCAGCTTCGATCGTCTTGACGATCTGATCGAGCGGCATGCCGAGCAGTAGTGCAACGCCAAAGGAAACGATGATGAGTGAGACAAATGTATTTAATTTCAACCCCATGATGAGAACGAGTAACGCGACGATCCCAATTCCTACGATGACTAATGGCATGATGACTTCCCCCAAAAGATTAAGTTAGTTTTCTTTTTGAATCAAGCTCCGTTGATACGCAGCGATTCGTTTGTGATCCTCAGACAATGTCCGCGCCAGACTAATGAAAATTGGTAAGAGCTGACGATATTCATGCATCGCTTCTTCATTTGGTACATGGCGATGTGTTTCCCCGATCATCTCGGACACGACTTCGAACGAATCGATTTCCCCTGTTGCATACAGTCCGAGAATACAAGCACCGAGACATGAACTTTCAAAGCTTTCCGGAATGACGACTTCCGACTCAAAGATATCCGCCATCATTTGGCGCCAGACTTCAGAACGGGCAAATCCACCGGTTGCCTGAATTCGTGTCACAGGACCGTCCATACACTCGACGAGTGCGAGGAAGACGGTATAGAGATTGTAGATGACCCCTTCTAGTGCTGCCCGGATCATATGCTCTTTTTTGTGCGAAAGCGTCAAGCCGAAGAATGAACCGCTGACATCTGGATTCCACAGTGGTGCCCGTTCACCGGACAAGTAAGGATGAAACAACAGTCCGTCGGATCCTGGGCGGACACGTTCGGCAATCTTCGTCAGGACAGCATACGGATCGATGCCGAGACGTTTTGCTGTTTCGACTTCGGCTGAAGCGAGTTCGTCTCGGATCCACCGTAAGACCATTCCGCCATTATTGACGGGTCCGCCGATGACCCAGTGGTCCTCGGTCAGTGCGTAACAAAATGTCCGTCCTTTTTCATCGGTCTGCGGACGATCAATGATCGTTCGGATAGCACCGCTCGTTCCGATCGTGATCGCAATTTCCCCTTTGCGAATCGCGTTGACGCCTAGATTGGAGAGGACACCGTCACTAGCACCGACTAAGAACGGCGTATCAACGGATAGTCCCATTTGTCGTGCGTAATCGACATTCAGTCCAGTGCATGACGTCGTCGTCGGTACGGGTTCTGATAAATAGCTTGCATCGATCCCTGCGACATGTAACGCGCCCGTATCCCAGCCTAATTCATGAATATTAAAGAGACCGGTTGCTGAAGCGAGAGAGTGGTCGATGACATATCTGCCGAAAAGTCTTTGGAAAACAAATTCCTTGATCCCGACATATTTTTTCGTTTGAGCGTGGAGCTCCGGACGATCTTCGACGAGCCAACTGATTTTGCTGAGCGGTGACATCGGATGGATCGGTGTCCCGGTCCGGTGATAGATCGAGAAACCGTATTGTTCCTTAATCTTGTTCGACCATGCTTCACTCCGACTGTCCGCCCATGTGATGCAGGCAGTCAATGGCTGATGCTGTGCGTCCATCGCGATCAAGCTGTGCATAGCACTACTGAACGCGACGAACTTTGGTGGCATGCTTGGATGACGTTTTGTGATCAAACGGATCGATTCGAGTACAGCATCAAAAATTTCTTCCGGATCCTGCTCCGCCGTCGAACGGTTTGGTGTGTGGAGTGGGTAACCGACATTCGTTTGTCCGACAACCTCTCCTTTTGTCGTAAATAAGACTGCTTTCGTACTCGTCGTACCGATATCGACGCCTAACATGTATTCAGTCATGTGAATCGACTCCTTTCGACATCATTTGTTGCGTTTTCCAGAGATCTTCGACTTCCTGGACGTCATCAAAGTTCTGATGTAAGGAAGCAACCATCCGTTCACGATCCCCTGTCTCGATCGCTTCGATATACAAGGCGTGGTTCGCGAGAATGCGTTCGAAGTCTTCGATGTCTTCCTCGAATCGTACCCGCATCGATAGGAGGATGAAACTTTCCATGACCGGTTTAAGATTTTGCCAAATCATGCTGACATACCCATGATCGATCGAGCGGATGATTGTTTCATGAAACAGTACGTCCTGGAAGGAAAATTCATCGGCATCCTTGTATTTGATGGCAACTTTCATCATTTCTAGAATTTTACTGAGCTCACGGACGAGTTCAGACCGTTCGATTTTGACGAGTCGCTCGAAGACGAATGTTTCGATGAGCAACCGGACATCATAGATTTCCTGAATGTCGCGCTCGGACAAACCGACGACGACCGCTCCCATTCGTTCGAGACGAATCAATTGTTCGGATGCAAGGACCTTTAACGCATCCCGGACAGGAGAGCGACTGACTGAAAAATCAGAGGCTAATTTATTCTCAGATAAGATGGTACCGCTTTCAATCTTTCCTGAAATAATCCGCATCCGTAACTCGTGTGCAACACGATCTCCGGCGGAAGCTTTCGCTAACCACTTCAGGGGGTATAACAGTTCTGACATGGAATCACCTGATTTCTAGAGTGAGTATACTTGTATACAAGTTAGTATAAACGTTTTTTTCTAAAATGCAAACGCTTAACTTACATTTTAGTGATTCAAGTAGGAATCAGGAAAATGGTTTCCGATATGTTAGGGTGAAGGAGTAAGTAACGAATCGATTAGTTAAAAAGGAGGTAATGCATATGCATGTTTTAGTCGTAGGTGCAGGAGCAGTTGGAGGTTATTTCGGGGGACGTCTTGCTGAGCAAGGGGAACAGGTGACATTCTTTGTTCGTCCGAAGCGCTATGAACAATTACAAAAGACAGGGTTACAGATTACTAGTCCTCATGGTGATATCACGATCACGCCTCAGTTAGTGACACGAGACATGCGACCAAATCACACATTTGATGTCGTCTTACTTTCTACGAAAGCCTATCACTTGGATGACGTCTTACAGGATCTTGCGCCATTCATTTCGGAAGATACATATATCATTCCCTTATTGAACGGGATGCGTCATATTCGCCGGTTAACAGAAGTCTTCGGAGAAGATCGAGTACTGGGAGGGCTTTGCTTCATCGAATCGACGCTTGATGCAGAAGGGCGTATTGTACAGACAAGCCCGTCTCATCGGCTATTGTTTGGTTCACGAACCGGTAAACCAACAGCGCGTTTAGAGGAGATTGCAACACGTTTTGCGAAAGCGAAGGCACCGATGGCGTACTCGATGCATATCATGGATGACATGTGGCAAAAGTACCTCTTCATTTCGACATTTGCGGGCGTGACGACACTATTTCGCTCTGCCATCGGTCCAGTTCGCAAGGACCCAATTGGTTATCAGATGATTCAAGACGTCATGAAGGAAGCGAAACAAGCGATGGAAGAACAAGGTGCAATTTTCAATGATGATGTAGAAGCGGTCTTGCTGAAGCAGATGCATGCAATGGAAGACACGATGAAATCGTCGATGTTACGGGACATGGAAAAGGGTCAGCCTGTCGAAGTGGAACATTTCTTTAGCACGTTGCTCGAAACACGCTCTCCACGTCACCTTCAACTGATTGAATCTAATTTATGGATTTATCAAAAAAATCGAGAACTGCTTGTTGACTGAATTATCTGCATTCTGATATGGTTAGGAACAATTACATACTTATCCAGAGAGGTGGAGGGACTGGCCCTATGAAACCTCAGCAACAGGTCGAAAGATACTGTGCTAATTCCTGCGGGTGCTGCACCCGATCGATAAGATTTCCGAATTGTCGACCGACGCATCCGTGAGGATGCGTTTTTTGTTTGAAATAGGTGGAACGAGGAGGAAATGGATTCATGAAAACGAGCGGAGCGTTTCGACGCAAGATGGAATCACGTCATCTGATCATGCTGTCGTTAGGTGGTGTTATCGGAACAGGGTTATTTTTAAGTACAGGTTATACGTTGGAACAAGCAGGACGCGTCGGAACGATTTTATCGTATTTGATCGGGGCCGTCGTCGTTTACTTAGTCATGTTAAGTCTCGGTGAACTCGCCGTTCACATGCCGGAAACCGGATCATTCCATAAGTACGCAACGAAGTACATCGGACCCGGCACAGGTTATACAGTCGCCTGGCTCTACTGGCTGACATGGACGGTCGCCCTTGGTTCAGAATTCACGGCGGCAGGCATTTTGATGCAACGTTGGTTCCCGTCGATTCCGGTCTGGGTGTTCAGCGCATTGTTCGCTGCGATGATCCTTGGTATCAATGTCTTAAAGGTCCGTGTGTTCGCTGAAGTCGAGTTTTGGTTTTCCGCCATTAAGGTCGTGACGATCATTGCTTTCATTTTACTTGGTGCGGGAGCGATCGTCGGCTTCATTCCACTGCAAGATGGTAGCCCAGCCCCATTCTTTTCTTCCTTAACGGAAGGTGGATTATTCCCAAATGGCGCTTTCGCCATCTTCATGACGATGCTTGCCGTGAACTTTGCTTACTCGGGAACGGAATTGATTGGTGTCGCAGCGGGTGAAGCAGTTGATCCGAAGCGGACGATTCCGCTTGCGATCCGGACGACGATTTTGCGACTCGTTCTCTTCTTCGTCGGTACGATCATCGTGTTAGCCGTCTTATTGCCAACGGAAGGGAAAGGTGTGCTCGAAAGTCCGTTCGTCGCCGTATTTGAACGGATCGGAATTCCCTACGCAGCAGACGTGATGAACTTTGTCATTTTGACAGCAATCTTGTCAGCAGCGAACTCTGGACTTTACGCCGCCTCTCGGATGCTCTGGTCGCTTGCGAACGAACGCATGATTCCACGCTTCTTCGCCCAGGTGACACCAAGTGGGGTACCGCTTCGAGCTGTATTGTTCAGCATGCTTGGCGGAGGACTTGCCTTGCTGTCTAGTATTTATGCGGCAGGAAGTGTTTATATCGCGCTCGTCTCGATTTCTGGTCTCGCTGTCGTCGTCGTTTGGATGAGTATCAGCGTTGCCCAGTATCGTTTCCGGAAACAATTCCTCCGTGAAGGGCATACGGTCGACGAATTGGTCTATCGCACACCACTTTTTCCATTCGTACCGATTGCCGCTCTCGTCGTTTGTTTGATTTCCTTGATTGGTATCGGATTTGATCCGACACAACGAATTGCCTTGTACTGTGGTATTCCATTCATCGTGATCTGTTATGTCGTTCATGCGTTCACGAATTCTTCTCAGAAACGGAGTGTTGAAGATGTCCCGAATCAAAAATCCAGTTGATCAACGATTACAAGAAGTTCCCTTTCTTATTTTAGATGGTGCCCTTGCAACCGAACTTGAACAGAAGGGATTCGACCTGAACGACCCGCTTTGGTCAGCACGTCTCTTGATTGAAGCGCCGGAACAGATTGAGCGTGTCCATCGTGATTACTTTGAAGTAGGTGCCGATGTTGCGATCACTTCAAGTTATCAAGCAAGTATCGAAGGATTCAAGCAACGTCACATTTCAACCGAGGAAGCAGAGAAACTGATCCGACAAACGGTCACCTTGGCGCAAAACGCACGCACGCGTATCGGAAAGAGTGACGCATTGATCGCGGGATCAGTAGGTCCTTATGGTGCTTACTTAGCAGATGGTTCTGAGTATCGCGGTCATTATGGGGTATCAGTAGATGTGCTAGAAGCCTTCCACAGACCACGGATTGAAGCGTTGATTGAAGCGGGGGCAGATCTGCTGGCATTCGAGACGATTCCGTCGCTCGAGGAAGCTGTCGTGTTGTTCCGGATTCTTGAAACGTATCCGGAAGTGTCCGCTTGGCTGACGTTCTCGCTTCAAGATGCGACGCACATTAGTGAAGGAACGGCACTTGCGACTTGTATTGAAACGGTCGGACAACATCCACAGCTCGCAGCAATCGGTGCAAATTGTTTTCCAGCATCTTACGCGACCGATTTTATCCGTCACGTCAAGGCGTTGACGGATGTGCCAATCATCGTCTATCCGAACTCTGGTGAGGTCTATGATCCGGTCGCAAAAACATGGTCAGGTACGAATCAGTGTACGTCGTTCCAAACCGTCTCGAAAACATGGTATGAGGCGGGGGCACGATTGATCGGCGGTTGTTGCCGAACGTCACCCGAACATATCGCGCAAATTCGTTCAGTCTGTCAAGTTTCTCAAACATGATGAATGATGGACGAAAAAAGAACGGACACGAAATCGATTGATTTCGTGTCCGTTCTTTAAATGATATGATTCCGTTATCGTTCACGCAAGGCACGATTAAATTGTTGCAACAGGCGTCCGAAATCTTCCGCATCATCTGCTGGCCAGTCTGTCAGTAGACGTTCGATGCTTGCGAGACGTGCTGTTCGATAGATGGTAAGTTCTTGTTGTCCTTTATCTGTGATGTGATAAAAGAAGGCACGACCATCCGTCGGATCTTTTACTTTTTCAACGAGTTGCTTCTGATCGAGTGCCGCTGCTTGGCGACTGACGGTTGAGACATCCAACTGAAGTTCGCGGGCAAGTGTTTTGACACCGACGTTGCCGGAATCTGCTAATTGTCGCAGTAAGAGATAAGAAGCACGATCCAAATTACGATTGTCTGCCGTCGCTGTCGTTAAGCGCCGGATCAGAATCGCTAACTCCAATTCAATGGTTTCAAGTGATTGTTGAGACATCGGGTATCTCCCCTTTCGAAAAAGTCTCTCTGTCCCTCATGATTACCCAATGTGGATAAGCTGTCAATGCGAAAAGCAGGAGGCTTGACAGAGTTGTAGTTGTATTATACAATCATTTTTGTTCTTTTAATTGTATCATACAACTTTCGTAGATGAGAAACGAACGACAAAGGAGAATTCAGATGAAAGCTTATGAGTCGATGAAACAAGAGGTCATCACGGTAAACGATACAGATCTGATTCGTACGGTCATCGAACGATTCATTCAATCTGGTATTAGCGGCGTACCTGTCATCAACGCCGAGCAGGAGGTCGTCGGGTATATCAGTGATGGAGATATCATGCGCGCAATTGGAAAACACAAGGACATCATCGTCGATACATTCTTATACGTAGATGTCATCAAAGGAGACGAAGAAGATTATGAAGATCGGATTCGTCACATCTTGAATCGACCTGTCATGGAACTGGCACGCCGGAAAGTCGTAACAGCGGACGCTGATACAGAAATGGAAGAGATTGCAGCGACACTTGGCGCAAAACGGATCAAAAAGCTTCCAATCCTCAAGGCAGGACGTCTTGTTGGGATCATTAGTCGAGGCGATGTCATCCGCCATTCGTTTAAACAGTTCATGTAACACATTCAATAGAAAGAAGGGACACTATGGCACTTGCTGAAAAAACAACGACGCTTGAGCCGGAAACGGTATTAGCAGAAAGCAAACATGGATTATTCCATCAACCGGTTGCTGTCTGGGCGGTCTTTTTCGCCAGTATCACAGCATTCATGGGAATGGGGCTCGTCAATCCCGTCTTACCGACAATTGCCGAGAATTTAGAAGCATCAAAAAGTGAAGTAACGCTCTTATTTACAAGTTATAACGCCGTCATGGCATTCGCGATGTTAATTACAGGCGCGATCTCATCACGGATTGGTCAAAAAGGAACATTGATGCTCGGGATTGCCGTCATCGCAACCGTTGCTGGTTTTGCTTCACAAGCAGACAGCATTTGGACGCTCGTCGCGTTACGCGGTGGATGGGGACTTGGGAACGCTTTGTTCGTCGCAACCGCACTGGCTGCGATCGTTTCGCTGTCATCAGGCGGAACAGCCAAAGCCATCATTTTGTATGAAGCAGCCGTTGGTCTTGGGATTTCGATTGGACCACTATTAGGCGGAACACTCGGTTCGATCACATGGCGCGCACCATTCATGGGTGTTGCGACAATCATGGTCATCGCGTTTCTCGTCTTGCTCTTCTTGATGCCAAAACCAGCAGCGTCTGCTGCACCGAAACAGAAGTTATCATTAAAAGCACCTTTCCAAGCGATGAAACATCGTTCGCTCTTGACGCTTGGGATCGTTGCGGCGCTTTATAACGTGGGGTTCTTTACAATCATGGCTTATGCACCATTCGTCATGAAACTACCAGCTAAAGGACTCGGATTCGTCTTCCTCGGCTGGGGGATGTTACTTGCGATCACATCGGTCTTAACGGCTCCGAAACTGAAACAATGGTTCGGAACGATCAAAGCGATGATCATGATGTTGATCACATTCGCGATCTTGCTTCTTTTAATGGGGATTTTCACGGAAACACCAGCCGTCGTCATCGTCTGTGTCATCTTGGCGGGAGCTGTGCTTGGGAATAACAACACGCTCATCACGACCGCTGTCATGGACGCAGCACCTGTCGAACGTTCGACAGCATCTGCGGCATACAGTTTCCTACGTTTTCTCGGGGCAGCCATTGCGCCATTTATGGCCGGTAAATTGGCTGAAATCTTCAACGCAAACCTACCGTTTTATGTCGGCAGTGGCTTCGTCCTCTTATCCGTCATCATCATCGGGGTCAATCTCAAACACATCCGCCATATCGATCGGACAGAAGGCGGACATTAATTTCAAAAAAACAGCCGAAGCGAATCTGCTTCGGCTGTTTTTGATTGAAATCAAGAAGGGTACATGTCTCGTAACGTGCGGATCGAGTGCTCAATCATTTCCCGAAGTACGTTTAAATCGATGTCAGTCAGTCGTTTTACGTAGAGGCAGGACTTACCGCGTCGATACGTACCGAGACTAGCAAGCAGTCGTTCCGATACATCGTCTTCACCAAGCGAGAGGTAAAGGACGAGGTTCGTCTTGCGCGGAGAAAAACCCACATAAAAGCTGTCGCCCTCGCGACCGGAGGCATAGCGATAATGATAGGCACCAAAACCAATCAAGGAGGATCCCCAAATGACGGCTTCGTATCCCGTGACATCTTCGAAGAACTGACGTAACGTGATACCATCTGCTTGACGTAGTGGCGGTTCGACTTGTGCCAAAAAGGCATCAACGGACTGTTCGGTAGGACCTGTCTTTGGCGTATCAGACATAAGTTGACTCCTTTCGGATGAAGAAGATATCGGTTACTTTCGAGAAAGGCTAGTAAATATCCTGTAACTCAGAGGTGGAAATCGAATGAAGCATCGCATCGTGTTTCGAGGAGAAGAAGACAGTATATCGTGGGACATCTTACACGTATATCCAAAGCAAGAGGAACTAACGATTCAGATGACGGGACAAGATAGTGCACACGAGTTTTCAGTTACATTTAATCAATATGATGCGTTCATCCGTAACTTTGCTCGCGTCCATGAGTCGTTATACGGTGAAGTCGTATTCGAACAGGGCGTGATACGTCTCCGTTTACGATATGACCGCCTTGGTCGTGTCTTCATCAGTTGGTCTAATGGACAAGCGAGTCATCAGTTTCGCAGTGATCAAAGTTATTTAAGTGAGGCATTGGCACAGCTTGGTGTGTACTAAACTAGACACAGTAAAAGTAGAAGGGACGACTTTGGGTATTGCACCCGAATGTCGTCCCTTTTTTGTTTAGTATGATGAAAGAGGTTGATGTAATGGTGTTTTGATCAAGTTAAAGCAAAACGCAATCGTTTGTTCATATTCGGATAACGGAATCGATTCATCGACTTGATGTGCGAGACGGAAATCATGGAAAGAAGCAATCGCGATTGGGAATGCTTTTTTTGCTTGGCTGAACATCGCACCATCCGTTCCACCTGGAATCGCGATTTTTCGTGGTGTCACGCCGCTGACCTGCTCCATCGTATCTGCGACCTGTTGCAAGAAAGGTGCCTGTTCATCGGTTTCACAGGAAGGAATATCCTTGATGACGATCACGCTCATATCAAAGTCAGGATCTTCTGCAACAAGTCGACGCTCGATAGCTGTAAAGGCAGCAAGAACATCCGCTCGACCGAATCCAGGAATCGTCCGAATATCCATATAGAACGAGGCTTGACTCGGGACGACGTTCGGTCCTTCACCTCCTGAAATCGAGGTGATCGACGCCACGACCGGACCGAGTGCCGAGTGATGATTCGCCGTGATCGAGAAACGTTCCGACTTCACTTCTTGAATGATGCGATATACGTCATCAATCGCATTACGTCCAAGTTGCGGGGCAGAGCTGTGCGCACTTTTCCCACGGCATGTTACTTCTATCCCGACAACCCCTTTTTGTGCATAACCAATCATCCCACTCGTCGGTTCTGTGATCAGTAGAGCATCTAAATCATCCGCATGCCCTTGTTCGGTCAAATGACGAGCTCCTGTCATGCCATTCTCTTCATCGGATGTAATCAGAAGTTTGACGGTATTCGGACGGTTTTGACGTTCCTTGTATTGAATGAGCGCTTGCACCATCGCCATGACACCTGATTTCATATCTGAAGCCCCACGACCATAAATGCGACCGTCTTCAATTTCACCACCGTATGGATCTTTCGTCCAGCCGTCTCCTTGAACCGGAACCGTATCGAGATGACCAGATAATCCGAGGACAGCAGGACGTGAAACCTCCTCGCTCGCAGGAACGGTCGCGACGAGACAGATTCGTTTTGGTGAGACCTCAATCCATTCTGTCGAGATCTGATGATCGACCAGTACATCGTACACGTAACGTGCGACGGCTTCCTCTCCATCCGTCGGGTTGACGCTTGGAATTTGAAGACACCGTTGTAAGTAAGTAATCGCTGTTTGCATAAGTATTTCCCCCTTTACCTGTAGTGTACCCTGTTAAAAATACTTCAGGGAGGTAAACTAATTCGGAAAATAATTTACGGTGCTGAACGTCTTGAGGTAAAAGAAAAGCGGCGCAACCAAAGGGTTACACCGCACGTTGTTCATTCACTTTTTTCTGCTTCATCTTTCCACTTCGAATCAATCAACATCTCTCCCGGCCATGTATAAGCCATGATGCCACCGTCTGCTGTGATATCTTCACCAGTGACATATGAGCTGTCGTCAGAAGCAAGGAAGAGAGCGACCGTTGCCATCTCGCGTGGTTTACCGAGTCGTCCGAGTGGTGTGATCCAAGCATTCGCATCGCGGAACTGTTTGCCTTGCTCTTTTTCTTTTTCACCGACGAGTGTATCGATGAGTGGTGTTTCGATCGTTCCTGGTGATAATGAGTTGACACGAATGCCATGACGCGCATAATCGATTGCCATCGCGCGCGTGAAGTTCGCGATCCCGCCTTTCGCTGCGTTATAACCGGACCGGTTCAAGTCAGCTGCGCGACCAGACATCGATGACGTATTGATGATTGAACCACCATTATCAAGCATGAGTGGAATCAAGAATTTACTGACGAGGAATGTGCCGCGCAAGTCGACCGCGATGATCCGGTCGAAGAGATCGATGGGATACTCGTGGACTTTCCCGCCTTGTTCATCGATTCCGGCATTGTTGAAGAGGACATCGACTGTACCGTATGTCTCTTTGATGTGCTTCGCAAGTTGCTCGACACTATCGACGTCTGAGACATCGACATGGACGGCTTCCGCTTTCCCACCTTGTTGTGTAATCTGTTCTACTGTTTGTTGTGCTTTTTCAAGTGAGACATCGGCACAGACGACCGTTGCTCCCTGTTCTGCGAAAACAAGCGCGGTCGCTTGTCCAATCCCTGTTGCCGAGCCAGTAATGACAGCTACTTTTTGATCGAGTCTACCCATTGTTAAATCCCTCCTAAGTCGTATCGTTCACCTTATGAAACATTCCCGGAGAAATGGAGATTAAACCCATCGATGCGTCTAGTGTTAGAGGATAGGGGGTACATCTACAACAGCACAATCGCTATATAGAGGGAGATGAGAACGCTGACATCCGATCAATGGCAACTTGCTAAAAACTTATTATACGAAGCCGTCCAGTACCAAATGACACTCGAGAAGAGTGCATTCGCAAGTGAATTGATCGACCAAACGACACCGGTCCTCTGGTTTGGTGATGCGACACGTAGCAGTTGGGTGACGATCGCGACGAACCCATCCCGATCGCAGTTTTTAGACCGAACAGGTGCATTACGATTTGACGAGCATGGTCCGCTTTTCATACGTCCGAAGTCGATGGCATGGGAGGATTATCTGCAGGAGGAAACGCTGACAGATTCGATCCGGCGATTTAACGATTATTTCAAACAACCGAACGTTTACCGGACTTGGTTTGGTCGACCAGGTGGCGGTAAGCTCGAAGGATTCTTGAACGGGCTCGGTGCGTCATTTTACGAGAAGACGCTTGATCCGGTCATTCACCTGGATGTTTTCCCGTTTCCGACACACCATTACATGGGAGCGATCAAAGAACGCAGCGTGTTGAAAGATAGTCCGTTCGGTCAGACATTTTTGTTACGCCTGCTTGAACTATTTTCGATAAAAGGAATCATCCTACTCGGGAAGGAACATACGGAACGATTTGCGAAGCTTGAACCAGACATCGATTGGACAACCTATCGACCAACGGATTATCCGGACGCGATTTTTCAAGTCGGCGTCTCGTCACGATTTCAGGTACCCGTCGTCGGACTCCACTTCAAACCGAGTGAGCAGTTCATCGGTCTCGGTAATCGAAAGGATGAAAACGGCGTCAGTCATGGCACCTATGGATCAGCAGAACACTTACGTCAAATTGGAATGATTGTCCTTGAAAAAGTTACGACATACAGTGCAAAAGGAGATTGACAGATATTTCGAACTCCCTAATAATAGGAGATGAATTAGCACTCTATATGATTGAGTGCTAAAAAAGGGGAGGCAGAATGAGCATGGAAACGAAACAATTTAAGGCGGAATCAAAACGATTGCTGGAGATGATGATTCATTCCATCTATACGCATAAGGAGATTTTCCTGCGCGAATTGATCTCGAATGCAAGTGACGCCATGGATAAAATGTACTACAAAGCATTGACGGACGAGACGATTTCGTTCGAAAAGGAACACTACAAAATTACAATCGAACCAAATAAAGAAGCGCGTCAACTCATCATTCGTGATACGGGAATCGGAATGACGAAGGAAGAACTAGAAGAAAATCTCGGTACGATCGCGAAGAGTGGATCGCTTGCCTTCAAAGCAGAAAATGAAGCACAAGATGGTCATGATATCATCGGTCAATTCGGTGTCGGATTCTATTCCGCCTTCATGGTCGCAGATGTCGTCACTGTTGTTACGAAACCGTTCGGCAGTGCAGTCGCTTATAAATGGGAATCGCGTGGTGTCGAAGGTTATACGATCGAGGAAGTCGACAAGGAAACCGTCGGAACGGAGATTACGCTCCACATCAAGGCGAACGAGGAAGAAGAATCGTATGACGAATACCTCGAGACGTATCGTCTGCGCAGCATCATCAAGAAATACTCAGATTTCATCCGTTATCCGATCGAGATGAAGGAACTCGAACGTCAGTCGATCGAAGGCAGTGACGAAACGGAAGAGGTCGAAGTCGTCAAGACGATCAACAGCATGGTGCCGATCTGGCGGAAGAACAAACGGGAACTGACAGAAGAAGACTATACGAACTTCTACCAAGAGAAGCGGTATGGTTTCGACACACCGGCGAAACACATTCATATCAGTGTCGACGGCGCTGTTCGTTATCAATCGATCTTATTCATTCCAGAGCAGGCACCGTACGATTATTATTCGAAGGAATTTGAAAAGGGTCTTGAACTCTATGCCAACGGTGTCTTAATCATGGAAAAATGCAGCGACTTGTTGCCAGATCACTTCAGTTTCGTCAAAGGGATGGTTGACTCGGAAGACTTATCGCTCAACATCTCGCGTGAGTTACTGCAGCACGATCGTCAATTGAAATTGATCGCGAAAAATATCCAAAGTAAGATCAAGACACAACTCGAAGCCCTCCTGCGCGAGGATCGCACGAAGTACGAAACATTCTATCAAGCGTTCGGACGTCAGCTGAAGTTCGGTATGTACAATGATTACGGTATGCATAAAGAACAGGTACAGGATCTGGTCCTCTTCTATTCAGCCAAGGAGAAGAAGTTGATCACACTCGCAGAATACGTCGCAGCGATGCCGGAAGATCAAGCACATATTTACTACGCCGCTGGTGAGAGTACGAATCGTCTGGATAAATTACCACAATCCGAGCTCGTTCGTGATAAAGGGTATGATATCTTGTACTTCACGGAAGAGATCGATGAGTTCGCGATCCAGATGCTCGTGACATACAACGAGAAGACGTTCAAGTCGGTCACGAGCAGCGATTTAGGGATTGAAGCAGAAGAAGCGGAGACGACGGACGCACAAGCAGAGATGTTCCAAGCCATGCAGGAAGTGCTAAGTGGGCAAGTCAAGGAAGTCAAAGCCTCAACACGTCTAAAATCGCATCCTGTCTGCTTTGCGACGGACGGCGCTGTCTCAATCGAGATGGAGAAAATTCTGAAGGCGATGCCGAATAATGAAGGGGTAGAAGCAGTCAAGATTCTTGAATTGAACCCGTCACACGCAGTGTTCGAGTCTCTTGAAACAGCATATCAAAACGATCGTTCGAAATTCGAACGCTATACGAAACTAATGTATCAACAAGCATTGCTTGTCGAAGGACTTCCACTCGAGGATCCAGTAGCGTTCGCGAATGATGTGTGTTTACTAATGGTTTAAATTGAAATGACGCTATCCAGATCAGGATAGCGTCATTTTTTACAAAAAAAGAATGAGTTACTCCGCAAAATACTGAATGAGCTGTTTCATTAAGTACGGTTGATTCTCTTCAAACTGTTTCTTTCGATGACCATTCGCACCAGATGGATGAGGAAAGCCTGAAAGAAGCTGATGCTGTTCGATTCGTCCATCCTGAATCAAACTACGGACTTGTGCTTCGACGACACGACCCAGTGGAATCAACAGCGTCGGTTTTCGCAGCTGATTGATTTCAGCGACGAAGTGTTCCTCCGCATAATGTCTCAACAAAGGACTACGACTGATCTTCGGTTGATGGCCCGAATAGTTTTTTTCTCGATAAAAGACGGGTTGCTTTAACAGGGACGTCGGATGTAACAATTCTTGATGTTGATGGAATAAACTAGCCGTCGTCTCGATTCCGAGCAATGCTGGAAGCTCGAGTGCATCGAGCATCTGGACGAGGTTACGTCGCATCGTTCCGGCAAAACTGGCTACATATTTGACGAGCTGTGCTGTCTCTTCTAGTGAAGCTCCATGATGGAGTGCATCCGTCGCTTCCTCAAAGGCGATTCGCATCTGTTCAAAGCCGGGTGTGATCCCAACGATGACGATTTTTGCCTCTGTATTGACGTATTCACCGATCGGAGAATAATAGACGGTTAGATTATTCTCCTGTTGCAATAAAAAATCGTCCGTCCATAGTTCATCCCGTCGTAACGTTCGATCATCGGGTAAGGCACGAATGGCTTGTTCAAATATAGTTAACGAATTCATGAAAGGTCCTCTCTCTCTGTATTGGCATTATGATAACAAAAAATACCATTTAAGACAATTGGACCCTTTCGCTATTTTGATAGTGGTATGTAAAAAGGACTCGAGACGAGTCCTTTTTGGTTTACTGCGCGCGTTCTTTGACCGAAGCGACTTCATATGTCAGAATCTCACTACCGAGCATCGGTGATTCTCCTGCTTCACTGTTGGCCGGTCGACTATGTGACGCTTTGAAATCGTCACTTTCCCGCCATGCTTGAAAACTCTTCATGTCTTCCCAGTACATGTTGACGTTCATCTCATCATGCTCTTCGATGTTTTGCGTCAATAAGACCTCGACACGGATGAATCCGTCCATTGTATCAAGTCCACTTGGACGCGTAAAACGAGGAGCGAGAGCTGCAGCCATCCCTTTTTTGACTTTAATCCGGTTCGTAACGACGATCATCATAAAATCCCCTTTCAAAAAACGAGTAACGTACTTCTTCAGTATAGTACGATGAGGGAAAGAATGCCGGAAAGAAGGAACAAACGACGATGAATGAACAGGAATATGATCAACAATTGCGAATCGAGACCATTGAGATGCAACACCTTTATGGTGTGTTTAGTCACTATAATCGCTATGAACCAACGCCTTATGCGGCACTCGGCGAATTATGCGAAACGTATTTGTTTCAAAAACAGGATACTGTCATCGATTTCGGGTGTGGGAAAGGGCGTTTGAACTTTTACTTACACGACCGATTCGACTGTTCCGTCATCGGAATCGAGATGAACGGACAATTTTATGAGGACGCACTTCGGAATATGGCGAACTACCAAAGTCGACGGAAGCGGCGTTCTGGAAGTTTGCGATTTGAACAGACGTATGCCGAGCAGTATACCATTCCGGATGAGGCGAATAAGTTTTATTTCTTCAATCCATTCTCTTCACAAATTTTCATGAAAGTGATCGATCACATTTTAAGTTCGGTCGAACGTTCCTCGCGTTCAGTGGATCTTATCTTGTATTACCCGACCGATGAATACCGGGAGTATTTAGAACGACATACCGTATTCGAGCAAGTCGATGAGATTCGATTACGAGACCTCTATGAAAAAAATCATGATGAACGATTCGTCATCTATCGTTTTGATCCGAACAAACTACTTCAAAACGGGTATCAATATAGTGATGAGAAAAATAGGGGATGAGGAGGGCGGACGATGATCCGTTTGGAGCATGTGACAAAGGAATTTGCGCCGGGGCGTGGGATATTCGATGTCAGTTTTACGGTCGATCCGGGTACGATATTCGGTTTCATCGGACCAAACGGATCCGGAAAATCAACGACACTCCGACATTTGATGGGACTAATGGCTGCGGACGAAGGAAGGGCGACGATCGGTGGCTTTGATTGCTGGAAGCAAAGTAAAGAAGTGAAGCAGTTGGTCGGTTATTTGCCGGGGGAGATTAGTTTACCTGGAGACATGACAGGAGCAGACATGCTCGATTTGATGCAACGACTACATGGTAGCGATCCGGCACGGCGGCAACTGTTATTGAAACGATTTCCGTTTGAGACGAAGACGAAAATCCGCAAGATGTCAAAAGGAATGAAACAAAAACTGGCACTAGTCGGTTGCTTCATGAAGGATGCACCGGTCTATCTACTCGATGAGCCGACCAGTGGACTTGATCCTTTGATGCAAGAGCGTTTTTTAGAGTGGATCGAACAGGAGAAGCATACTGGAAAAGCGATTCTAATGAGTTCACACCACTTTCCGGAGATGGAAAAATCATGCGATCGAGCGGCTTTAATCAAAGCAGGGCGCATCATCGTCGAATCGGATATTCATGAGTTGGTTCGATCGAGTCGAAAGACGTACACGATCGTCTTCCAAACAGAGGTGGAGGCGGCACAGTTCGCGATGCAAGTCGGTGTTGAACCGAAGCGGCTAGAAGTCAGTTTTCAAACGGACGAGACGCTGAGCTTGAATCAGGCGATTGCTTATTTAACCCAGTACGATGTGCGCTTGATTCGTCCGTCAGCAGATGATTTAGAACAGGTCTTCTTGCATTATTATGGGGAGGAGGAATCGTCGTGATATTGCTGATCCGCTCTTTATTCAAGCAGGTTAGAAAGCCCGTGCTTGCTTATGCGATTGGAACGAGTCTCTACTTATTGATGCTTGCGTTGCTATATCCATCAATGATGAAGACCGGTTTACTAGAAGCAAAACTTCAAGCATTACCTCCGGAAGTCTTGAAAGCATTTCAATACGATAAGGTGACAGGATTCAATAATGTACTGGATTTGCTCGGCGGGAACTATTATGGACTGATCTTTCAAGTCATTGCGAGTCTATTCTTGCTTTCATTAGCAGCGCGACTCGTTGCGCGACCAATCGACAACGGAGAACTAATCGTCTATCTCGCAGCCCCGATCACACGGAATGCGTATACGCTTGCTGTCGCGATTGTCATGGGTATCGCCAGTATAGTTCTCGTAGGACTGAACGGACTCGTCTTGATGATGTCGGACTGGTGGATGACAGATATTTCGATCAATGATGTCATCTTATGGCGGATTCAATTCAATGCTCTATTGTTACTCTTTGCGGTTGGTGCCTTTACGTTATTCGTTGCAACGTTATTTGACGAAGAACGTCGTGCTTTTTCGCTTGCCGGTAGTGTGCTTGTCCTATCGATCGTCCTGACGATTCTGTCGGAACTAAGTGACAAGACGGAGTGGCTCCGTTATCTATCCGTCTTCTCCTTATTCAATACGACACAATTACTAGAAGGAACGAATCATTTTCTTCTTCATTCTATTCTTTTACTCGTCCTCTGTCTCGTTTTCTTGACCGGAGCGTTTGTTCAATTCGGACGTCGGAGTCTGTCGATTTGATCGAAAGTGGCGCAAAAACTTTACAGAAAGTGAACATTTAGGATTTGAACGTTGCGTCACGCGCTGATTTTTACTAAGATAAAGGAATGTTGTAGTTCTGGAAAAAGAAATGAGGTCTTTCGAAATGAATAAACCATCCATTTATGGATTAACGCTTGAGCAGATGACAGAATGGTTATCGAATCAAGGGCACAAACCGTTCCGTGCCAAACAAGTATGGGATTGGCTCTACCGTAAACGTGTCACGACTTTCGCGGAAATGACGAATGTCAACAAGGATTGCCTTGAGTTGTTAGATCAGAGTTTTACGATTGACTCGATGACAGAAGCGGTCAAGCAAGAATCAGCAGATGGAACAATCAAGTTCCTTTTCAAATTATATGATGGCAACTTGATTGAAACGGTTCTGATGCGTCATAAGTACGGTCTTTCTGTCTGTGTTACGACACAGGTCGGCTGTAACATCGGCTGTAGCTTCTGTGCAAGTGGTCTCATCAAGAAGAGCCGCGACTTGTCAGCAGGCGAAATCGTTGAGCAAATCATGAACGTTCAACATCACCTCGATGCAGTCGGTAACGAAGAACGTGTCAGTCACGTCGTCGTCATGGGTATCGGTGAACCGTTCGATAACTTCGACAACATGGTCGATTTCTTGAACGTCATCAAGGACCACAATGGTCTTGCGATCGGTGCGCGTCACATCACGGTTTCAACAAGTGGTTTGGCAGATAAGATCTACAAGTTTGCTGACTTGAAACTCCAAGTCAACTTGGCGATCTCGCTTCACGCACCAAACAATGAATTGCGTACGCAAATCATGAAAATCAACCGGGCGATCCCGCTTGAGAAATTGATGCCAGCGATCGATTATTACGTTCAAACGACGAACCGTAAGATCACGATCGAGTACATCTTGCTTCGTGGCGTCAACGACCAAAAGGAACACGCAGTCGAACTCGCAAAACTGTTCGAAGACAAACGTCACCTGACGTATGTCAACTTGATTCCGTACAACCCAGTTGATGAGCACGGTCAATATCAGCGCAGTACGTCTGAAGACATCACGACGTTCTACGATACGTTGAAAAAGAACGGCTTGAACTGTGGTGTTCGTCTTGAACACGGTACAGACATCGATGCAGCGTGTGGTCAATTACGTAGTAAGCAAATCAAAAAAGATAAAGTAGCATCCAAATAATTCGTTGGGCTTCTCATCGTTTCGGTGGGAAGCTTTTTTTACGATAAGAAATGAGGACATTGTATGACACGTACACGATTCAATGATTTTAACTTAAGTACACCGATTCTCGATTCGATCGAGCAACTCGGATACACGACACCAACCGAAGTTCAACAATCGGTCATTCCGGTCGTATTATCTGGAAAAGACGTCATTGTCAAATCACGGACAGGGAGTGGGAAGACGGCATCGTTTGCGATCCCACTGTGTGAACTCGTCGAGTGGGAAGAAAACAAACCACAAGTCTTAGTCTTGACGCCAACACGTGAGCTTGCCTTGCAGGTCAAAGAAGACATCATGAACATCGGCCGTTATAAGCGCATCAAAGCGACTGCCGTTTTCGGCAAGCAACCGTTCCGCGGGCAAGTCACAGAGCTCAAACAAAAGACGCACGTCGTCGTCGGCACACCGGGACGCGTACGCGATCATATCGAGCGGGGCACGTTATCGCTTGAGAAAGTCCGTTACGTCGTCTTGGATGAAGCGGATGAAATGCTGAATATGGGCTTCCTCGATCAAGTCGATGCCATCTTGTCCGAGTTACCAAAAGAGCGGATGACACTGTTGTTCTCTGCGACTTTCCCGGAAGACATCGAACAGTTGAGCAATCGCTACATGGATGCACCAAAACGAATCGAAGCGGGTGAGACTGTCGTTTCGACAATCACGCATAGTTATATTCCGGTAACGGATAAGACGAAATTCGCGATTTTGAAGGATGTTCTCGTTGCTGAAAACCCGGATCGCTGCATGATCTTCTGTCGGACGAAAGAACACGTCGATTTCGTCGCAAATGGTCTCCGCGCACATGACTATCCGGTTGAAGCAATTCACGGTGGAATGGAACAAGACGATCGACTCGATGCGATGAAAGCCTTCCGTGCTGGGAAGTTCCGGATTCTCGTCGCAACAGATGTCGCGGCACGCGGTATCGATATCGAAAACATCACGCACGTCATCCAGTACGATCTCCCTGTCGAACGAGAAAGCTACGTTCACCGGACAGGTCGGACGGGACGGGCAGGAGCGGCAGGACAAGCAATCAGCCTCGTCACGCCGGCAGACGAACGTCGCCTAAAGGAAATCGAGCAGTATCAAGGGAAGCTGACTCGTCGCCAAGCACCGACGGAAAAGGACTTGATGCGGACAGCGGATGCATTCGAAGAGAAGATGGCGACGGAAGATACGCGTTCATCGAAAACGGAACAGCTTGATGCGGACATCATGAAATTGTTCTTTAACGGTGGGAAGAAAAAGAAGCTCCGTGCCGTCGACTTCGTTGGAACGATTGCAAAGATTGAAGGCGTCACAGCAGACGACATCGGCATCATCTCGATTCAGGATACGTTGACGTATGTCGATATCCTCAACGGAAAAGGTCCGCTTGTCCTCCGGGCGATGAAGACGACGAAGGTCAAAGGGAAACAATTGAAAGTGTACGAAGCATTCAAGAAATAAGACAAGCCGGTCATTCTCCGCTTAAGCGAAGAGGGACCGGCTGTTTTGCGTCAAGGCATGTCCAAGATGGAGTCCACTTGCGGCTGCTTGTGCAAGCGAGTGTGTCGCACCGGAACAATCCCCGATCGCATAGACACCGGGACATGTCGTCTCAAACGTCTCTGACGTCTCAAGCATCGGAGCGTAAAACTTGCCATCTAGTCCATAAAGCAATGTATCTCCCGGAAGTTCCACTTCAAGGAGTTGCTCAAGGCGTTCTAAAAACCCTTCTAAGACGAGCAGGTCTTCTGCAGGCATTTCTGCATGCAAATTACCGGGAGACGCGGTTAGGGAAGGGACAATGGTGTTACGACTCAATTGATCGTGTGCCGTCGCTCGCGATGCTCGGAAATCACTGAGTCGCTGAACGAGAATGCGATCACCACCTTGGTTGATTCCGCCAATGATGCGTGCGGCATACGCATTCGCTTTCGCTAGTGTTGAAAAATACCGCGGGAGAAATAGCGTGAAGTTCAGATTTGTCGAGCCGTCTGCTGTCTCATAGACATTTTGACCGTCCGGCATGACGAGTCCTTCTTGATATTTGCGGATGATCCGTCCACGCGGATTCATGCAGTAGGTGACGGCTTGACCGTAAGGCGAGTCGTAACCGAGCTTCGTCTCGAACGTCTCCTGTAACAAGGTCCGAAATAGCGCCTCATCCGTCTCAATTCGCACCCCGAGATCAAGTCGAGTCCGCTGTGGGGTGACACCAAGCGTCGCTAACTGGTGCAAGGTAAAGTCTGCACCAGAACGACCCGTCGCGAACACAATTCGTTGACTGACGAAGATCTCGTCCGCTGTTTTGATCGTAAACGGCTCCGATTTCGTGATCTGCTCGATTGTCGTTTCGAACCGGGCATCGAGACGTGGTAATAAGGCGTCCTCAAACGCTGTGAAGACGGCAGTGGTCCGTGCCGTACCTAAATGACGGACGGTCGTCTCGACCGTATGCAGACCGGCTCGACGGGCACGAGACGCTACAGTAGGGGAATGCGTGGAATAGGTCTCAACTGTGCCTCCACCATATGTACATAAGAGATCATCGACTTCTTGGAACAGTTGTCGTGTCGTCTCTTCACCGATTTTTGAGACGAGTTCGCCGCCGAATCCCGTCGCATAATTGAATTTTCCTTCTGATTTGCCAAGCCCTGCGAATCCAAGATACGCATCTTTTACTGTTCGTTCACGGATTGGTTTTCCGGCATCGAGCAGTAAGACGCGTTGCCCGTGTTCAACAAGCTGATGGGCGAGGAAAATTCCTGCTACACCAGCTCCGATAATCGTCACATCATACATCGCTGACATCTCCTTTTCTTTGAGTATACAAAAAAGCCGGATTCCTATGAAAGGAATCCGGACTAGGTGATATCGCTTATTTCCACTCTGCGATGTCAGCGATTGGTAGACGAACCGATGGGTATCCTGCGTCAACTGCTTTACCGATTGAAAGCAACATGACTGGGAGGTAACGCTCTTTTTCAAGACCGAATGCTTCTGCGATTTGGTCTTTTTCATAACCACCGATTGGGTTTGTATCGTAACCGTGTGCACGAGCAACGAGCATCAATTGCATCGAAACGAGACCTGAGTCGATCAAGATGCTATCACGTAATGTTTCAACGTCTTCTGGACGGTAGAAACCTTTGATAGCTGGTACTTGGCGATCACGTACTTCTTGCGGCATAAGCCCTTTTTCAACAGCCATGTCGTAGATTGTCTCAATGCTATCGACCGCGTTCATATCACCGAAGACGGCGATGACAGCAGAAGATGTCTCGACTTGAACTTGGTTGAATTTTGCGAGTGGTGCGAGTGTCGCTTTACCTTCTTCGCTATCGATGACGAGGAAACGCCATGGTTGCATGTTAACGGAAGATGGAGCAAGTGTTG
>NZ_CAXYJR010000002.1:0-223209 GCF_964277885.1 uncultured Exiguobacterium sp. | reverse complement strand
TCTCCATAAAGTGTTTGACTTGCTCGTTGTGTGACCGAAGTCACGATTGACGAAGCTTGCGCTTCATTCATGTTTGTATTCCGTAGAATACGATTTTTGCCTCATCGTTCAGTTTTCAAAGTTCGTCATGTCGTTTTCAGCGACTTTAATAAGATATCACGGAATAACTTAAGCGTCAATCCCTTTTCGAAATCTTTTTTCTTTCTCGTCACCATCCAGTGCGTGTTGCCCTGTCGACATGTATTAATATACTATCTCGATATAATACCGTCAATAGTTTTTCTAAAAAAACTTTTAAAATCTTTTTCCTTCTATATAGCGAAAACAACACATAAAAAAAATAAAGCCGATCGTCATACGACCGGCTCATACGTTACGAGTTCGACCCCTGCTCCCTTAGTTGTTTGATACGAAATCCTGATCAGACCTTTTCGCATGAAGAAGTCAATCAGACTACTTAAATCCACTTTGACTTCTTGCAGTCGCTCTTCTTCCATCAATTCATACATCGTCCAAGGACTCGTCCGCTCACGCATGATTTCAAATAAATAACGTCCTCCCGATAAGACCTTCGACTGCAGAAGATGCTCAAGTCCAATCAAGGCAAGGTGAATACGTTGATCTAAAGTCTCTTCACTCATCAATAATTGTTCATACAGTTTATAGACATCCGGATCATCGAGTCGCGCTTGTTCCCATACGACTGTCTCGGGATGCTTTCCTTTTTCCAGAACAGATAATCGCGCGAGATGATGCAATGCATGATGGACGTGTGTATAGGCATCATAATGATGTCCGCGACTGAACAAGTTCCTTCCGTCTTGGAAACGACGCAAAAGTTTAGCGAACGAAATCGTCATCTGTAAACATCTTTCCTCATCAGGAAAGTTTAATAGCTGCCGTTTTAAATCAACTAAGTAATCATTTCGTTCAAAAACGATCGTTCCTTCTGCAATCCAGTGGATCGCGCGTCGATTCGCATTTAACAAAATCCAGCGTGATAACACATCTTCATGTACGAGGTGTAACGACACCTTTAGTGTATTCAGTCGATAATGTTTAATCGTCCACTCGACTTCTGGGTCTCTCGTGATGACGACAAGAAGTGTATCAAATTGATCCGTCAGGGAATCCCGTGGTTGCCGTTTCTCAACAGCAATGATCCCTTGTGTTTCGCGATAAGCCGCGTACTCCGAATAAATCGTTCGTGTTGCTTGTTCCATGTACTTCTCACCCTTCTATACGAACTCGTCGTTACCATTTTCGACAAAAAAACAAGCTTTCCTTCTTCAGGCAATCCCACTTCTTATGCTAGACTGACAACAGGGGGAATTCACTTGAAAAAACAACGTAAAAATAAAATAAACCGCGCACGAAACTTAGCAATGTTTCTTGTCTTCGGTGGAATGCTCGTCATGTATGGCGGTCTATTACTCAAACAATTTGAAATCATCATGGTCTTACTCATGCTTCTCGGTTTCATCATGGTTCTCGCCAGTACGGCACTCTATTTCTTGATTGGTCTGACATCAACGAAGGCAGCTGTCGTCACTTGTCCGAACTGTGGAAAAGAAACAAAAGTCCTTGGTCGCGTCGACTTATGTATGCATTGCGATGAACCACTAACGATGGACCCATCTCTTGAAGGAAAAGAATTCGATGAAAAATATAATAAACACAATAAACGAGCTCCCCGCTAAGGCAGCTCGTTTTTTTATTGGACATTCGATTGACAGTCCGGACAAGTTCCGTACACTTCTAATCGATGACGATCGACTTTAAAGCCCGTTAAGTGCGCCGCAACCGTTTCGACATCATCGAGCACAGGATAGTTGAAATCCACAATCTTTCCACAATTCTCGCAAATCATGTGGTAATGGCGTGTCGTAACGAAATCGAAGCGACTTGAAGCGTCTCCGTAATTCATTTCCTCAACGATTCCCTTTTCTCGGAACACGCGTAAGTTATTATATACAGTCGCCACACTCATGTTTGGAAAACGATGTTCAAGTGCACGGTAAATCTCATCCGCTGTCGGATGCGTGTGTCCCGTCGTTAAATATTCCAAAATCGCGTGACGTTGTGGTGTCATTCGAACGCCTGATTCCCGAAGTGACTTCACGGCGTCATCCAGCATTTCGTTAGCCACGTCCATCCCCTCATTTCTATCTTTCATTGATTATCAGATTGTAATCTTTATAATTAGTCTACCTACAAATAGGCATTCCGTCAACGGCTCTGCACCGGATTTGACGTCCATGATACAATCATATCGTGATATTTTTCACGAATTATCGATTGGAGGAATCCTCATGTCTACCCACACTACACGTCCTACTTCAGAGGCGTTATATGAAATCGCACAAGAGTGTATCGTTGGTGGCGTCAACAGCCCATCCCGTTCATTCAAAGCCGTCGGTGGCGGCGCACCTGTCTATATGGAACGCGGAGAAGGTGCTTACTTTTATGATGTCGATGGCAATCGCTATATCGATTACTTAGCAGCCTACGGTCCGATCATTACAGGACACGGTCACCCTCACATTACGGAAGCGATCACACATGCTGCCCAAAATGGTCTTCTTTACGGCACACCACACCGTCTAGAAATTGACTTTGCACATAAACTACAAAAAGCGATCCCATCGCTTGAAAAAGTACGCTTTACGAACTCGGGAACCGAAGCCGTCATGACGACGATTCGTGTCGCACGAGCGTATACAGGTCGTGAGCTTGTCGTGAAGTTCAGTGGTTGTTACCACGGTCACTCGGATCTAATGCTGATTGCAGCAGGTAGCGGACCGGCGACACTTGGTTCTCCCGATTCAGCTGGTGTCACGAAAGCGACGGCAAAAGAAGTCATCACGACACCGTTCAATGATATCGAATCGTACCGTCAAATCATGGAACAATGGGGCGATCAAGTCGCTTGTGTACTCGTTGAACCGATCGTCGGAAACTTCGGTATCGTCGAACCGCAACCTGGATTCCTTGCTGCAGTCAACGAAATCACGCATGCTCACGGCGCACTCGTCATCTATGATGAAGTCATCACAGCCTTCCGCTTCACGTACGGCAGTGCACAAGAGTTACTCGATATCCGTCCCGATATGACGGCACTCGGCAAAATCATCGGTGGTGGTTTACCAATCGGTGCTTATGGTGGTCGTAAAGAAATCATGGAACACGTCGCGCCACTCGGTCCGGCTTATCAAGCGGGAACGATGGCAGGTAACCCGGCATCCATGGCTGCCGGTATCGCTTGTCTTGAATTACTTGAGCAGCCTGGTGTCTATGAAAAACTTGATCACCTCGGCGCCTTACTCGAACAAGGTGTGCTAGAAGCAGCAAAACGTCATGACGTCACGATTACGATCAACCGTCTAAAAGGTGCCATGACGGTCTACTTCACGGATGAAACAGTCATCGATTACGATGGTGCAGAACGTGCAGATAGCGAGATGTTCGGACGTTTCTTCAAGTTGATGTTAGAAGAAGGCGTCAACCTTGCCCCTTCGAAATACGAAGCGTGGTTCTTGACGACGGAACATACGGAAGCCGACATCACAGAGACGATCGCAGCAGTCGATCGTGCCTTTGCTCGACTCTAAGTCTCCCACTAAAAAAGCAGCGACCCTCATGAGGGTCGCTGCTTTTGTGTTATTCGACGAGTTCCAGATTTTGAATGGCATACAGTTCAAAGTAAGCACCCCGTTTTTGCATGAGGACTTCGTGTGTTCCGATTTCCGTAATTTGACCATTTTCGATGACGACGATCTTATCGGCATCAGTGATCGTTGATAAACGGTGCGCGACAGTAAATGTCGTCCGCCCTTTCGCGAGACGCGCTAACGAATCTTGAATCATCGCTTCACTCTCCAAATCAAGCGCACTCGTCGCTTCATCCAAGATCAGAATCGGTGGATTTTTCAAGAAGACCCGCGCAATCGCAAGACGTTGTTTTTGACCACCCGATAGCTTAACGCCGCGTTCTCCAACCGGCGTATGATAACCGTTTGGTAATCGTTCGATGAATTCATGGGCATTTGCTGCTTTTGCTGCCGCGATGACTTCCTCGTCCGTCGCCTCCGGATTCCCCATCTTGATGTTCATCTGGACCGACTCACTGAAGAGGATCGACTCCTGCATGACCATCCCGATCTGATCGCGAAGACCTCGCAACTTCAAGTCACGAATGTCAACACCGTCAAGCGTGATCCGGCCGGCAGATACATCATAGAAACGCGGAATCAAACTGACGAGCGTCGATTTCCCGCCACCTGACATCCCGACGAAAGCAATCCGTTCACCTGCCTGAACGTCAAGCGTCAATCGATCGATCGCTAGCTCGCCGCCTTCTTCATAAGCGAAACTGATGTTTTCGAATTGAACGTTTCCGCGGACATCTTTCGGTTCGCGAGCATTCGGTTTTTCCGTGATGTCATACGGCTCATCTAAAAACTCGAACATCCGGTCCATTGAAGCGATCGACTGTGTCAACGTCGTTGAGGAGTTGACGAGACGACCGAGCGGCGCATACAGACGGTCGATATAACCAATGAACGCAACCATCGTCCCGAGCGAGACTTGTCCGTTCAAGACGAAGAAGGCTGCCGTTCCGAAGATCAGAATCGGTGCGAAGTCCGTAATCGTCGAGACGACGACATACGTCCGTGCATTCCAGTTCGTTTGACGAAGCGCGGCTTTTAAGAAGCCATCATTTTGATGTTTGAACGCCTTGTTCTCATGCGGTTCGAGTGCAAAACTACGAATGACTGCCATGCCGTTGACACGTTCCGTCAAATGACCTTGTAGTTCCGCAAGCGCTGCCGAACGTTCCCGTGTCAATCCACGTAAACGACCGTAAAAGAACTTAACGGCGAGAGCATAGAATGGTAATGGGATAATCGCGACGAGCGTCAACTTCGGATCAATCGTCCACATGATCGCGATCGCGATGAAAATCGTAATCATATCAAGCCACAAGTTCATTAGTCCTGTGACGACAAAATCTTTCGTCTGCTCGACATCATTAATGATTCGCGAGATGACTTCTCCGGTTTTCGTATTCGAATAAAAACGAAGCGATAATTTCTGAACATGATCAAACAATCGATTCCGTACGTCAAATAAAATCTTCGACGCGGACCATTGCGCGAGGTACTGGCGAACGTACTCGAGCGGCGGTTTGACGATCAAGAAGATGAAGACACCTGCTCCAATCAAATACGCCAATTGTTTACTTTTTTCCGCCATCGGCATCGTGTTTCCCGTTAGGATATTGTCGATGATGTACTTATACAACAACGGAAGTCCGAGTGGGATCGAGAACTTGATGATACCGACAAAGACCGTCAGGAGAATCTGTTTTTGATACGGCTTGACGAACGCCATGTAGCGGCGGATCGAGCCTTGTTTCTTACGTTTTACTTGTGTTGCCACGTGTTTCACTTCCTTCAATTAAAAAAAGACGATGGCGAACCATCATCTCCGATATCTTGTTTCATATTCACGATACCACATATCCACGAAAGCCGGGTTAAATGGACCCTTGCGACTCCGAATCCACTGAATCAGGATTTGGACATTGTCTTTCAAAATACGATCAATCGCCTTAGGATAGTTCATCTCGCGGCGATGCTTCTCATACTCGTCCTCATCGAGGATCATGTAGGACATGTCCGGATACACTTTAATATCTAAATCGTAATCAATGTACTTGACTGCTCGATCTTTCTCATCGAACGTAGAAGGTGATCCAAGATTGCAGTAATAATAAATGCCGTCCTCCCGAATCATACAAATGACATTGAACCAGAGTTCTGTTGAAAAGTAACAGATTGCAGGCTCTCGTGTTCGCCACTGACGACCATCCGATTCACTGACCATGATGCGATCATTGAACCCAATCAATTCTTCTTCCGTCGATTTCAGCACGAGCGTTTCTTCCCAAACTCTGTGTAAGCTCCCGTTATGTTTGAAACTTTGAATCTCAATCTTGCTACTTTCTTTTGGGAATCGACTCATGTGCTACTCCTTTCTAAAGCGTTATTCTTCCATTCTGTTATACTCTCGTGCTTATTATACCCATTTTCAGAACGCATGAAAAACGAAAGGGTATTTTTTCAGAAAAATGACGGAATTTAGGCTTGAAAGTGATTCAAAATCGCATTTTTTCGTTGTTTGAACATCGGTTTCAAGATGAATGCTTCAATGACGAAGGCGGGTAAGAAGGATGCGTATGTCACTTCATCCACGAAATAGACGCCAGATTCACGTTCTTCGACTCGGTGCACATGGCACCATGCCCGGAATGGATACGGCACTTTTGTACCGACATCGACGAAGACATATTCTTCTACGAAAGGAATCCAAGACGTCCATGAGACAAATAGTGGAGGAAAACCAACGCGCAGACGAATCATATTCCCTGCGCGTGTCCGCGTATCGCCTGACGTCTTCACTTGTGGAAATACCGTCAATCGGCTTAAGGCCTTGGCGTCACTTAAAAAATCCCACGCTTGCTCCTTTGATGTATCGACACGTGTCTCAAAACGAAAAGTATGCATTAGATCTCCCCCTTTAATAGTCGATCAATCTTCATTTGCGCAACAGATACTGGATGCGTCGCATACGTTTCCTGATCGACAAGCACTGTCTGGTCCGGCTGTTCCGTCACGCGATAGACGGCAATTTCCCAAATCCGGTGCGAGAAGATATGTCGGACGTGCCCGACAAGCGTCCCATTACGATCTTCTTCTGCTTCTCGAAGTGGGTATTGCCACATTCCTGCGAGCAAACCCGTTTCTGCGCGTTGTTCGATTGCGATTTTTCCGTCTGCTTCATAAACGAGAGCATCATACGGAATAATTTGCGTCTTCCCTTTCTTCGTCTTCACAGGCAATTCTTCCTGTGCATTTCGATCATATGCGAAACAAACGTCTTGAACAGGACAAAGTCCACACATCGGAGACTTCGGCGTACAGACCATCGCACCGAGTTCCATCAAGCCTTGATTGAAACTGGACGGATCAGCTGGATCAATTAATTGATGTACCGCCGCTTCAAACAATTTCCGTGTCTTCGGTGCAGCGATATCTTCATAAATTCCAAGCACACGCGAGAGGACGCGCATCACGTTTCCGTCTACTGCTGGTTCTGCTTGTCCATAAGCAATCGATAGAACCGCTCCTGTCGTGTATGGACCAACGCCCTTCAGCTGACTGAACAATTCCTTTTCGTCCGGAACGATTCCATCATATTTTTCAACAACTTCCTGAACTGCGATTTGAAGATTCTTGACACGGGAATAGTACCCTAAGCCCTCCCAGTGCTTCAGGACTTCACTTTGATCCGCTTCTGCTAAATCATGCGGTGTCGGAAAACGTTTCGTGAAGCGTTCATAATACGGAATGACTGTATCGACGCGTGTTTGTTGAAGCATGATTTCACTAATCCAGATATGGTATGGGTTTTTAGTTCTTCGCCACGGGAGATCTCGCTGTTCACGAAGGAACCAGGCAATCAGTTCTGTGGTAAATTGTGTTTTATTAAAGTTTGTGAAATATTCTTGAACGACAGTCAAAAGGTTACCTCTTTTCTCTTGGATACGATATATTTATTAAAAATTACTCGGCAGAACCACGATGGATTCACCATCACGATTTTATAGAAGGAGCGAATTGGCATTGGATACTGGTACGCATATTGGCATGGGACTTTGTCTCGCCGCCATCTCGACGCTACACCCTGACGTCGCAGCGAGCACGACGATGTTTGCTGCCGTGACGACGACGGCGCTCGTCGGCTCACACGCCCCGGACTTCGATACTGTCTTTAAGTTTAAAGGAAACAGCGCCTACTTACGTCAACACCGTGGAAAATCACATGGGTTGATTGCCTTGCTCGCCTGGCCGTTATTACTTTCAATCGTCATCGGCACATTATTCGGTGTACCTCCGACTTCATTATGGCTGATGGCGCAGATCGCTGTCGCTCTTCATGTCTTTGTCGATCTGTTTAACGCTTACGGTACACAAGCCTTACACCCGTTCAAAAAATCCTGGATCGGTTGGGGTGTCATCAATACATTTGATCCATATCTGTTCACGATGTATTATGCCGCGTTCGGGATTTGGCTACTAACGAGAGCGACGATCGTCATCTTCCCGATTTTAATCGCCATCGTCATCATCTACTACGCTGTTCAATTCAAGTTACGAAACGATGCTCTCGCGACCGCAGCACGCTATTATCGCGGTGCGCACAAGCTTTTCATCTCACCTGGCATGAAATGGGATGAGTGGCATGTCGCGGCACGTTTACGCGATGAGTATTCCGTCGTTAAGATCAACAGTGGAACCGTCGTCGAATGCGGTAACTTCCGGATCAAGGACGAACCCCACGGTGACGACTTGTACGAAATCGTCAAGCAAAACGCGGACTTACAAGCGTTTCTTGAGTTCTCGAAGATTCATACGTATACGGTCTCACGAAAGGATGGCATTGTCGAATACCGCTTTACCAATTTGCGTTACTTCACGAAGGAAGTCTACCCATTCGTTGCCGTCGTCAGAATCGACGCTGCCACACAAGAAATCGTCAGCTCCTATACGGGTTGGGTATTTAGCGAACGAACCTTGCAGAAAAAACTGTTCATCCCTGCATTATAAAGACAAAGCTCCGCGCAACGGAAATCCCGATGTGCGGAGCTTTTTTCATTCGACGTTTCGACCTGTCATCAAATGCTTGAATTTTTCGTTCGTCGTATTAAACCGGTGTAACATCGCCCCGTGCTGTTTAATCTGCTGTTCGACGAAATGAACCGCGACGGCTTCACCTTGATATTTTTCACCCGCGCGCGCGAGCGTCGCTTCGAAATCCTCCCACAGCACTTCCACCCACGTCAGTGCTTCTTCCGGGGTTAATACTTCATTCACTTGCAATAATTCTTCAGCCAGTTGCTGAAGGGCTTGTTCTCGATTCGTCATGTCTGTTCTCCCTCTCCTGTGAATAACGCGAGTGGAATCGCAACTTCCTGAGCGGTTCCTTCAAAATGTCCCCAGCCCATGACGCCATTGACGAAGTGTAACTCAAATCGTGCCTCTTCTCCTTCGATTCGGTAAAAGGCTCCCCGTTCGAATCGTGCCGGATCGATCAAATAACTTTTCGCAATGGCGATTTTTCGCGTCACGACTTCCACTTCACTGACGTTCCCGTGCTGCTCCGCTTTTCGTTTTTGTTCACTTAATTTCGTGATCAACATCTCAAGCTCGTATTTCGATAATTGACTCATCCGTGTCTCCATTACAAAAACTCCCCCTCTTCGTTTTTCAGTATAAACGAAAAGGAGGAGAAACTGGATGGATTAGCTTGATTTCAATTCAAGATTCCGTTTACTTTGTAACGCATACATTTTCGCATAAATCCCGGACGTTGCAAGGAGCACATCATGGGATCCTCGCTCGACGATACGACCATGATCGAGAACAAGAATCTCATCCGCATCCTTGATCGTCGATAAGCGGTGGGCGATGATGAACGTCGTTCGTCCTTTCGTTAACGTTAACAAGGCATCTTGTATGACCGCTTCCGTTTCCGAGTCAACGCTCGCTGTCGCTTCGTCAAGAACTAGGATCGCAGGGTCAAACGCTAACGCCCGGGCAAAACTGATCAACTGTCGTTCCCCCGCTGATAACGTGGCACCTTTTTCGATGACTGGTTCATCGAGCCCGTTCGGTAAACGATCAATGAACCGATCCGCACCGACAGCTTCGATCGCTTGGCGAACACGTTCTTCGGAAATGTCAGGATTGCCGAGTGTGATGTTCGAGCGAATCGTTCCTGTGAAGAGGAACGGATCCTGTAGGACGATGCCCATATGCTCACGGACCGCTTGTTTCGGTAAAGTCGTCACGTCCTGTCCGTCAATCAACAACTGTCCTTTTGACGGATCATAAAAACGCATCAATAAATTCATGATTGAACTTTTCCCGCTACCCGTGTGACCGACGAGGGCAATCGTCGCGCCAGGACGAGCATCGATTTGAATCTCACGTAATACGGGATTTCCCGCTTCGTAACTGAATTCGACGTCCTTAAAGGACACCGCTCCTTTAAACCGAGCAACGCGACCTTGTTCAACCGGCTCTCCCTTTTCGTCGAGCAACTGGAACATTCGGTCCGCTGACACGAGTGCTTGTTGTAGCGGTGACAGCTGATTCATGATTTGGGTGACGGGTTCGAATAAACGGGACACGTAATCGATATACGCATATAAGATCCCGAGCGATAAAAACGAGCCGTTCGTCAGGCTTTTCCCACCGACGACCCAAATCAACAAGGCGAGCGTTAAGTTTTTCAAAAAGTAGGATAAGTTGTGTGACATCAGGGCATCAAGTCGTAACAACTTTGCCCGTGTCTGATAGTTCTCTTCGTTCTTTTGTTCGAATTCGGCAAGGACTTCCTTCTCACGTGCATAAGCCTGAATGATCGGCATCGTCTGGATGTTCTCATTCAGTTGACCATTCATGTCGGCAACGAGGGAGCGGACCTTGAAGTTATTCTTCGTCGCGAGTTTCTGGAACAGCTGAATCCAGAAATAGACGATCGGAATGATGATTAGTGAGACTAATCCTAAGCGATAATCGAGGAAGAACATCGCGACGAGAATCCCTGCCATCGTGATGATTCCTGAGAAGACTCGAGCGAGCACACCGAGATATAAATCGCGAATCGTTTCCGTATCATTCGTGACGCGACTGACGATTTTTCCGATCGGTGTCTGGTCGAAATAACGGACCGGTAATCGTTGCAGATGCGTAAAGACATCAAGCCGCATCCGTTTGATGATTTTATGAGCAGATCGCTGGAGCAAAATTTGCTGAATCCAGTTCAAACCAGCTGCTGCAAGTAGCAAAAGAACATAGATCAAGGACAACCAGCCGATTGCTTTTAAGTCCTTTGAATAAAAATCATAGACCTGTCCTTGTGTCAGTTTTTGAATATTATCATACGTGTACACATTGTCTCCACGCGTGACCGTCATCGTATTTCCACTGACTTTCCGCTCTCCCCCACTGACGACTTGTTTTGGTACGAAAAAGTAGCCGTTGGTCGTTTGGACGATTGAGACGGATTGAACGATCTGACTTTTCGAGACATCCTGTGCTTTGGCGAACTGACGACCGTCATACGTGACCGCACCGTCTGTTTTAACTTCGACCCAGTCCTTTTCAATCGCTACGATATGTTCATCGATGATGACTTTGGCGATATACGGACCTGTCAATTCCGCACCGACTGCCAGTACGAGTAGAAACAATCCTAAGAAGATCGCTTGTTTCTCATGCATCGCATAGCGGATCAACGAACGGATCGTCGTCTTACGACGTGCCGGATCGAGTTGATATAATTCCAATTCATTCATGCAAAGGCACCTCCTTACATCTCTTCACTTTGTCGCTCAAATTGTTGAGCGTACCAGCCATTTTGTGCCATCAGGCTGTCATGTGTTCCTCGTTCAGAAATCATTCCGTCTTGTAAGACGATGATTTCATCCGCATGTGCCACTGCCGATAATCGATGGGCAACAATTAATGTCGTGGATTGGTGGCGATTCGATCGAATTGAATCAATGATATGTGATTCCGTTTTCGCATCTACCGCTGATAATGAATCATCCAGCAACAGCAACTCTGGTTTTTTTAACATCGCCCGCGCGATTGACAGACGTTGCTTTTGTCCTCCCGACAACGTGACGCCACGTTCACCAACCATCGTCTCAAGTCCTTGTTCCAGCGTTTCGATATCTTTTTCGAATGATGCGAGACGAATCGCTTCCTGCAATTCTTCTTCTGTCGCTTCACCTGCACCGAATAGAATATTGTCCCGGACGGATTTTGAGAACAGTAAATGTTCTTGTGAGACGTAACCCGTCCAACCGCGAACCGTCTCTAGCGCAACATCTTCATACGGTATGCCGTTGACTGTCAACATGTCCCGTCCGATTGGATACTCACGTAAGAATTGACGCAAGAACGTCGTTTTCCCGGATCCGGTTGGTCCGACGATCCCGATCGTTGATCCTTGTTCGATCGTCATATTCAAATCTCGTAATACCGGATGCGCTGTCTCTGGATACGTAAACGTCAAACCCATCATCTCGATCCGTTCAGGGCGATCGACGTGTTCCCGTGGTGTCGAAGCAATCAACGGTTTGACACGCATCGTTGCCTCTAAGCGGTCAAGACTTGCTGTTCCGCGCTGGATGACATTGATCAATTCACCAAATGCATACATCGGCCAGATCAGCATCCCGAGATAGATGTTAAAGGCGACTAATTGTCCGAGCGTGATGTCGTTCGTAAAGACGAGATATGTCCCGAACGATAAGCCGATCAAGTAACTGAAGCCGACGAGCAGCTTGATGATCGGTTCAAATAAGACATCGATTTTTGCGACGTGCATATTTTTCTCAAAAACATCCGTCGTGACATCGTCGAACCGTTTGACATCGACTGGTTCTTGTACGAACGAACGGATGACACGCAGTCCGGAAATCGACTCGACGACCTGGTCATTCATCGTTCCGAATGAATCCTGGGCAGTGATGAAACGCCCGTGAATTTGACTTCCGAGCTTATTCATCGCGTAGGCGAGAAGCGGCATCGGTAACAAGGCAGCAAGCGTCAGCTTCCAATCGATCGCGACACCCATGACGACAAGCGTGATCGCTGTCATGTTCAGCGAATCGACGAGCGTCAAGACACCAAATCCGGCTGTCCGCTCGACCGCCTTTAAATCGTTCGTCGCGAGCGCCATCAAGTCTCCCGTCCGATTCTTTTGATAGAATGTCGGCGTCAGTTTTAATAAGTGCGTAAAGAAGCGGCTCCGCAGCGTCCGTTCTAATAAAAAGGCCGTTCCAAATAATTTCGCTAACCATTGATACGTCAAAATGAAGGACACAATGGAGATGACCGTTAATCCGCCGACATACTGCAAAAGTGTCGTCCGGTCCATCGATCCTGATCGTAAACCGTCGATGACCTTACCAATCAGCCACGGTGGCGTTAAATCGATGAAGCCGGTGATGATCAACAAGACGACTGCTACGAGGTACGATGATTTGTGTTCTTTAAGAAACCAACTCAATTGCTTAAATAAACGCATGAGGGTCCCCCCTTTACTGTAAAATGAAGTACTTTTTCCGAGCACGCAAAAAGGCATACGGATTTCCGGATGCAGTCCGAGAATCAGTATGCCTTGAAATGGGCATGATCCATTCTTGTTCGTCTGCGCGCTCGGGAGACGAATCCCCTTGCTCGCACATGAAATGAATTACTTATACGTGCTCAAGAGTCTCCGTCGTATTCAGCTGTTGGATATGAGTGAAACCAATTGGCTTTTTCATAAGACGGTTCCTCCTTTTCTTAGTCTGTGCGTAGAATAGCACAATTGTCGGATAATTGTCAATTTTTCGTCTTGCTTTTATTATTCTGCCTCTTCTTCTTTGACTTGTTCGAGGACTTGAGCCGCTAGACCGTATGGAAATCCTTTTCGGACGAGCGCTTGCTTCACTTTCTGTTCGCGTTCGAACGGTTCAAGTTGCCGGTATTTTGGATAATACTTGCGTGCTTGATAAAGGGCCGCTTGTTCTTCTTCGTCCCCTTCTTCAGCTCGGAACACCTCTTCGATACCCGCCTTGATCAAGTCGGACGAGAAACCGCGTTGCATGAGTGTCATCTGTAGCTTTTGCGTCAGTTCCCGCACGGAACGCCGTTGCAGCTCTTTTTGCTTTTGCCGCAAAAACTTCAGGACTTTTTCGTATTCTTCTTCATCCGTAAACGTCACGATCGCTTCATCAATCGCTGTCTTCGATATCTTCAATGCCTCAAGGTCGCGGCGAATCCGTCCAGGTCCTTGTGGTGTCGTCGCTTTTTTCGTTGCCGTATAAGCAAGTGCGAACTGTTGATCATCCAGATAGCGTTGCTCTGTCAAGCGCTCGATCGCATGTTTGATCGCATGCTCCGGTGTCTCTTTCTCTGTTAAATAGGCGACGACTTCACTCGTCGCCCGCATGCGGTACGATAGATGATTTAACGAGAGACGATACGCTTTTTGCTGTTCTTCAGCCGTCAACACTTCCTTGACGAAGTCGTCATCGAGTTCCTTATCGCGTTGCAGATTGTATTTAATTAAGATATCAACGTCTACGGCAAAGGCATATTCCTCTTTACCATCACGCTCAACATAGATATTGAATCGTTCGCTGTTCTTTTTCTGCGTCGAGATTCGTTTGATCTTCATGTCGTTCCCTCCCCTAACCTGATTCGGTAGTTCTACGATATCATGAACAGGCAGGTCTATGTTTGAGTGAAACCATGGAACGGGAACAAATGGAAAGAAGCTACTTTTACTTATCTCAGGGAGGATGGATTACATGAACATTGCGATTACCGGTGGAACCGGTATGATTGGTCAAGCCTTGACGAAGCGTTTGCTAGAGCAAGGACATCACATCTTTATCTTAACGCGTCATCCGAAAGCGAATGATGCGCATGTCACATATATCAAGTGGATGACTGAAGACGCAAAACCTGAACAGCACTTAGAGGGCGTTGATGCCTTCATTCATCTGGCTGGTGCTTCGATCAACGACGGACGTTGGACGGATGAACGTAAACGCGTCATTCTCGACAGTCGCGTCAGCACGACGAAGGAGCTCGTTCGGATCGTTGAAGCACTCGATCAAAAGCCAAATGTCGTATTGTCTGCTTCTGCGGTTGGCATTTACGGACAAGATCGGCATCAAACATTCTCCGAAGATCAACCACTTCCACCGACCGCTGACTTCTTAAGTCATGTCTGTGTCGCGTGGGAAGACCTTGCCCGTCCGATTGCTGACGCTGGCATTCGACTCGTCCATCCACGAATCGGTGTCGTCCTAACGAAAGCCGGTGGCGCTTACCCATTAATGCGCCTGCCCTATGTCTTGTTTGGTGGTGGAACGATGGGCGACGGAAAACAGTGGGTCTCCTGGGTCCACATCGATGATTTAGTCGATTTATTCCTATTCGCACTTGAGACCCCGACAGTCGAAGGACCGCTGAACATCACTGCTCCTCATCCGGAGACGATGCGGCGTTTCGGACAGACGATCGGAAAAGTCTTACATCGCCCACACTGGCTCCCGGCGCCACGCTTCGCGTTAGAACTCGCACTCGGTGAAAAGAGTACGATTGTACTAGAAGGAGCTCGTGTCGTTCCGAAAAAAGCGCTCGAAAACGGATACAAGTTTCGGTATGCTGAACTAAAGGATGCGCTACGAGCAATCGAGCATTCAAACTAGTACAGGGGTGGACGATACTTGGATATCTTAATTCGAAATGCACATATCTATCCGATTACTTCGGACAGTTTTTACGGGGACATCCGCATTCGTGATGGGAAAATCATTGAAGTCGGTGAATTACTGGATCATTTAGAAAGCGATCAAGTCATTGAAGCAGAAGGTCACTTTTTATTGCCTGGTTTCATCGATGCCCATACACATCTCGGATTATATGACGAAGGTACGGGAACCGTCGGAAACGATGCGAATGAAACGATTTTCGCGATGACCCCTCATCTGCGTGCCATTGATGGCGTCTATCCGCTTGATGAAGGCTTTAAGGAAGCTGTTCAACATGGTATCACGACCGTTCAAGTCATGCCAGGCAGCATGAACATCATCGGCGGCGTCACGAGTGTCATCAAGACATACGGACGGTTCATCGATGATATGATTCTTCGAAAGTATGCGGGTCTGAAGGTGGCACTCGGTGAAAACCCGAAGCGTGTCCATAGTGCTGGTCGTGCTGGTGAACTGACACGGATGGGCATCATGGGGATGTTGCGCGAAGCCTTTCTTGAAGTTCGGACGCAACCGGTTTCTGAAACCTTCGCCCACCAAATGATCAAACGGGTCCTCGATCACAAGATGCCGCTTCGTGTACACGCACATCGAGCAGATGATATCCTTTCCGCCATTCGTTTCGCGGAAGAGTTTGATCTTGATTTACGCATCGAACATTGTACGGAAGGTCATCTCGTCGCAAAAGAGATGGAACAATTACCGATCGAAAAAGTGACGGTCGGACCAACCTTTACGCGAAAGTCTAAAATCGAACTGAAGAATAAGACATGGGAAACGTACCGGATTCTTCACGAACATGGTCTTGAAATCTCGATTACGACCGATCATCCATACACGCCTGTCCAGTACTTGAACCTCTGTGCTGGTCTTGCCGCACGAGAAGGTCTACCGGTCGATGTTGCCTTACGCGCGATCACGATTCACCCAGCCCGTTCGCTCGGTGTAGACGATCGGGTCGGATCGATCGAGATCGGAAAAGATGCGGATCTCGTCCTGTGGAGTCACTTCCCACTCGACTATTTAGCGAAGCCGCTCATGACGATGATCGACGGGAAAATCATTTTTGAACACGCTCAACTGAACTTGACTTAATCTCACCCCCGCTAGGTGTTTTTTGCACCTTTCGGGGGTTTTAGACGCTTACGGAAAACATCTTGTTTTTGTATCTTTTTTCACAAAAATTATTTTCTTGCAATTTTAAAAAAAGAAGGTAATATTATCTTATCCGACAACTGAAGAAGGCATACCATGCGCGGTTCAAACGAGTCAGACAGGTAGCTTTCGACAATCATTCTTGCGGTCCTAAAAGGAGGAATGGAAGTATGCTCAAGCAACGGGAGCTGAGCGACTGCGCTGATTTGTTCGAACTGATGCAGCATCAAGACGTATATCCGTACGTCCGCCAAAAAACACGGTACTTTGATGAATTTCTGTTTACTACAAAGCAGGCAATCGAAGAGGAAGAACGTGGTGAAATCGTATCACGTACCATCCTAGATGAATTCGATCAACCGATTGGTACGATTAGTTTACTCGATATCGAAGGACAATATGGGTTTCTCGGTACATGGTTAGGTAAACCGTATCATGGTAAAGGATACAATCATTTAGCGAAAGAAGCCTTCTTCTCTGAGCTGTTCTTCGAGCTCGGATATGAGAGTGTCTTCATGAAAATTCGCAAAAGCAATATTCGGTCACAAAAAGCAGCTGAAAAATTGCCGTATGCGTTCTGTGCGGATGAGTTGCGCCCTGCGCTTCTTGAGCAATTGAATGCCGGCGAGACACAGTTCACGCTATATGAAGTCTCAAAATCTAGTTTCCACATGTACATTCATGGTCGGGAACTCGAAACACTATACGATCACCAACAACTCGAAGCATGAGGGCCTTGTCTCTCATGCTTTTTTGTGTCCACACATGCGTTTCTAAAGTTTGAAATGGTATGATAAATAAGAAAACTCATCTTTATGGAAGAAACACTTTCTTCTACAGGAAATGGAGCGAAGACTAATGCCAGAATCGTTTAACATTCTCGTAGTAGATGATGAAGCACAAATGCGTGACCTTCTCGTCTCGAATCTCGAAAAAGAACACTACACGACGATGACAGCTTCTAACGGACAAGAAGCAATCCATCTCATTCAACAAAATACATTCCATCTCGTTCTACTCGATGTCATGATGCCGGAAATGGACGGCTTAACAGCATGTATGCGTATCCGTGAGTTCTCAAACGTTCCGATCATCATGCTGACGGCACGTTCGGACGAACTCGATCGCATTCACGGTCTAAAAATCGGAGCTGATGACTATATTACAAAACCGTTCAGCCCACGCGAACTACTTGCTCGCATCGAAGCGACGCTTCGTCGTTCCCATCGCTTTACGGTTGATCAATCGGCTACCCTAACGCTTGGTATGCTCGAACTCGATACGGAAAGTCGGAGTGTCCACGTCAACGGCAAACCGGTCAGTCTGACGCGCAAGGAATTTGATTTATTGCATCTGTTCGCTCAAAACAATGATAAGGTCTTTTCCCGTGAACAGTTGCTCGATCAAATTTGGGGTGCGGATTATATCGGTAACTTACGGACGGTCGATACGCATATCAAAACACTTCGCTTAAAGCTCGGGGAAGCTGGTGGCTCGATTCAAACCGTCTGGGGCATCGGTTATAAATTCGAGGAAGTATGATTAAGCGTTATACGATCCGGCGCCGGATCTGGATCACGATTTGGTTCACGAGCGTTTTTTCTGCCATTTTGTTCGTCCTGCTGACGTTTTATCTCTACGACCGGTTCTATCTTCAGACGCAAGAAGATATCTTATTGAACCGAGGGGAAAAGCTAATCAACATTTACAAGTCCGAAGGCTTATCTGGTGCTTTTTACGATGGGATGACTTATACGAATGAATTGACGGAATCGAAAGTCTTCTTCATCGATTTTCTGAAGAAAAATCCGGCAGGACTCCGTTTTTTGACGAATGCGGACATCGAACAGCTTCGTAATGGCGAGACGGTCGTCTCGAGCCGGACCCATCCGATTGAAGGAACAGACATTCTAATGACTGGATTTCCGATCATCGAAAACAATCGACTGGTCGGTACGCTGATCTTGTACTTAGAACTTGGTCAAATCAGTGAACCATTCCGCCCACTCCGCCTGATGATCTTCTTCATGATCGGACTGATCGTCTTGAATCTCGTCATCTTCGGACGACAAATCATAGATACGATCATCCGTCCGTTGATCGACATGAAGCGCGCCTCGACTGTTTATGCACAAGGTGACTTTGATTACCGGATTCCGATTCAATCGGACGATGAAATCGGAGAACTCGCAGAAACATTGAACAAGATGGCGGAATCGCTCGGTGAGGTCGACGAGCAGCGGAAGGAGTTCCTCGCGAACGTCAGTCATGAATTGCGGACACCTCTCTCCTACATTCGTGGCTATACGGAGATGATGCAGGATGATTCGCTCGAGGAAGAAAAGCGTGCGCAGTATTACCAAATCATTGAGCGGGAAACGGAGCGTCTGCAACGTCTCGTCAATGATCTGCTCGATCTCGCTCAACTTGAACGCGATTCCTATCCGATGTCGAAACAACCACTTGTCTTCAGTCAAGTACTTGAAGATGTCATTTACCGGATGGAACCGATCGCCCAGTCAAAAGGAGTCACGTTCGTGATGAATCTCGATCCGGATCAAATTGTCTTAGGCGATACGGACCGCCTCGAGCAAGTTTTCGGCAATTTACTCGATAACGCTTTACGGTACACACCGCCTGGTAAACAGATTTTCTTATCGACTGAAACGATCGGCGACCGGACGCATTGTCTTATCCGGGACGAAGGAGAAGGCATTCCGGAAGAGCATCTTGATCGACTGACAAAACGTTTTTACCGTGTCGATAAATCACGGACGCGTAAAGATGGCGGAACCGGTCTTGGTCTTGCGATCACAAAACACATCATCGATCGTCATGATGGTACGATCCGGTTCGACTCCGTTCTTGGAGAAGGAACGACTGTCCACATCGAGTTACCGCTTCTTCCGGATGAAGAGGATGGATTCGAATAATGGAACAACATGTCATCCAAACATTTGAACTCTTCGGACCGTTCGCTCCATTCGTTAGTGTCTTGGTCGGTGTCGTCGTCAGTGTGCTTGGTGTCCTACCAAGTACGTTCGTCACCGCTGCGAATCTCGTCTATTTCGGTCTATGGATGGGCACATTGCTCTCCTTCATCGGTGAAGTCTTAGGTGCGGTTTGTGCGTTTCTACTATACCGAAAAGGACTGCGCTATGCCCTTCGTCGCCCACTTCCCGATCGATTCGCTCGTTTGCAACAAAAACTACAAGCACAACAAGGACATGAAGCGTTTTGGACGATCATATTACTACGACTGTTGCCGTTCGTCCCGTCTGGCATCGTCAACATCATCAGTGCTGCTAGTGGTATCTCCGTCCTACTTTTCCTGACTGCGAGTACGATCGGAAAAATTCCAGCCATGTTAGTCGAAGTGCTCGCCGTCCATCAGTTCATGCAATCCTCGTCCATCGTTCAATGGTCAATTGCAGGCATTGCACTCGTTGGTTATCTGATCTATCGTATTCAACAAAAACGAACATCATCAATATAAAACTACATCTGTCTGAAAGGAAGTATCGTTCATGGAGTTAAGACGTTTTGGAACATCCGACCTACTCGTATCCCCACTTGGGTTCGGAGCCGGTCATATCGGTGCAGAACAGATGACGGACCGGGAAGCAGTTTATTTACTCGAACAAGCACGTGATCTTGGCATCAACCTGATCGATACAGCACGCGGCTACGGCTTATCGGAGCAACGCGTCGGACAATTTCTAAAGAATCGTCGGCACGACGTCATTCTGTCGACGAAAGTCGGCTATGATGTTCCCGGTGCGCAGGACTGGACCTTTGAAGCCGTCCGTGGTGGCATCGATCAAGCCTTACAGACGATGCAAACGGATCATCTCGACATCGTACACTTACATTCTTGTAGTCAAGAAATCCTCGCCCAAGGAGATGTCATCGACGCGCTTGAACAAGCAAAACAAGCTGGAAAAGTCCGCGTCATCGCCTATTCAGGCGATCGGGAAGACTTAGTATATGCGATCGAAACGAACCGCTTCGACAGTTTCCAAACGTCGTTCAATCTGTTTGATCAACGTGTCGATGAAGTCCTGCCCACTCTTCTAGATCACGGAGTCATCGCCAAGCGTCCGATCGGCAACGCCCCGTGGCGCTTCACGGAGCGTCCGGTCGGACAGTATGTCGAACCATATTGGGAACGTGCGCAACAACTCGCTTATCCACTCGAGGAATCCAGTTGGCTTGAAACTGCGCTTCGTTTTACAGTCTTTGAACCAGGAATCACGACGGCCATCATTGGCACGTCTCGACCCGAACATCTCGCGTTGAATCAGCAACTGATTGAGCGCGGTCCACTCCCCGCTGACCGTGTTGCTCGGTTGAAGGAACGCTTCGCTGAATGTGACGCGACGTTCGGTTATCCTTCGCAAACATGATAAAAAGCCCGTATGTCCACTCGTTCAAGGAGTGCATACGGGCTTGTTACTTAGAACTTTTTCTTTTTCTTCTTTTCGAGCACGACGATTGCTTCAACGTGCGCTGTTTGTGGGAACATATCGTACGGTTGGATGTATGACACCTTGTATCCTGCTTTCATCAAGTGATCACAATCACGCGCAAGCGTCTGCGGGTTGCACGAGACATAGATGATTTTTTTAGCTTTAGAAGAAATCATCGCGTTCAACAATTGTGTATCGCAACCTGAACGTGGTGGGTCGACGATAAAGACATCCGGAATCCAGCCTTCCTTGACCCAACGTGGAATCCACGCTTCGGCCTTACCGACGACGTAGTGGGCATGGTCGAATCCGTATTGCTTCATGTGCGCATTGGCATCTTCGACAGCTTCTTCAATGATTTCCATACCGCGGACTTCTTTCGCTCCTTTAGCGATCCAAAGCCCGATCGAACCGACACCTGCGTATGCATCAACGACTCGTTCTTCGCCTGTCAAAGCAGCAGCACGCGCAATCTCTTCATACATCCGCTCTGCTTGTTCCGGGTTCAACTGGAAGAAGGCACGCGGGGATAATTGATACGTGAACTCGCCCATCTCTTCTTCGATCCGTTCGACACCACGCAAGACTTCCGTCTCTTCTCCAAAGACACGTGACGTCAACTTATCATTGATGTTCAATGCGACCGAGACGACCCCTGGAATGTCCATGATATCGCGCGATAAGCTCTCTAGATCACGGAAGCCGTCTTTAAAGGCAACGAGCACGACTTGAATTTCACCCGTTTTGATTCCTGTCCGGACGACGATATGGCGCATGACACCGTCTTGTTTTGCTGCATGGTAAACGGGTACTTTATAATCGTTGAGTAATTTCGTGACAGCTTGGTTGACACGAAGCGTGTCCTTATTTTGGACAACACAATCGTCGATTGCGACCAGACGATTCGAATTCGCAGAATAGAGACCGCTGACGATTTCATTCCCTTGTTTACCGACGACGAATTGTGACTTATTGCGGTATTCCCATTCTTTCGAACCAATCGTCGGACGGATATCGGCCTTCTCGATGTTCAATTTCGTTGATTTCAAGAAAGCATTACGTAGCATCTCTTCCTTATAACGCAACTGTCCGTCGTAACTCATGTGTTGTAATTGGCAGCCACCACAGACACTATAGACCGGACAAAGCGGTGTCACGCGGTCCGGTGAACGATCGTCTCGCTTTAAGATTTTCGCATTCGCATAGTTCGCATGAATTTCCGTGATCTCGATTTGTGCTGTTTCCCCGACGAGTAGTCCTGGGATGAAGACGATTTGTCGCTCGAGCGTCGCGATTCCTTCACCGTTGATTCCCATCCGTAGACACGTGACCGAACGGACCTCACCAGTCTTTAATTTGATTTTTGTTGCCATCGATTTCATCCTTTCTGTTTGTGCAAATGAAAAAGCGGTCTCAATCTACCGCTTTTTTCGTTTCTTCTTGTTCTTTCATATCCTTCGCATATCGAACGACCTTCGCCTTGAGTTGATCCAGTGATACGATCAGTCGTTCTAAATCTTCGATATCTGATGATTCATCGAGTGAATCGATTGTATGACAGAGAAGCTGCATTCTTGATTTTAGCACATTCATTTGACCAAGTTTATCAGTTCTTGCTTTTCCCATTATTCAGACTTCCTTTCTTCCGCTGGATTCCGACGTTATTTTAGCATACGATACGAGGTGGAGCACTAAAAAGGAGGAGTACCTATGCCACAATCATCACCCATCACGATCGCAAACGATCCGTGGGAAGCTTATCGTGACATTGAACAATACGGCACCGTCCGTTTGACGAACATCGAAGTCACGACGACAAAACTGTGTAACATGCGCTGTGAACATTGCGCCGTCGGTTACATGTTATCCAGTAGCGAGTCACCTGAAATCCCAGTCGAACTACTCATTCAACGTCTGGATGAAATCGAACACCTGCGTGCCTTTTCCATCACAGGCGGAGAACCGATGCTCTCGATGAAATCCGTCAAGGAATATGTCGTCCCTTTACTTAAGTATGCCCACGAACGTGGTGCTAAAACCCAAATCAACTCAAATTTAACACTTCCGTTATCTCGTTATGAATTAATCATTCCTTATCTAGATGTTTTGCATATCTCACATAACTGGGGAACAGCCGATGATTTCATCGATGGTGGTTTTGCGATGATGGAGCGAAAACCATCACGTGAAGCACGGACGAAACTATTTGAAACGATGAAAGAGAATGCTCGTGTCCTGAATGCACGAGGTGTCATCGTGTCTGCCGAGACGATGATCAATAAACGGACGTTGCCACATCTTGAAGCCATCCATAAGGAAATCGTCGATATGGGCTGCGTCCGCCATGAGGTGCATCCAATGTACCCCGCTGACTTCGCGTCAATGATCGAAGCAGCTAGCTTATCTGAAATCCGCGACGGAATCCATCGTCTGCTCGACGTTCGGGATCCAAACGTCTGGATGTTATTCGGAACACTGCCTTTTTACGCTTGTTCGATGGAAGAGACAGATTTAGAATTGCACCGTCGCTTGCGTCAGGAGAAAAACGTATCGGTCCGCAATGACCCAGATGGTCGTTCTCGTCTCAACGTCAACATCTTTGATGGTGAAATCATCGTAACGGATTTCGGTGACGAACTTGCTTCGCTCGGTACGATTCATGAGACATCCTTCAATGATGCGTATGCCGAGTGGCAAGAGACGGAACTGAATAAAAGCTTGTCGTGTCACTGTCCTGCGGTGCAATGCCTTGGACCGAACGCGCTTGTGAAGAACGCTTATTACCCTGAGATTGATTTCACAAAACAATCGAGTCGGCTTTAAGAACGGAAAATAGGTTTCAAACGAAGCCATGCCGGGAAAAATGTCACAAAGTAGACACATTCTGTTTTCTAAAAAGGGGTGACCGGGATGGAATGGCTCGTAGGTATTGTCGCAATCATCGGTACGTTCAGTATGGTCTTGTTCGTCATGATGGTTGGTATTCGCGCTTCACACAGCATCGAACATGATGAAGTCTTTGACCAGACAGACTGGGACGAACATCTGCTGCATATGCCGCGTCCGACACGTTTTGAACAAGAAAATAAATGAAGCACGCCCCGGTCTCCCTTTTCGGAGACCGGGGCGTGTTATGCTAAAAGAAAAAAGAAAGGTCGTCGTTACTTGTGTCACGTCGTTTTGCTCTTATCTTATCGATCGTCTTCATTTCCGGATTCACGCAAGGTCTGCTGATTCCACTGTTATCTATTTTACTTGAACGCCAAGGAACCCCCGCTTTCATCAACGGTCTCAGCGCTGCCGTTCTCTATATCGGTGTCATCGTCGCCGCCCCTCTCATGGAAGGTCCACTACGACGACGTGGTTATATTCCGGTCATCTCGTTTGGACTCGCTCTTGTTGCAGTAGCGGTTTTCTTATTTCCACTTCTTCCAAGCGTCATTGCTTGGATGATTTTACGGTTCCTCGTCGGATTTGGTGATCAGACGTTACACTATGGATCACAGGTTTGGGTGACGTCCATTACCCCAAATGAACGGTTAGGACGAACGATGTCACTATACGGGATGGCATTCGGTCTTGGTTTTGCTCTTGGTCCTCTTGCGGCACCTCTCGTCGATGTCATCAACTGGCTACCATTCGTGTTGACTGGTACATTGACTGTCATCGTCCTGATCTTGTTATCGCGTATGCCGAACGAAAAACCGTCATCTGTCATGCCGGAGGAGCTGCAAAGCGCCGCCTCACGGTATAAACTTGTCCTATCAACTGCTTGGTTCACGTTACTTCCTGGCTTTACATATGGTTTTCTCGAAGCCACACTGAATGCCAGTTTTCCCGTTTTTGCGACGCGTAACGGGTACGGTCTATCTGAGACGAGTACCTTGATCACGACATTCGTCGTCAGCTCATTGATCATGCAGCTTCCACTGGGACGACTTGCTGATCACTTCGGAAAACGTCGGACGTTAGTAACCGTTCTTTCGATTGGCTCCGTTGCTTTCCTTATCGCTTGCTTCGTCTTCGAACGATACGGTTGGTTATTCGCGATTTTTGCTATTAGCGGGATGGCACTTGGCTCGACGTACTCGCTCGGTGTCGCCTATATGACGGAACAGTTACCGCGACACCTTCTTCCGACGGGCAACTTGCTTGCAGGGATTGCCTTTAGTCTTGGTTCGATCCTTGGACCGATTGCTGGCAGCTTGTTCGTTCTGCTTCCAGCTATGCTTTATTTCAGTCTATTCGTTCTGGTTCTAGCGACACTTGCGTTTCTCTTACGATACGCGAAACGTCACGAATCATCCCGGATCTAAAACAAAGGATCTTGCGCTAATGATGCGCAAGATCCTTTGTTTTATTTCACGATTCCTTCTTGCCGAAAACTCCGCCAGAGCTTATCGTCGATCGCATACGGCTGTTCTTTTGCACGCTTCAGCTCTTCTGTCTCGAGCAGCACGACGACCTCTCGACCGTTGATTGACCACACTGAATCGTAACCTCTCTCCGCCTCGATGATTTCCACATCCACATCTCCATGGGTTTCCTTCAACTGCTGACTGACGCACGTTACGACGAACCGGGCAAACTCATCACGTGGACGACGAGTGGCAATGATCTTTCGAACGATCTCATTCCGTTCCATTCGTTTTCATCTCCTTCCGTTTTATAGTCGCACTAGCCTTTCAGACAAGGCCGAATCGGTCTTCACTTGACCGTACAGAAAAAAGCCGAACGGGTCGGCTTGAGCAACGAACGATTGGGAGTTACTTTGATTGAAACTATTTTTGCACGATTCTGAATCTTCGTCAACCTCGCTTTTGAAACCATACAGGAAGGTACGTCGAGACTAAGATACCACTGACGACGAAGAGTAACCCAAGCAACGCTTGCGGCGGAATTGTCTCGCCGAGAATCAAGGCCGATAAACTGACACCATAGATCGGTACGAAGAACATGAACAACGACACTTTACTGACTGGATTATATTTCATTAGTAAGTTCCAAAGTGTAAATCCAGTCGCTGATAAGAAGGCAAGATACACGAGCATCCAAGCACTTGTCGTTGAAAAGGTGAATGGTGCGACGTGACCATCGAGAATGACTCCTGCGATAAAGAGACCGATTGATCCAATGACCATCGCCCATCCAGTCATCGGTGCCACCGGATAACGTGCCGAGTATTCTTTGGCAATCAAGTTACCGAACGCCCCGGAAACCATTGCTGCGATCAATAATCCTTCTCCTACTCCAAACGAGACACCTTGCCCACCTTGTGGCCAGTTGGCCAAGATGACACCTGTGAATCCAAGGAATAAGGCGAGTCCTTTAAATCGATTCAGTCGATCGTCTTCATATCGAAAATGTGCCAGCAACATCTGGAAGAACGAAGTCGATCCAGCAATGATTGATCCTTGTACGCCGGTTGATAAAGATAGACCGATATAAAAGAAGACATACTGCAAGAACGTCAAAAAGAAGCCAAGACGACTATAGGCATAGGTCCGCTCCTTCAGTGTGATCGTTTGTTTGAAGACGAGGACACTGACGACAAGTAACAGCACACCTGCCAAGAAGAAGCGATAGCTCGCGAACAGCAGCTGTTCTCCGTATTCGGAAGATGTGATCTGTAGTAATTCGTAACTTTTTTTAATGAAGGGAAACGCACTTCCCCACAAAAAAGTCGTCAGTAATGCAAAGACGACGAGTCCAATCCGATGGGTTAAAATTTTTTGCATCTTTCTAGTTCCTTTCCTGTTCCTTTTCACTGAAGCATGGTATAGTAATCCTACAGATAATAATAATTATAATCTAGAGACAATGAAACTCATTATCAATCAGTTAAACTCATTGATACATCACATTCTCATTCTCTTTCTATAATGATTTCATTTCTCATTTACATTTTGAAAGGAGTTTTAATATGACGACTTCCACTACTACCGATGTTCAACAGCGTTCCGTATTCCGTCATGCTTGGGATGAGCATCACGAATTGATTCTAGCATTGTTTAGCGGAATATTGATTTTAGTTGCTTACGGACTCGAAAAATTCAATACGGCGTCTGCCGTTTATGTCACGTTGTACTTATCAGCATATGTCATCGGAGGATATGCGAAAGCGAAGGAAGGATTGACGGAGACGTATCAAGAAAAAACGTTGAACGTCGAATTGTTGATGATTTTAGCTGCCATCGGTGCGGCTGCCATCGGCTACTGGATGGAAGGTGCGATCCTCATCTTCATCTTTGCGTTATCCGGTGCCCTTGAAACATATACGATGAATAAGAACGAACGTGCCTTGCAAAGCTTGATGTCCTTACAACCGGAGGAAGCAACACGTTTGAATGCAAACGGTCAACTCGAAGTCGTCGGAATCGAACAATTAGCGATCGGTAACCTCGTCTATGTTCGTCCTGGTGAGCGGATTCCGGTTGATGGTGTCATCGTCCGTGGTCAAGCGGCGATCGAAGAAGCATCGATTACAGGAGAATCGATTCCGGTTGAAAAACAAACGGGCGATACCGTCTATAACTCGACCGTCAACATGAACGGTGTCTTGACGATTGAGATGACGAAAGCTGCTGACGAGTCGTTGTTCCAAAAGATCATTCATATGGTCCAAAACGCACAAAGTGAACAGTCTCCATCTGCTCAGTTCATCGAACGTTTCGAAAGCCGTTATGTCAAAATCGTATTGCTTGTCGTCGCACTGATGATGGTCCTCCCTCATTACGTCGTTGGTTGGACATTTGAGACAAGTATTTATCGCGCGATGATTCTTCTCGTCGTCGCCTCACCTTGTGCCCTTGTCGCGTCGATTACACCTGCTGCTTTGTCTGCAATTGCCGCATCTGCGAAAAATGGCGTTCTTTTTAAAGGAGGCGCCCACATCGAGACGCTCGGACAAGTCGATACGATCGTCTTCGATAAAACGGGGACGCTGACAACGGGTAAACCGGTCGTCACTGAAAGTCGGTATGCGGAAGGAATCGATGTCCGAGCCGTCGAACAAGCGGTCGCTTCCATCGAAGCACAGTCGAACCACCCGCTCGCACAAGCGATCGTCGATCACTTAAAAACCGACGTCCGCGAACCGTCAACGTTTAAAGATGTGACAGGATACGGGATTGAAGCGACCGTCGATGGTGTCACGTATCGTATCGGTAAACGGGCATTCCACGATGGTTTAGACGATCCATTCGTCGCAATCGAACAGTCATTGAAAGAACAAGGGCATACGATCGTTTATGTCAGCAATGGAACACAGATCGTAGCGCTTTATGCGTTACGTGATACGATTCGTCCGGAAGCCAAAACAGCGATTGCCGCCTTAAATGATCTCGGCATCGCAACGATCATGTTAACTGGTGATAATCCGGTCACGGCAGCTGCCATCTCACGTGAGGCGGGATTGACGGACTTCGTCGCTGAGTGCCTACCGGAAGATAAAGTACGCTACATCAAACAATACCAAACAGAAGGTCGGACCGTCGCGATGGTCGGTGACGGCATTAACGATGCCCCAGCCCTTGCATTAGCACATGTCGGGATTGCGATGGGTGAAGGAACCGATGCCGCGCTTGAGACTGCTGACGTTGTTTTGATGAAAAATGACTTAGGTCGCCTTGCCTATGCCGTGCATAAAGCCCGGAAGATGAACCGAATCGTCAAACAAAACATCACGCTGGCGATTGGTGTCATCCTCCTGTTGATCGCATCGAACTTGTCACAGTTCTTGATCATGCCGTTCGCTGTCGTCGGACACGAAGGATCAACGATTCTTGTCATCTTGAATGGTTTACGTCTTCTTCAACAGGATGCTTTACCAAGTCTTCCACAGCGTTCATCTGAAAAACGTTTAGCCGCTTAACCATCAAAAAACGTCTGACTGCCGCATGGCAATCAGACGTTTTTTCGTATCTTCATCCGAACGTGTTCGTTGGAATCGCATCGAGTTCCGCTTGTTCCTTCAAGCGTTTCTCCTCCATCTTCTTCGGATCTGCTTTTTTCATGAATCGTTCCCATGATGCGTTCAATTCAGAACCGAGTAAGATAATCAACCCTGTGAAGTAAAGCCACAATAACAAGATGACGACACTACCGAGCGAACCGTACGTTTGATTGTAGTTCGAGAAGTTCGAGACGTAAAATCCGAACCCGACCGATAACAATTGCCAGACGATAACACCAAAAACTGCTCCCGGAATTGCCTCTTTAAACGTAATCGGACGCTTTGGAGCGACGCGGTAAAAGATCGATAAGATACCAATTAACAGAATCGTCGACACGACGTATCGCAAGACGGTCAGTAAGACTTTTTGTCCCATGTCGATCGGCAGGACGAAATTCGCAAGATACGTGATGATCGGACCGCCCAGAACGTTCAGGACGATCAACAACAACATCCCGATTCCAAGAACGATTGTGAGTAACAAGGCAATCCCACGCGCTGCGACGAAACCTCGGGGCGAAAAGTCACCATAAGCGTGGTTCGCCGTCGTGATTAAACGATCGACGCCTTTCGAAGCGGACCAGATGGCAAGAATCGCACCAATCGATAATAATCCACCTTGTGGTTCCTTGATGGCTTGGAAAATCGTGTCGGTGAATGTATTGACGGCTCCACCCGGCGCTAAGTCGCGGATTTGCGACTCAAGCGTCTGACGATCAATATCAAAGAACGATAAGACGGAAATGACGAAAATGATGCCTGGGAAAATGGATAAAAACCAGTAATAAGCGAGTGTCCCTGCATAATCCGTGATGTTATGATCGGACATTCGCTGCTTTAAGTTCAGGGCAAGCCCTTTTGGGTCGCGTGAATGCGCCATCGTCATCTCTCCTTCATGAAAAAGAGGCAGTCAACGACCACCTCATTGTTTTAATATACTTTTCCCATTTTATTTCAACTAAAACCTCATTCGTTTTCAGAAAGGATCAATTCATAGAACGGTTCTGTCATTTCTGCCAGCTGTTTGGCAAGTGACGGTGGACGAATCGGTAATGAAGGCAACTCGGATCGCTTGATCCAGACCGGTGTATAACCCGATCCCTCCTCTTCGAATTCTTCACCCGTACCCGTGCCAAACCGACCGCCAATTGTTTTCGCCCAAAAATAAGGGTTATCGAATCCATTAAAACGGACGATAGCAGCGATGCCGGTCAACTCCACGTCGACACCAAGTTCTTCATGTGCTTCACGAATCGCTGTCTCTTCTAGCGATTCTCCATCATCTTTTCCACCACCCGGAAAAACATAATATGTTTCGTTCGATTTATCCCGTCGGATCAACGCAATTTCATCCTGTTCGTTTCGTAAAATGATCGCACTTCGTTGAATCGGCATGACGCCACCCCCTTTTTTTAAAATGAATTCATCGAATGGCATCCAGCATTTCCGGAACTAATCCGTTTTCTGTCGAAGCAATGACTTCTGCCGCGACCTTCATGCCAAGCTTTAATGCCTCTTCTGCTGACTTATCTTGTGTCAATTCAGATAGAACAGCAGAGAAGAAGGAATCGCCTGCTCCCGTTGAGTCGACGACTTTTACTTTTTTCGTTCCGACGTGACCTGATGTCGCCGTACGGCGATCAACGTAGACCGCACCTAGTTCACTCATCGTCACGACCGTAAATGGAGCACCTTTTTTCGCTAGCTCATTTGCTACATGAATCGCATCTTCAACCGTTACGATTGACAGATCAGACAGAATTTCCGCCTCTTCTCGGCTACAAATGAATCCAGTGAACCCTTGTAGCAGATGACGATTGCGTTCGATGACGCTCAAGTGACCGCAAACACCAAACAACGGCAACTCCATTTTGCGACATAGATGAATCAAACGTTCTAAGACCGTAACGGACAAATCAAGATCGATCGCAACAGCATCGACTCCATCGAGTGCATAGACCGATTGACGTAAAATCGCCTCTTCGAGCAACTTCGCATCCGGTTGTTTCGAGATCGATGTTTGCAAATCACCTTCGTTATCCATGACGGCTAACCACATGCCCATTCCATGATCTTCTAACATTTCGACATGATCCACGTTCGCACCGTAAGATTTCAGCTCATCGAGTACCCCAACGCCAATCTGGTCATTCGTAACCGTCGAGATAAAGCGAACTTCATTCCCGAGGACGGCTAGGTTTTGTGCTACGTTGCGTCCTGTTCCTCCATTCGAAAACGTGATGTCTCCTACGTTTTTCGCATCCTTATGCAAAGGAGCGAACGAAGTTCCTTTTATGTCGACGAATACTTTTCCGATTACCGCGATTTTATTCATTCCAGTTCCACCTCTAACCATATTTCCTGATTCCCGATCCTTAAATTGATCTTTCAGGCACATTGCTTCAATTATAGTAAAATTTTAAATCAGTGACAACCGAAGCACTTTTTTCTAATCTCTATCTTCATATGAAAAAACAGCAGGCGAATCGCCTGCTGTTTTGATTCGATTTAGATATTCGCGATCACGAGACTGATTGCGAGCAATAATCCGAAAATCGTATTTACTTTACCGGTTTGTGCCATACCAGGCATCAGTTTTTCCGGTGGCAAGTCTTCCCAGAAGAGACGAACCGCTTTAATCATGAGCGGAATACTCAACAACGCGAGTAACGCAAACCAAGAGACTTCGAATGCCAGTACAGCAATGATGAGTGACAAAATAGCTGCCGCAAAAAATCCGATCAAGACGTACACGGCACGACGATGTCCGACAAGACAGGCAATCGTTTTTCGCCCGTTGACCTTGTCATTATCCAAGTCCCGAATGTTGTTCGCAAGTAGAATTGAGCCGATCAAGATAGCGACTGGTACCGAAATCGCAACGGCTTCTGTCGGAACATAACCAATTTGCAAGTATGCGGAGATCGCGATGATGATATACCCCATGAAAAAGCCGGCAACAACTTCTCCGAACGGTGTATAAGCGATCGGTAATGGTCCTCCTGTGTAAATATATCCGACGAACATCGAGATGAGTCCTACGACAAGCAACCACCACGAAGTCTCGATGCACAGATACACACCGAGTAAGGCGGAGATGCCGTACAATGTAAGTGCGAACGCTAGAATCGTACCCGGTTTGAATCCGTCACGTACGATTGATCCACCGATTCCGACCGATTCCTCTGTATCTAAACCACGCTTGTAATCGTAGTATTCATTGAACAGATTCGTTGCAATTTGAATCAACATCGATGCGATCAACATCGCCACGAACAAATCCAAGCGTATCGATTCCACGCGTGGTGCGACAACTGCCGTACCGACGACGACCGGAACAAAACTTGCTGTCAGTGTATGCGGTCGTGTCATTCGCCAATAGACAGCGATTGATTTATTCATATAATAACCCCTTTCCTGTCTAAGTGTATCGGGTTTCGTTTTTTGCTGTCAATGTTCAATCCAAGATAGCTTATTCCTTCTTTTTTCTCCGCAAAAAGTTTACACTTAGATTAAGTGAAACATATCACAGTATCTACAGACTAGGGGGCAATGAGCGGTATGGCTTACGCTCAACAAGAGCTAAAACAGTGTATCGAACAGGCCGTCAGTCAGGCGAATGCCTCACAACGACCTATACTCGCTTCGTATTCATGGGAAATCGAAGCAACTGACATGCGTTCCCTCGAACAGGGTATCGAGGAACGATTTTATTTCGCGACACCTGATCGCTCGATGCGGGCCATCGGGTTTGGCATCGTACAACAACTTCAGGCTTCAGGAACGGATCGTTTTTTACGAATTCAATCGCAATGGGCAAACTTGAATCACGACCATGTCGGTCATGATCTATTTGCGTTCAGCGGATTCTCTTTCGCCGAACTGAACCAACCGGATTATCGCTGGTCCTCCTTTGGAGACGCTTCGATGACGATTCCGAAGTTTTTATTTTTAGAGCAAGATGGTAAGACACGCGTGACGATTTTCGCTCGTGTTGAACCGATGGATCAAGTTGATTCGATCTTAAATCAGCTCGCACTTGATTTCGCCAAAGTTAATCAACCGCAAACACCGACCTCAACAGGTGTCACGCGTTTACGGCTATCCCGGGATGGAAATGAAGCCTTCGAAGCTTCGTTTCAACAAGCGATGCACTACTTGGAGACGACACTTGAAAAAATCGTTTTGGCGCGGGAAGTCGTCTATGAACTGGACCGTCCACTTGATGTAGCCGCTGTCGTCGCTGAACTCGAAGATACGCAGCCCGGTAGCTATGTCTTCTGCTTCCAGCCGAATCCGGAAGAAGCCTTCATCGGAGCCACACCGGAACGACTCGTCTCAAAACGTGGACGTCGTCTTGAGACAGCGGCCGTCGCCGGTTCTGCACCACGCCACGCGACGGATGAGATGGATGAGGCACTCGGTCAATCGTTATTACAAGATCAAAAGAACCGGATGGAGCACGGAATCGTCGCTGATTCAATCGAACGGACGTTATCTGCTTTTTCAGAGCAACTGGATTGTCCGGATACGCCGATTCTCTTAAAGAATCGTCACATCCAACATCTCTATACACCGATTACGGCGCGTTTAAAAGCAGACGTCACGTTATTTCAACTGATTGAAAAACTGCATCCGACACCGGCACTTGGTGGCGAACCAAAGCAGTTGGCGGTTGATGCGATCCAAGAGATCGAAACGTTCGAACGGGGTTGGTACGGTTCACCCGTCGGTTGGATGAACGGACAGGATGATGGGGAATTCATCGTTGCCATTCGATCTGGATTGTTTACAGAACGGGCTGTCATTCTTTATGCCGGTTGTGGTCTTGTCGAAGGTTCTCACCTCGACAGCGAACTAGCAGAGACGGAAACTAAACTATCACCGATGGTGCAAGCACTTGGACACATCGGTTCGATTGAAAAGGATGATATTTATGTTGACTAAGTGGATGCACACGTTAATCGATACGCTCGTCGCTTCTGGTGTCCGGGACTTCGTCATCAGTCCCGGTTCCCGGTCGACACCACTCGCTATTGCAGCTTTTCTGCATCCTTCTAGCCGTACCCACGTCCTTGTTGACGAACGGTCGGCTAGTTTTTTTGCTTTAGGTCTAACACGGACGGAAGAACACGTTCGTCCCGTTGCGTTGATTTGTACAAGCGGTACCGCTGCGACGAACTATTATTCAGCAGTGACCGAAGCGAACATCTTTGAACTTCCGTTGATCGTCTTGACTGCCGATCGTCCACATGAGTTACGGAATGTCGGGGCCCCGCAAGCCATCGATCAAGTCGGACTGTACGGTAAGCAGGTTCGACATGCGTTTGATCTTCCATTAGCAGAAGAAGCAAGTCTTCCTTACGTCGCTCATGTCGCGCAACGCGCGACCTTACTCTCCCTGACGGAACCAGTAGGACCGGTTCAAATCAATGTCCCGTTACGTGAACCCCTCGTACCGGAACTCGATCTTTTACGGACAGGGCGCTCGGTCGGCGTTTTACCTGAACCGACACCGGGCGTAAACAACGCTTTAGCGACCGCACTTCAAGAAGAACGTCTTCTTTTTGTACTTGGACCTCAACTTACTGCGGCGGACAGCCAAATTGTCATCTCGTATGCAAAACAAGCCGGGATTCCAGTGTTAGCAGATCCGCTCAGTCAAGGACGACAATCGCAAGATGCTCACGTTTTTGCCTATTACGATACATGGCTCAAACATCCAGCTACCGCTCAGCACGTCCGACCGGATCGAATCGTTCGTTTCGGCGCCATGCCAACTTCAAAACCTTATCTGCTTTGGTCTCGGGATATTCCGACAACGGTCGTCGGTCATCCAGGAAATTGGCGTGACCCGCAACTCCATTCGGACTTCGTAATTGGTCACGCGCGACAACTCGAACATCATCAACCAGTTCCGCATGACCCTATGTATCTCAATCTGTTACAGCAGGCTGAGCGACTTGTCTCTGACGCCTTTACGACGATTGATCAAGAGGAGATGACGGAGTATAACGTCGTCCGCGCGTTGACGACGTTACAGGACGGAAGTCTCTTCGTTTCAAACAGCATGCCGATCCGGGATGTCGATACGTTCCTACCGACAGGCACACCGCTTCGTCTACTCGCGAACCGAGGTGCGAACGGAATTGACGGCATTCTCTCAAGCGCTCTAGGAGCAACGTTTGACGCCACACATCGCTATTTACTTGTTGGTGACTTGGCGTTCATTCACGATATTAACGGTCTGATGACAGCGCGGACACTTCCGTTAACGATCATTCTCATCAACAATGCGGGTGGCGGCATCTTTAGCTTTTTACCACAACAACAACTCGAGCAAGCAGTGTTCGAGCCACTCTTCGGTACACCACAGCATCTCGACTTCGCTTCCCTCGCTTCCGGATACGGTGTGACGTACCAGGCGATCGATTCGATTGCTGCATTACGTCAAGCACTTGCAGAAGAGACGAACGTCACTCGGATTCTTGAAGTCAAGACGACACGAACAGAGAACGTACAAATGCATCGTTCGATTTGGGACGTGACGAATCAAGCGCTAGCCGAGGTGTTCCGATGATTTTACGCGGTCATCCTTATAACGTGAAAATCGAAGGCGATGGTCCACCACTCCTACTGCTCCATGGTTTTACAGGCTCCCTCTCGACGTGGGACATGCTAAGTGAGCATTTATCGACTCACTTCACCGTCTACCGTCTTGATTTGATGGGGCATGGAAAAACGACACCGGCACCTGAGCAACGAATGCGTTTGACGCAACAGGTCAAGGATCTTGAAGCGCTGCTCGCTACCCGCTCCGAACAATGGATCATCCTCGGGTATTCGATGGGCGGACGAATCGCCTTAATGCTGAGCGTCGTCTCTGAGCAAATCGCTCGGACGATCGCTGTTAGTACGACACCCGGTATCCAGACGGCAATCGAGCGAAAAGTACGTCGTACATCCGATCGAAAGTTAGCAGAGCGACTCGAAAAGGGCGGACTCGAAGCTTTCATCGATCACTGGGAGACACTTGGACTGTTTAAACCCCAAGCCTTTCTCCCGGAATCGCAACGTACGCGACTGCGTCAGGAGCGCCTGTCCCAAACAGTTGAAGGTCTGAGCGCTTCGCTTCGAGCACAAGGTACAGGGAGCATGCCCTCTCTTTGGTCATGTCTTCCGAAAAAGATTGATTGGATCGTCGGGGAAGAGGATGAAAAATTCCGTGCCATCGCTTCACGCGCGGCGTCACCTGAAAAAATTCACGTGATTTTGCATGCTTCGCACGCCCCACATATCGACCAACCGCAAAAGTTTGTTACAATGGTAGAGAATCTACTTATTCATCACTAACATATTGGGGGAATTCACATGAAATACGCTCCGGAATGGGTATCAGCCCGTAGCTATGAAGACATCAAATATGAACAATGGAACGGGATCGCGAAAATCACGATCAACCGTCCAGAAGTTCGCAACGCGTTCCGACCACACACGGTCCACGAACTCATCGACGCATTTTCACGCGCACGTGACGATCAAAACGTTGGCGTCATCATCTTAACAGGTGAAGGCGATCTCGCATTCTGTTCTGGTGGAGACCAAAAGGTACGTGGACATGGTGGATATGTCGGCGACGACGAAATTCCACGCTTGAACGTCCTTGATCTTCAACGTTTGATTCGTGTTATCCCGAAACCAGTCATCGCAATGGTCGCAGGTTATGCGATTGGCGGCGGACATGTCCTTCACCTCGTGTGTGACTTGACAATCGCTGCGGACAACGCTCGCTTCGGACAAACAGGTCCAAAAGTCGGTTCATTCGATGCTGGATATGGTTCTGGTTACCTCGCACGCGTTGTTGGACACAAGAAAGCGCGTGAAATCTGGTACCTCTGCCGTCAATATGACGCACAGCAAGCACTTGATATGGGACTCGTCAATACGGTCGTTCCACTCGCAGATCTCGAGCAAGAAACGATTCAATGGTGTGCTGAAATCCTTCAACATTCGCCAACGGCTCTTCGTTTCCTCAAAGCGGCATTCAACGCCGATTCAGATGGTCTTGCAGGGATTCAGCAACTCGCTGGAGACGCTACGTTGCTGTACTATACAACAGACGAAGCAAAAGAAGGACGCGATGCGTTCAAAGAAAAACGCAATCCTGACTTCGGACAGTTCCCGCGTTTCCCATAATGAAAAAAAGGTTCAATCGTCTTCTGACATTGAACCTTTTTCGTATATTCATCATAAAGGAAGTGACTATTTTGTATCCTTGGATCTATACACGGGCAAAAGAGCAACCGGATGACATCGCGCTCATTACGGAAACAGAGCGCTGGTCATGGTCTGAACTATATGTACGCGCGCATCGCTTAGCAAGTACTTGGGCGACGATCGTAACACGCGGAGACCGGATCGCCCTTTACGGTCCCTCGAGTGCACAGTATATTGTTGCTCTTCACGCTGCTCAATTGCTCGAACTGACCGTCGTTCCGATCAACACACGTTTGACGCAGACAGAAGTATTACGCCAATTTAAGCAGGCGGATGTGCGACTCGTCGTAACGGACCGGACACTCGATACCACGATTCCATGTCGGGCTTTCTCTTATGAAAAAGAAGCCCCTGACCTGTTAATACGCCATATGCCCAAGCAATACGTCCAATCAATGCTCTTTACGAGTGGTACGACCGGACACCCGAAAGCTGTCGAACAGACGATGTTGAATCATTTCTCAAGTGCGACGAACGCCGCGCGTCATATCGGATCACTGCCAGAGGATCGTTTTTTGATCGTCACACCACTGTTCCATATGAGCGGATTAGCTGTCGTCTATCGGGCAGTCATCTATGGAGTACCGATCATTCTTGAGCCACATTTTTCGCCAGAACGCGCCTTGCACTGGATTACGACAGAAAAGATCACCCACGTCTCACTCGTCTCGGTCATGCTTGATCGACTGCTTGAAGCCGGACTACGTCGCCACGCACTTCGCGTCGTACTGACAGGAGGCGGTCCTGTACCATTACCGATTCTGACGCGTGCACTCGACCGCAATATCCCGGTCATGCAGACATACGGGATGACGGAAACCGCGTCACAAATTGCAACTCTCTTGCCTGAGGATGCCTTACGAAAAATCGGATCTGCCGGACAAGCAATTCATCCGACACAAATTCGCATTACTCGTCATCAAGAAATCGAAGTCAAAGGACCGACGATCATGAAAGGCTATTTTCATGAGGAAGAGAAAACGGCAGACGCCTTTACGGCAGACGGTTTTTTCAAGACTGGTGACTTAGGACGTCTGGACGCCGACGGATACCTCTATGTTCTCGATCGTCGAAGCGACCTCATCATCTCAGGTGGGGAAAACATTTATCCAGCTGAAGTCGAATCAGCACTTCTCTCGATTGATGGGATTCAGGAAGCAGGTGTCGTCGGACGATTTGATGCTAAATGGGGACAGGTTCCGGTCGCCTTCATCGTCAGTACACTCGATGAAGTCATGGTCCGCAACGAGATCAGTCAATTGCTCGCTAAATATAAATGTCCGGTTGATTATATCTATCATAGTGCGCTGCCACGCAATGCGAACGGTAAACTATTGCGGAAGCAACTAAAGGAGTCATTATGAGCATCACGCTCCGGTCTGCCGAACTGTTCGATGTTCCGCTCGTCTTTCGTCGTCCGATGCAAACCGCACTCTCGACGCTGACGGTACGCCGGACGACGATTTTGCGTCTGATTGATTCGGAAGGACGAATCGGTTACGGGGAAGGTGTCGCGTTCGATACACCGTGGTATACATCGGAAACACAGCACTCCCTCCAAGGAATTGCTCCGCTGCTGTATCGGTTACTTGAACAACCGCTCCATCATCCAGCAGACGTTACGGATCGTTTCCGCATCGTGCAAGGTAATCCGATGGCAAAGGCGATGTTCGAAGGTGCAGTCTACGAGTTATTCGCATCAGCTGCCGGGCAATCGCTCGCCACGTATCTCGGAGGTGATGAATCATCCCTCGTACCTTGCGGGAAAGCACTCGGACGGGCTTCCGCAACGCAGACCGTCGAAGCTGTCGGACAAGCGCTCGCCTCCGGCTATGGACGGATCAAGCTGAAGCTCGCCCCGACGGATACCGCTGTTCTTGAGCAGGTTCGCACCGCTTTCCCTGAGGCGCCCTTGATGTTTGACGCCAACGGTAGCTTCACTGAAGCGGACTTCCCTCTATTACAAAAGTGGGATTCATTTGGTCTCGTTATGATGGAACAACCGCTCGCAGCGTCGGATTGGTCCGGGCATCAACGACTTGCTAGACTCTTGCAGACACCGATTTGTCTCGATGAATCCATCGTCGCTCCAGCGGATGCCCAGTTGATGAAGACGCTGCACGCCGGTCAGATTCTGAACATCAAGCCGGCACGCGTCGGTGGACTGACGAATGCCCTATCCCTTCGACAAAAAGCGCCTTACTGGCTCGGGGGGATGTTCGAGAGCGGAATCGGGCGTCGCCAGACCCTTGCTTTCGCAACACTTCCGGGACTCGCTTATCCGATCGATATGGCAAGTACTGCCGATTATTTCGAAGAAGATTTGCTTGAGACCCCGTATCATGTCGAACAAGGACACATACGGTATTCTGCTCCAGCCGTATCCAAATCACAGTTGAACAAATTGGCAACGTCCCGGATTACTTTGTAACAAGGACACCACGACGAAAAAGAAGCAATGGATTGACTTCCATTGCCTCTTCTCGTGTTTTATGACGTTCGCTTTTCTTAGAACGATTCTTTGCCTTCAACTTTTGTCAAAATCTCATACCCGTCCTTCAAGACGACGACGGTGTGCTCGAATTGTGAGACAAGGCTCCGGTTTGGTGTGTACAACGTCCAACCGTCCCGCTCATCTTCGATACAGAACTCATCTCCTGTTGAAATAAACGTCTCGACAGCGATGACTTGTCCTTCTTTCAACAGATCGTTTTCTTCACGGTTGAAGTAGTTCGAGATGGATTCTGGCTCACCATGAAGTGTCTTACCGAGACCATGTCCCGCTAAGTTACGGATGACCGTGAAACCGCTCTTACGTGTTTCGGCATAGATTGCTTTTCCAATCTGGTTGACCTTCGTTCCGGCTTTGACTTTTTCAAGACCTTTCTCAAGCGCCGTCAATGACACTTCAACGAGTCGGACATCTTCCGGACGTTTTGCTTCTCCTGCGATGACCGTCTTCCCTGTGTCCGAGTAGTAACCGTTCTTCACAGCCGAGACATCGACATTGACGATATCACCTTCTTGAATGACATACTTCCCTGGGATACCGTGTGCGGCGATATCATTGACACTGATACATGTCGCTCCTGGGAAATCGTACATGACGATTGGAGCAGACTCTGCTCCCTGTTCCTTCAGGATGCGTGCTCCGATGTCATCGAGTTCCTTCGTCGTGATTCCCGGTTTGACAGCATCTGCCATCTCATCGCGTGCCATGGCGACGATTCGTCCAATTTCTCGTAATGCCTCGTAATCATAATCTAACACTTTCATTTCCTCCTCATTCACTCAATCGTTCTTGATATAGATAATCTGCAGAGATATCCGCAAATAAGAACATCCCATTACTGAGCGGCATACTAAATGTCCGCGTTTGTTCACTCGAGCTGAAGTCGACGTACCGTTCAGACAAATATCCACTATGTCGTCGCTCCATCGCTACCGTCGTCCGAATGAAATAAGGACGGAAACTCCAGTTGTATCCTTTGTAGAAGGAATACAGTTTCCACTCCCCACTCTTTTTACTGACGTTTGAAGACTGTTGGAAGCCATTCGCGTCCGTGATATAAAACCGGATGAACTCCGGCTCCATCTTCCGGGCGAGCGTCAACAACCATTGATCGAGATCTTGCTCCGGCTTCAAGGACTGACAATCTTCATTAAATCGAACCGTCCAGTCTTGCTCTAGCTGAAACAAGCGATTCATCTGCTCGCGATCATATTTATAAAACATCGGGACTTCATGGATCAACACTTCCATACCAGGACAGGTCATGACCCATTCAGGTGATGCTTCTCCAAGTAGATTCCCCATGTAGTAACGTCCTCCGTGTTGCCACGCATACCGAAGTTGACCGAGATGACTGATATTCTTATACAAAAGTGGCGCTCCAAGCTGGTCGCAAAGATGCTCCATCGTCTGTAAGAGATGTGGATACGACGCTGAGACGGTCTTTTTTTCAATCATGGAGGATAAATCGACGATCAACATATCCGGCGACATCGAAAAGACACGTTCAAGACTCGTTGCTTCCGCACGGTCCAGCGCTACCTTCAGTCCAGAGTTCTGGTAATACGCGACGATCCGACCCAGACGGTCAAAATCATCGACTTGGACATCCGTCAAAGTAACGTACATCCGCTCTTTTGGAAACGACGAGTCGACCGTCCGTAAGACATGCAAGAAGTCCTCCCCACCGTTTTCAAACAGCCAAGCTGGACGACAACGGATCAGAATAAACGCTTGTGCATCGGAGGGTACTTTTTGGAATGCTTGACGGACGACATGCCCCATGACTTCGAGTTGATACTCGATTGGAACATCGTCTTCCTGAAAAAATGGTTTTAACGGTTCTCCACGAAAATGGGACTGGATTTCATACCCTTCCACCTTAAAAGGGGCAGCGCCTACGATCGGTTGAAACCATGCCTCTATCTCTTCGGGATGAACGATGACATCTAATGCATCCATTCTATTCCCCCCTTGTACTCTTGTTCTATCTTAACAAAAAAAGAGCCTCTCTGTAACGAGAGAGCCCCTGTTTTACGATAACGTCGTATCTTTCCGCAATGCGATATACAAGTACACACCGAATGTCGCCGTCAAGTAGATGATACTCAGGACACCGTATTGGATTCCGACGGCTCCTCCCTTACCGATGGCTAGCACAAGAAAGATGATGCCGCCAAATAATAAGGTCGCCAACGGAATATAACGAAAATGTCCTTTTGTCGTCCGCTCACAAATCTTTTTCGTCGCGACGATCAGTGCAACGAGACAGACGGATGCTGCTACATAAATGGTATACACGAATGATTCAGCCCTCTCCCTATCGTTCATGGCTCATTTTATCATGACCGCTCAGATAAATCATAAAAAAGAACCGACTTGTCTGTGACAAATCGGTTCGAATCGTTTACTTTTCAAAACGTGGTTTACGTCCACCACGGTTACGATCGCTTTCGCTACGGTTGCTACGTCCAGCATAACCGCCTTCACGACGATCTGATGAAGAAGATGAACGACCACCTTCACGACGCTCGCCACCGCGTGGGTTGTTTCCACGGTATCCGCCACTGCGGTTGCCGCTTCCACTTCCACCTTTGTTTCCGTAAGGACGACGGTTTCCACCACCGTTGCTACCGAAACGTTTCACGCGGATTGGTTCGATTGAAGAGATTTGGACTGGTGTTGCATCCGGCTCTTTCGTCAATCCTTTAAGTGCTGCTGAAAGAAGTTCCACTGCTTCGTACTCTTCTAAGAGTTCTTGTGCAAGTGTCGTATATTCTTTTGAGTCTTTTGCTTCAACGCGTTTGATGAGTTCTTGTGCAGCAAGCTTCAAGTTGCCTTCTAAGATTTCATCAAGTGTTGGTGCATGACGACGTGACATTTTTTTGTTCGTGACACGTTCGATTGTTTTGATTTGACCGAATTCACGTGGTGTAACGAATGTGACAGCCGATCCTGTTTTACCAGCACGACCCGTACGACCGATCCGGTGAACATAGCTCTCTGGATCTTGTGGGACGTCGAAGTTGTAGACGTGTGTGACACCAGAGATGTCAAGACCACGTGCTGCAACGTCTGTCGCGACGAGGATATCAATCGTTCCTTTTTTGAAACGACGGATGACTTGGTCACGTTTTGCTTGTGTTAAGTCACCGTGTAAACCGTCAGCTGTGTATCCACGTTGGATCAAACCTTCAGTCATTTCGTCAACACGTTTTTTCGTACGACCGAAGATGATTGAGAGTTCCGGAGAATCCGTGTCGATCAAACGGCAAAGAACGTCGAATTTTTGGCTTTCTTTCAATTCGATGAATGACTGGTCGATGTTTTCAACTGTCATTTCTTTTGCTTTGACTTTGATGTGTGTCGGAGTCGTCATGAAACGATCTGCGATTTTACGAATTTGTGGTGGCATCGTTGCTGAGAATAAGAGTGTTTGACGTGTTTCAGGAAGTGCACCGAGGATTTTCTCGATGTCTTCGACGAATCCCATGTTCAACATCTCATCTGCTTCGTCAAGGATGACCGTTTGAACGTGATCGAGGTTCAACGTCTTACGGTTCATGTGGTCCATCAAACGTCCTGGTGTCGCAACGACGATTTGTGGATTTTTGCGAAGTGCGCGGATTTGACGATCGATTTGTTGACCGCCGTAAACAGGAAGTGCATGAACGCGTTTTACTTCACCGATCCGGTTCAATTCTTCTGCTACCTGGATTGCAAGTTCACGTGTTGGAGCAAGAATCAACGCTTGGATGTTGCGTGATTTTGCGTCAAGACGCTCGATTGTCGGGATACCGAATGCTGCAGTTTTACCAGTACCTGTTTGTGCTTGACCGATTAAGTCAACGCCGCTGAGTCCGACTGGAATTGTTTCTGCTTGGATTGGTGTTGCTTCTTCAAAGCCCATTTTTAGGACACCTTTGATAAGTGCCTCACTAAGATTTAATTCACGAAATGTTGTCAATGCTAAATACTCTCCTTTGTCATATGAAAAGCGTCTGCCACTAAACAGACGCTACCGTAACGAATACAATCGACTACCTATTATAACAGAATCTATCACATAAAGATAGAGTGGTTTCTCTTATAATAATGTTTAGGGAAGTCACCATCATAATCGTTGCCATAAGGGCGAGGGAAAGGCGTAATGCCCGGACCGTGCGATGAACATCATCGCGTGCCCCACTAGTGATGGGGTATATTCAGTAAATGGTCGCCGGTAATCAAACCAGCCGCAACCACCAAAATGATGAATTCCTTACTATCTATTCGAAACGCAGGCTTACTCGGTCCGATTATTTCGTCAACCGAATACCCGTTTCATTTTTTTCTATTTTTTTATCTTTCAACAGGCGACCAAGCGCTCGTTTGAATGCTGCCTTACTGAGACCGAATACTTCATCGATCGTCTCGGGAGCTGTCTTATCACCATACGGCATCTGACCATCATGTTCAAGTAGATGGTTCAGAATCAACTCCGCGTCTGTATCAATGGCTTCAAAGGCACGTGGTCGTGCTGAAAGTAATACTGTACCATCTGGTTTTACATTTGTCACTCGTAATTTCAAGACTTCTCCAAGACGCGGCCAACGTTCCATCTCACGTTCATGCAAGAATCCAATCGACTGATCGTTGACCCAGACATTGACGCCTGGTTCGCGTTGTGAGAAGACGAGACCTTCGACGTCCATGTTGTTCCATTCCTCTGGTGCCGGCTTCGCCCGCAAGTTGAAATAAGCATATGGTGCAGGGTCTCCGAGTAACCGAAGCTTTTGATCATGTTTTAGACGAATGAAGAGTTGATCGCCTTCTTCCGGCCAGAACATCCGACGTTGTGGCAAATCGTCAAGCGAAACGAGAACATCTTTTTGAATGCCGATGTTCGCAAACACTCCTGTGTTATAGCGTGTCCCATTGATTGTCGTCTTGACATAATCTTCAAATGAAGCTTCTGGAATCGTCATCGATGATGCCATGCGCCCTTCATTATCTTGATACAAGAAGACTTCTACTTCATCATCAAGGGCTACTTTTTGTGTCTGCTCATTGTTATGCAACAACACATCTTCATTTCCATCTGTTAGAAACACTCCGAATTCTGCTTCGCGTTCTACTTTTAATGTGACAACCTGTCCTGCGCGTAATCCCATTTCGGGTCATCTCCTCTCTCTATTTGAATCGATTCAAGTTCTTTCGAATCATCCTTCTGTTCTTTCCCTACCATACTATACTCTTTTTCTGTTCACCTCTGATATCGACACAGTGATGACAGTTGTGACATCTTTGTGAACGAAACACATTTGCGTGATTTTTTTGAAAAAAAGATATATGATTAAATAACAGGAAAAAGAAGGTTTAGTTTAGGTAAATATGGGGGATAAAAATGTTTCATAATATTCAATCGCGTTCGTTCGCTCGACGCTTCACGAAAACATTGGTTTTTGCATTTTTTGCTTTCCTTGCTACGATTGGAATTGTCTTTGCAGAAGGATCAAACAGTACGGATATGACACCGAAGACACCAGCGCTTCAGCAAATCGATCGCCCTTAAAATCTACACCTTCCGTGTGGATTTTTTATTTTTTCCGGACATTTACAGGACGATAAAGGAAAATCATGTTTAACCTCGAATTAAATGAACATGTCATCATTTTAATTTCTGAGGAGGAAACGGACGTGCTCTTTTACTTATTCACGACGGTTGCGGGTCTCATTACTACATATTTAAGCTTTGTTACTGGCTATTACACGAGTTCAATCGGTGTATTCGTCTTTACATTAGCGATTTGCCTATCATTATCATCGATCCGACAGTTGATCCGTACGTCCTATCTGACTTACATCGAATATATTCAACACCGACGTGTCAAAAAACAGTACGAGCGGATGAAAAAACGAGAACAATCTTATCAAATCGCTTATCCTGTTCGAGATTCGAGTACACCACTTGCATTCTCCGCGACAGACCAGCATGATAAGTAAAGAACACGATTTCATCACCTAGGAGGAACAGATTCATTATGAACGAAATCCCTTTATCAAACGGTTGGACACTTCGCTACTCCCCTGTCATCGATTTATGGTTGAAGGAAGATGGCGTACTGCTCGTAGATCACGAAGATAAGGTCCGCTTGACTCTCATTTTGGATGAGGAGACGATGGAAATCAAACAGATCGACAATACGAACGCCACGTTCTCTGTTGATCCGACGACACGTCGTCTCACTTTCGAACTTGGAGAAAGCGAAGAGGAATCTGAGCCTCGTTACTGGGAATAATCACGGAGACCGGGTGCGATGCCCGGTCTTTTTTTGTACAATAACATCAGCAATGAAAAAAGGAGCTGTCACTTCATCATGATCCGTACTGTCATTTGGTTCATTTATTTTGGACTTGTCTTACCCTGTACCTTACCGTTTTTACCGAGCGCAAAACGTCGAACGCATCTCGCACGCTATGCATTCGTTCAGCGTGTAGCGAGCGTCTGGGCGAACTCACTCCTCCGACTCGCTGGCGTTCGTGTCAACGTGACAGGGCGTGAGCACATCCCTGCAAATGAGCCTGTCGTCTTCATCTCGAATCACCAAGGGAACTTCGATGTTCCGATTCTACTTGGAAAAATCGATAAACCAAAAGCATTCATCTCAAAAATCGAAGTGAATAAAATTCCAATCGTCAATGTCTGGATGAATCTGATGGGGTGTGTCATGATTGATCGAAAGGACCGACGCCAATCACTAAAAGCAATCCGTTCTGGTGTCGACACGATCAAAGACGGACAATCGATGATCATCTTCCCGGAAGGAACACGCTCTAAAGGCGGACCGATGGCAGAATTCAAAGCAGGAAGCTTTACCCTTGCGACATCAAGTGGCGCACGCGTCGTACCCGTCGCGATTTCAGGTAGTTACCGTGTCATGGAGGAAACGGGCAAGATTCGTCCGGCTACAGTTGAAGTCACGATCTTACCATCGATTGATCCGAGCACGATGACACAGAAAGAACTTGTCCAAACGGTCGAACAGCAAATCAAACAGATTATAGAAGGTGCCTAATATGTTAATGAAAGTAGAAAATCTCAAAAAAGAATTCGCTGATAAAGTCGTCTTCGAAGATGTCACGTTCTCCGTCTCCCCTGGTGACCGGATCGGTATCATCGGCGTCAACGGTACCGGTAAATCGACCCTCCTGCACATTCTAGCTGGCAAAGAAACAGCAGACGCTGGTACGATGCATCATCCGAATGATTATCGGATCCGTCTGCTATCGCAAACGACCGATTATCCGGAAGACCAAACTGTTATGGAAGTATTGCTGTCTGGTGATACACCAACGATTAACGCGTTACGTCACTACGAAACGGCGCGTCTAGCACTCGAACAAGATCCGACGAGTGAGACGTTACTCAATCGCTTCATCACAGCTCAGACAGAAGTCGATGCTGCACAAGCTTGGGACACGGAATCGCGCTTAAAAATGATCTTAAACAAACTCGGTATCCTCGACTTGAACGCGTTGATCGGCTCTCTTTCTGGAGGACAACGCAAGCGTGTCGGACTCGCTGAAGCTTTACTCGATGAAGCCGATCTTCTCCTGCTCGATGAGCCGACGAACGAACTGGATGCCGAAACGATTAGCTGGCTCGAGACTCAAATCAAAGAATATCGTGGTGCAATTCTACTGATCACCCACGATCGCTATTTCTTGAATCGTGTCACGAATCATATGATGGAGATCGCGAACGGTACGGCCTATTTCTATGTCGGAAACTATGAATCGTTTCTTGAGAAACGTGCCGAACGTCGTGAACGGACGGCTTCTATGGAAGAAAAACGTCAAAACATCTTACGTCGCGAACTCGCCTGGCTGCGTCGTGGCGCAAAGGCGCGGACGACGAAACAAAAAGCTAGGATCCAGCGCGTGGATGCTTTACAAGACCTCTCGTACGAGGAAGAAGAATCGACACTCGAAGTACAAGTTGGTTCGACCCGCCTCGGCAAGAAAGTCATTGAAGCACATGACGTCTCGCATCGATTTGGCGAACGGACCCTTTTCGAATCATTTAACGCTCTGATCGGACGCAAAGAACGGTATGGTATTGTTGGGCGAAACGGGAGCGGAAAATCAACACTTCTTTCAATTCTTGCGCAACGCTTAGAGCCAACAACCGGTGAAATCATTCATGGCGAAACGGTGAAAATCGGCTTTTACGGTCAATTCGCCGAATTCACGCATCCCGAACGTCGCGTCATCGATGAGGTCGAACGGATTGCAAAAGTCATCACGACACTCGCTGGTGAGGAAATCACGGCAAGTCAGATGCTCGAACAGTTTCTCTTTAAACCGGAAGCCCAATACAAACAAATCGGCAAGCTTTCCGGCGGCGAAAAACGACGTCTGAAATTGTTGACGATTTTAATGGAAGAACCGAACGTCCTCTTCCTTGATGAGCCGACGAACGACTTGGATACCGAGACCTTATCCGTACTAGAAGACTATTTGGAATCATTCCCCGGCACCGTCATCACGGTCAGCCACGATCGCTACTTCCTCGACCGGGTCGTCGATCGCTTGATTGCATTTGAAGACGGGAATATCGTCTTTTATTACGGACAATATACAGACTATCTTGAGCAAATGGTAGCACCTGTCCCCTCAGTCGTCGTTGAAAAGACAGCAGAGATTGCTACAGCACCAAAGACGGAGACGCCAAAGAAACTAAGCTATCAGGAACAACAAGATTGGGCAATCATTGAGCAACAAATCGAAGAGAGTGAAGTTGAATTAGAGCAATTAGAAGCTGATCTCGCTTCAGCAGGAAGTGATCTCGGAAAGGTCAATGAATTGTATCAAGCCATCGAAAAGACCAAAGCAACGCTTGACGAGCGAATGGAATATTGGACATATCTTTCTGAAAAAATCGAGGCATTTGAAAACTATCGTCAATCCAATCAATAATTTCTACAAGCGGAGTTCTTCCTTTAGAAGAGCACCGCTTTTTTCATGAAATGGAAAACATCTCTTACTTTCGTTTTTAATATGAAAATAAATGTGAATTCATACTAGATATCGGGTAATGTTATAGCATATTTCGTTTTTTAGGAAGGCTTGCGAAAGGAGGAGTTCCGGTGAAACGGATGGTTCAAAACATCTACCCTACCGTCGCATTCTACTTAGCCATTACGTACATGATACTCTGGCTATTGCCACAAGACCGCTCGTTACAACTCTCAGCAGTCATTAGTTTGACCGGTTCTTTTATGATTTTCTTACTTAGTAGATCGAAGGCTTTCAAACAACCTTCCCTTCCGTACAAATGGTTATCTATCGCCTTCTTCTCGTATTTTTTGGGCGATTTCCTGAATATGATGGGACGTTTCTTTCAATGGAACGATGTCAATCTGAACGTTTTGCTGGATTTACCTTATACGATTCATTTAACGATGATGGTCGTTTTCTTTTTCAGACAATTGGATTTAACATTATTCAAAAAACAAAAGTTATTGATTCTTGATTCCTTGACCTTGTTCACCGTTTCAATGATTGCTGGATATATCGCCATTTTTCGCTTTGTTCCCTCTTATACACGAACGCTACTCGAGCAAATCAGCTGGACATTTTATGCTTTCTTGACAATTTTATTGACGCTTTTCTTTTTTTTACTCTATGCGTCTGGTTTAAGACGGAACGTATCAAGATCAGGATTCATTTTTCTCGTACTCGGAACGTTCATTCTCGGCATGACGAACTTCGTGTTTTATACGTTGCTATTAAACGGTGAACCACGAATAGCGGGTCACTTGCTTCCGTTATATCCGCTCAGCGGACTCTTCATCCTTGCCTTCATGAACACGCGCGCCCTTCCTATTAGTCGTGAGCAGCAAGCGAATCTTATTCGGGTCGAGACGCTTACGCGTTCTTTAATGGCTTACATCTTATTATCTGCGCTGATTCTTTACATTACATTCTTCCCAGTCTCTCGAACCTTCTTCTTATTATCTGTCGGAATTACATTTTTATTATTTTTAACACGACAGCTTTTTTCATACCGGGAGAATCTTCGGTTGTTACAGGAAACAACGACATTACAAACGAATCTAGAAGATATCGTCCATCAAAAAACAGATTTGCTACAGTTGCGCGAAAAAGAACTGACATCACTTTTTTTGTCTTACCCAGAAATCGTTCTTGAAATCGATGACATGCATCAGATTCGATCCGTCAATCCAGCCGCTGCAGCAGCAGGATGGAATGATCTACCGCTCGGACCGAGTCAACGCCTACAACTTGATCGACTCATTCCGTTGCTTCAACAAAAACAGTTGACCTATCCCGCTCACCTCCTACATGTACCTGCTACGGAGGAACATCCAGAAATCTTTTTAAATACGACAGTCATCGATATTGCAGATCAACAACGCTATTTCGTCATCTTGGCGGATGTCACGGAAGACTATCAGCAGGAAGTATGGCTAGAACGTATGGGGTACCATGATTCGCTCACTCGTTTACCAAACCGTCGTTACTTCGAGGAACAACTGTACCTGACTCTTCCGACGTTGGAAAATGGCTCCTTACTGTTCATTGATTTGGACGGTTTTAAACACATCAATGACACCTATGGACATGATGTCGGTGATTTACTGCTACAAGAAACGGCAACGCGTCTGCAATCGATGACGACCACAACTGATTTTGTCGCACGCCTTGGCGGAGATGAATTCTTGATCTTCATTCAGGCATCTGCTGCGGAAACTCGGCAGTTTGCCGAACACGTTCTCGAAGTCCTGAATCATCCATTTTATATCAAAACATATACACTTCGTGTCACACCATCTATCGGAATTTCCTTATATCCTGAAGACGGTAAGAGCTCAGAACAATTATTGATTCGGGCAGACGAAGCCATGTACCATATCAAGAAGAACGAGAAAAATAATTATATGTTCGCAGCCCACATTAAACGTTAGGAGGGATTCCATGATTAAATCAAACTACTTCATCCGTTGGTTCCCTGCCATGCTCGTCATCTCTTTTGCTCTAATGATCCTTGCTACATGGACTCCTTCCATCTCTAATCGGATCGTCGAACAGGTACTTCAGTATGTATCACTTGGATTGATTGCTTACTTCATTCTTACGGCTTATCGTAAGGAACAAACATTAGTCGTACCTAGACGAAAGTTTTGGCTTATTGCTTTAGGGTCACTGGTTTTATCCTGTATCGGTTCCGTTCTTGAGACGTTACGTTTCTTCGATCCAGACTTTCCAGTTCCATCTATTTATAGCTTGATTTTATTTTCAATCTCCCATTACGTATTCCTATACGCGATTTTTTACCGAATCATCACAAAACGGACACTCGGACAACATGTACTCGCTTTCGTCGATGCTGCAATCATCGTCGTTTTCATAGCACTTGTCGCATTTCATGTCCTCAATGAACTGACGAATCCTGGCCTCCAGACTGTTCCTTATGCCATCATCGTCATCACGAACACATCACTCGGTTTGTTCGTTTTCTTCTATTTTACGTTCATCCAAGAGACACATTGGGTCTCACGAATGGCATTATTTTTATTATTCTTATCCATTTTCATTCGTGGTATCTATGAAGTCTCTAGTGTCTACTTCCCGGACTTTTCAGCGGATTATCTGTTGTTCTTCCCGATATTGATCCGTTTGGCACAAAGCGCAGCTATTCTATGGCATGTTGATCATATTGAAGAAGGAACTGCACGAACGACTGTCATTCCCCGTTCGTGGCTTCCTTTATTGGCTGTTCCTTTGTTCATCCATTACATGGTGGAACAAGAAGGTGGAAAACTTGACATCTTTATCATCTTATTCTTGCTAATCGTTCGACAAATCTTGATTGCCCGTCAGCATGGATTGATTGTCGCACAATTACACGAACGAAATGAACAACTCGCTTCACGCATCGAACATCGAAAACAACAAATCCAAGATAGTGAACAACAGGTCATTCCACTCTTCCTCGGTCATCCTGATCCGATGATTCGACTTGATCAGTCCGGCACTGCGCTATACGCGAATTTAGCTGCTCAACGTCTGTTTCATTTGCCAGATATGACAATTGAACATGTTCCTCGTACGATGCGTCATTTGTTAGAGACGCTCGAAACGAAAGTTGACGAATATGAGGATGAACAAAGTCGACGCTATGAAATCATTGATATTCCGATTCAAATCGCCGCTACCTCGATGGGACGATTCACGATTTTACATGATGTCACAGAGCGTAAAATTCGTCAAAAGAGAATCGAATATCATGCCTACCATGATGCTTTGACTAGTATCGGCAACCGTCGTTCCTTAGAACGAGATTTCTCAAATCAACTACTCAAGATGAGTTATCTTGCCTTAGTCGACTTAGATGGATTCAAGCAAGTCAATGATACGTATGGTCACGAGGCAGGAGATTATGTATTGATCGAGGTTGCGAAGCGATTGAGCGACCATACGAATTCCTCAGAATCGGTGTATCGCCTCGGTGGAGATGAGTTCGCGATCCTCTTACACGCCGATGATGAACTGTCCTTACGTCGAAAATGCAAGTCCTTCTTGCAATTTTTAAGACGTCCTTACGTCTATAAAGGACAATCCTTATTCGTTTCCGCAAGCATTGGTGTGACCTCGTGTCATAAGGCTGATCTTGAAACATGCTTAAAGCAAGCCGATCTTGCCATGTATCGCGTGAAACATCGGGATAAAAACGATGTCGCCCTATATCGAGCAGATTCATGAAAAAAACCTAGAATACGTTGACCATAATCGGATCATGTATTCTAGGTTTTTTCGATTATTCTTCTGGTCTTGGTGCAATATTGCCTTCTTCGATATCGAGGAGTAAGTCGATCAATTCCGCACAAAATTCAGGATACTGACGAAGCAAAGCGTCTTCTCCCACTTCATCCACGAAGTCCGTCAACAAAGCAAGAACTTCTGGTACTAATGCGCGTGCTACCTTCATGTAGGCAATCGCAAAGCGCCACTTCGCAGAAATATAGAGCAGTTTCCCAATCAACAGATCCCCCGGTTCGACTTCAATCTCCGCCAAATCGGTTTGATACGTCTGTTTTGACATTAAATCAACGACACCATCCGCCTCGACTTGAAATAGCGAAGGCATCGGGTCGGCTAATCCACGCAAGGCGCGATAGAGACTAGGTGATAGCTCTTCTTTTACCTGCTCGAGAAACCGACCGTGTGGTGTTTTTCCTTGATCATCCGTTTCATAAAAGATCGCCCAGTCAACGAACAAGTCTCGGAACAATTCAGCATCTTTTAAATACCAACGTCCTTCCGTCGCAATTTCTTCAATGAAAGCGACCCAATCCGTACTCCGCGCTGTCGCTGCTTCTTGATACATTTTCTTCAAGGCTGCGTTCATTTCCGCTTCAGAAACCGTCGTCGGAAACGGAATTACTTTTCGATCGTTCTTCATTTCGATCGCCCTTTCCGGTGAGGAGTAGCCGGTCTTTTAATCGTCTGAGGTGCTGTGAATTCACGTTTCGGAATGACTTCCCCACGGTAAATTTCCATCGCTTCCATCTCGACTCCCATTTGCTTCGCAAGTGTTTTTAAGTGTTTTAAGTCTTGATCCGTAACAAGAGCAAGTACCATACCGTTTGCGTTTCCACGTCCCGTCCGACCTGAACGGTGTACGAAATCGTCAAGCGACTCCGGCAAATCATAATGGACGACATGCGTGACTGCTTCGATATCTAACCCACGTGCCGCAAGACCTGTCGTGACGAGTAAAGGAAACTCTCCCTTTTTATAAGAACGCAATGTCTCCATCCGCTCTCGTTTGCCTTTTTCAGCGTCTAAAATCCGGTATTTCAATGAGAATTTACTCAACTCGCCATTCAATGGTCCGAGGAAGGAACGGTTATTGATGAATGTCAGTACTTTTGATCCTTGCATGTTCGCCAGACGACGTAACAATTCCGGCTTCTGACGGCGTGAAGTCTCCAAATAACCGAATGTCACTTGTGTGCTGACGGCACGCTCAACTCGAATCGTCTCAGGGTTGTTTGCAAGCGTCCGTCCCCATTCCGCTGTTCGTTCTGGTAATGTCGCTGAGACGAATGCTAACTGACGATCGCGTAGTGCACTGTTTGCGATTCGCGTCGCCGAGTCACTCATACCACTCTCATAGATTTGATCCGCTTCGTCCAAGACGATCAATTTCACCTTATGCATCTTCAGCTTCTTCGAATCGATCAACTCGACAAGGCGCCCCGGTGTTCCGACGATGATTTGCGGTTTTTTCTTCAATCGTTCATATTGTCGTTTTAATTCAACACCACCAATGAATGCACCGGATTTGATACCACTTCCTTGAGCAAACAATTGAATGACTTGATGAATTTGCATGACGAGTTCCCGTGTGGGTGCCGTGATCACGACTTGCACGTGAGGTTCTTCTACTTCAATCTTTTCTAAAGCTGGAATGACATAGGCTAGCGTCTTCCCTGTTCCTGTCGGCGCTTCAGCAAGGACATCTTTTCCTTCGCGCAACAACGGAATCGCTTGTTCTTGAACAGGCATTAACTCGGTAAAGCGCGCCCGTTCCCATGCTTCCTGTAAAAATGGTTTTGTAAAGTTCATATCGATTTCTCCTACTCTCTTAATTCCATCATGCCGTTACGTATTCGACATGATCTCCTGATACATCACGGTATCCCCGTAATGTCTGTGTATATTCATTTCCTGCGTCGAGCAATCGAATATGGAATCGAATCTCGCTTTCACCGGCTTCTTCTTCTAAAATTTCGAATCCTTGGATGACACGATCCTGTAATTCTGCAGCGAGTGCCGGGTACTCCGCAAGACTCGCATACGTCGCTTTTACGTCAACCGGACGACGAACAAGCGCAATCCAATACGATTCATCATAGCCGATAAAGTCTTCATAATCAAAATCATCTTCAAACCGAATCCAGAATCCATCATTTTCGAATTCCGTGATCATTCCCGTTCGCGTTGAACCGTCCGATCCGATTTTCAGCGAGACCCAGTCTCCTGACTGATACTCTCCTTGTTGTGTTAATGATACATACTCCATTTGGCACACCTCCACGTTCTATATTCCCTTTTTCATTGTCAACGATACGTCCTAAAAACACAAGATGCCGTAACGTGACATTCCTCACAGTTTCAACTGTTCTAGTAGACCTTTTTCAAATCAACTCATACAGTTTCTAAAAAACCTTGGATTAGCAGTCTCAAACTGTTTTTCGTGAACTATGTTCATATGAATACAGAAATAAGGAAAGCCCGTCATATCAACGTTTGTTCACTTGTTAAAACATTCACATGAACGTAAAGGGAATCTCTCTTTCCTTTTGTTACACTATTCACATAAGGAACTGATCATTAGCTCAATATTAAAGGAGTGGTATCCATGTTATTAGAAAAAACAAGTGCCTGGACAAGCTTTACGTCCGGTGAATGGGTAAAAGCGATCGATGTCGCAGATTTCATTCGACTCAACCGCACGGAATATACAGGAGATGATCACTTTTTAGTCGGTCCGACGCAAGCGACGGAACGGCTCTGGCAACAAATTCTACAGCTGACGAATGAAGAACGCCAACGTGGTGGTGTGTATGCGGTCGATGCCAAGACACCCTCAACGATCCTATCACATGATGCAGGGTATCTTGATCTCTCCCTTGAAAAAATCGTCGGTTTACAGACAGACGAACCGTTTAAACGTTCGATTCATCCGAACGGTGGGATTCGGATGGTGAATGATGCCTTAGCTGCGTATGGTTTTGAAGCAGACGAGACTGTGACGAAAACCTTCAGCGAATACCGGAAGACACATAACCAAGGGGTTTTTGATGCTTATACCCCTGAGATGCGCGCCGCGCGTAAAGCCGGTATCATCACCGGATTACCAGATGCTTACGGACGCGGACGGATCATCGGTGACTATCGTCGTGTCGCTTTATATGGAACAGCGCGCTTGATTGAAGATCGGAAGCGGGACTTAAAGGCGCGTGGTGGATTCCTCTCTGAATCGATGATCCGCGACCGCGAAGAGATGAATGAACAATTACGTGCGTTGAAGGAGCTAACTGAGCTTGGAACTCGCTATGGTTTTGACCTGTCGCGTCCGGCGGAAACCGCACAGGAAGCATTCCAGTGGGTCTACCTTGCTTATCTCGCTGCCATCAAGGAGCAAAACGGAGCAGCCATGTCACTCGGTCGCGTCTCGACGTTCCTTGATATTTATGTCGAACGTGATCTTGCGACAGGTCGATTGACCGAAGAGACCGCACAAGAACTCGTCGATCATTTCGTCATGAAGCTTCGGATCGTTAAGTTCTTACGGACACCGGACTACAACGATCTGTTCTCAGGTGATCCGACGTGGGTAACGGAATCCATCGGTGGAATGAGTGAAGATGGGCGATCAAACGTCACGAAAAGTTCATTCCGCTTCCTGCACACGCTCTCGACACTCGGTCCGGCGCCGGAACCGAATCTAACCGTTCTCTGGTCTACTCAGCTTCCACGCGGATTCAAGGAATTCTGTGCGAAGATGTCGATCGTATCGAGCTCGATTCAGTATGAAAACGATGATTTGATGTTACCGGTTTATGGAGATGATTACGGCATCGCTTGCTGTGTCTCCGCGATGCGAATCGGGAAACAGATGCAGTTCTTCGGCGCACGGGCAAACCTAGCAAAAGCATTACTCTATACGATCAATGGCGGAATGGACGAGAAGCTCAAAATTCAAGTCGCCCCAGCAAGTCCATTGATGCTTGATGAAGTACTCGATTACGAAACCGTTATGGCGGCTTATGATCGTCAACTCGATTGGCTCGCAGAACTGTACGTCAACACATTGAATGTCATCCACTACATGCATGATAAATACAGCTACGAACGGATTGAAATGGCGTTACACGATCCGGAAATCTTACGAACGATGGCATGCGGTATCGCTGGTTTGTCGGTTGTCGCTGACAGTTTATCTGCCATCCGTTACGCAACAGTTCGTCCAATCCGAGATACGGATGGGATTGCAGTTGATTTCAAGATCGAAGGCGAGTTTCCGAAGTTCGGGAATAACGATGAACGGGTGGATCAGATGGCGGTCGATCTCGTCACACTGTTTATGGAGAAAATTCGTAAACATCCAACGTATCGCAATGCCCTCCCGACACAGTCTGTTCTAACGATTACTTCAAACGTCGTCTATGGTAAAAAGACAGGAAATACGCCAGATGGACGCCGTGCGGGTGAACCATTCGCACCGGGTGCTAATCCGATGCATGGACGTGACACTAGAGGAGCTGTCGCCGCACTGACATCTGTCGGAAAATTACCGTATGAACATGCGCTCGATGGTATTTCGTACACGTTCTCGATCGTTCCAAAAGCACTTGGTAAGGATGAGGCCACACGTATTCGCAATACGGTCGGATTACTTGACGGATATATGGGTGGTACGACTTCAAAGGGACACCATTTGAATGTTAACGTCTTTGACCGTGAGACGTTACTCGATGCCATGGAGCATCCAGAACAATATCCGCAGTTAACGATTCGGGTATCCGGTTATGCCGTCAACTTCATTAAACTGACGCGTGAACAACAGATCGACGTCATCAATCGAACGTTCCACGGTTCTCTCTAAAATGATGTGTAGTATGTGAAAGGAAGTGAGCAGGATGACCTATGGTATGATCCATTCCGTTGAGTCATGTGGAACAGTCGATGGTCCTGGCATTCGATTCATCGTCTTTACGCAAGGATGCCCACTACGGTGTCAATACTGTCATAACGTAGATACATGGGAGTTCGGTTGCGGACGGCGTGTCTCAGCAGACGAAGTCGTAAAAGAAGCGATCAGCTATCGCTCCTTTTTCGAGGCAACGGGTGGCGGAATCACCTTCTCTGGAGGTGAACCACTCGCTCAGCCAGAATTCTTGGAGGCTGCTTTAACAGAAGCGAAGCGGCATGGACTGCATACGGTCATCGATACCGCGGGATCCGTCGTCCCGAAAAACATCGATGCCATTCTCGATGCGACGGATTTGGTACTGCTTGATATTAAACATATCGACGATGCCGCTTGTCGCGTCTTGACTGGACGAAGTAACGCTAATACACTCGCCTTCGCAAAACGCCTAGCCGAGCGAAACATTCCGGTCTGGATTCGCCATGTCCTCGTTCCAGGTATTACGATGTCAGAACATTTCCTACGTCAGACCGGCGAGTTCATCCGGACGCTCGGAAACGTCGAGCGCGTCGAAGTACTCCCGTATCATCAACTCGGTGTCTATAAGTGGGAAAACCTCGGTCTTGCCTATCCGTTAACTGATGTACTTCCCCCTTCATCAGAAGAAACGGATACTGCGCAAACACTACTTGAATCGTACTTGTGTTAACGTTTCCAGTTTGTTACAATAACGCCATAGACTATGAACAGGAGGTACAACACCGAAATGAAGCAATCACTCGTACACGTCGCTTGATGAATGAAATCATCTCTTTCGCAATGCAGTTGCGGATGTCTGACGCTACGAGTCTGCTCTTTTTCGGTGTGACCAGTCTTCGGTCATTGCCTTCTTTGAGTTACACTCCTGCACACCATCCGCTCGCTTCGGATGGTGTGTTTTTCATTTCATCTTATCGGAAATGAACGCTAAAGGAGCTGCTTTTATGCCTACTGAAACACTTACGATTCAACACCTATCGATGGACTACGACGAACGACGTCTTTTTTCAAATGTCTCTTTTCATATTCATGCTGGCGAACATGTCGCTCTGATTGGTCCGAATGGCATCGGAAAAACGACACTGTTACACTTGATTGCTGACCAACTTCAGCCGACTGACGGTTCGATCAAGCGTCATTACAAACAGCTTGGTCTCTTATCCCAACACTTCCTGCCCGGTGATAGAACCGTTCTTGATGTCGTCGAACGAGCAGATGCGGTTCGTTATCAACTTCGCGCTAATGCCATGAATGGTGACTTGACCATCTATCAACAAGCACTCGATCAGGACGCTTTCTCGCTTGAAGCAGATGCAGCACGTGTCTTAAAAGAAGTCAAATTAGAGGAAGTGCTTTGGACACACAAAGTATCGAGTTTAAGCGGTGGTGAACAAACACGCCTCCAACTTGCCTGTCTACTTCTGTCACGACCTGATTTCATCATTCTCGATGAACCGACGAATCATCTGGATCAAGAGACACTCGAGTGGCTCACGGAGTGGGTCAACACGTCACGTACCTCGATTCTCTATGTCTCACACGAACGATTCTTCATCGACGCAACGGCTGATGCCGTCATTGAATTATCCGAATCAGGGGCAACACGATACAGCGGAAACTATCAGTCCTATAAAGAACAAAAAGAGCATCAAGCTTTGTCGCAGCAACGCGCGTACGAAAAACAAGAACGTACCCGCAAAGAGCTGACACGCATGATTCAAGGATACCGGCAATGGCACCAAAAAGCTTCGAATCAAGCCGGCGAACGAGATCCGTACGCAAAAAAGAAAGCTGCTAAACATGCGACGAAAGTCAAAGCAAAGGAACAACAGCTCGAGCGTCTACTCGAGGATCGTGTACAAAAACCACAAGTTGCACCGACTGTTCACGTCGCATTCGAACATGAAGCGATTCGTGCGAAGCGAATGCTTTCGTTCGAACGTGTCTCGTTTAGACACGCGACGAAATCGATCCTAAACGATATTTCGTTTACGGTAGAACGTGGCGATCGAATTGCTGTCATCGGACCGAATGGAAGCGGGAAAACGACCTTACTACGACTCATCGAGGGTGAATATGCCCCTCATCAAGGGAATGTGATCCGCCATCCTCGATTGAAGACCGGTTATTTTTCACAAGCCCTTTCCCATTTACCGGCATCAGGGACGTTGTTAGAGGCACTGCTCGAGCTCGGTACGATGAGTGAAACGGATGCCCGGACATTGCTTGCCTGTTTTTTATTCCGGCGTGATGATGTCTACCGGTCGATTGCCGACGCCAGTATGGGTGAGAAATGCCGGATTGCCTTCTTACGCCTATATTTTTCTGGTGCTCACTTGCTTATCCTCGACGAACCGACCAACTATTTGGATCTTGCGACTCGTGAACAAATCGAAGCCGCACTCGATGTTTTCCCTGGTGAGCTCCTCTTCGTCTCTCACGATCGTTATTTTACTGATCGGCTGTCGAATCGGACGTTTGATTTAACGACTGGATTCAACGATCATCCGGTCGGAACAGCCACGGTACGAAACGCGCGCCGAAGTGACCCTGAAGCGATTCAATCCGACTTACATCGTCTTGATGCTTTAACGGGTAACGTGCCGTTCCATACAGAAACAAATGATTCACTTTCAGAAGAATAACGAGAAAAAGCATCTGCATAGAAAAAGAGACTCCTTTTTCCGTTGCAGATGCTTTTCATATTTCAATCGTATTATCGCTTTTGATACTTCACTTTCGTATGCGCTTGAGCCTGCTTGTGGATTTTTTTCCACTTTTCTTTCTCCGCCGCCTGCAACGCTACGTTTTGCTTGCGTTCCGCATAGGCGATTTCTCGTTTTAGCTTGACGAAGCTGTTCCAGCGCTCAGCAGCTAGTGTGCCATCTTCTAAAGCTATCCGAACGGCACATCCTGGTTCCTTATCATGTTCACAGTCTCGGAAACGACAGTTTTCAGCAAGCTCCTCAATATCGGAAAACGTCGACGATAAACCGTCACTTCCATCCCATAAGGCCAATTCTCGCATTCCCGGTGTATCGACGAGCAATAGACCGTTCGATAGTCGTTTCAGTTCGCGATGCGTCGTCGTGTGACGTCCACGTTCATCATCTTCTCGTACGCCACCCGTCTCCATTAACTGTTCTCCAGCTAAAGCATTGACGAGCGTCGACTTTCCGACGCCGGACGATCCGACTAACACGATCGTCTGCTTGATTTGTAACTGTTCACGCAACTCCTCTAATCCGTCACCCGTCAAAGAATCAACGGCAAGGATCGGTGTTCCGAACGCGATTGCTTCAACAGCCTGCAGTTTCGTTTCAATCGACGGCATCAAACTTTTTTTCGTCAGGACGATGATTGGTGTCACCCCTGCGTCCCAAGCAACCGTTAAATAACGTTCCAGTCGACGGACGTTGAAGTCATGTCCAAAAGCCATGACGAGCAAGGCGACGTCGACATTCGCGCAGATGATTTGTTCCTCGGTCTCCGTTCCTGCCGCTTTTCGGGAAAATTGAGAAGATCGTGGCAAGACACGTTCGATCCGTCCCTTCCCCGGTTCTCGTTCTGTTTGGATGATCCAGTCTCCAACCGCCGGCAATTCAGCTTTCGTTTCCGATTGAAAACGCAACTTACCAGACAGTTCACTTAGCGATTCTCCTGTTTCCGTCATGACTCGATAATGTGTTTGATAGACGGCTGTGATTCGTCCTAATCGTTCTGTTCCTATCGTTTCGTAGACAGGTGGTGTACCCCATTCGTTCAAATGGTTTCCTCCTCTGGTTTAAGGGAGGGAAACCCCTCCCTGGTTTCCGACACATGTTACTTGGTTTACGTTGATTGTTGCACTCATCAACATCACTCCTCTCGATTCGATTCCCTTATAGAGTATCACATGAATCATTAGTCCTGATAGCGCTTCCCTTAAAGTCAGACCTTTTCTCCGCCTTAAGCCCGAGAGCAAATACGGTCCAAAGAGTGTCGTCGGAATAGAAGTACTCCCGTATCATAAAGGTATCAACACAAGGGAGGCTTCCTCATGAAGCAATCGAAAGGAAAACAATTGGTGATGATTCTCGCCGGACTGGCGTTACTTGCCGTCGTCATCGGAACATTACCGCATATGATCGGACTTGGCTTAGGGGCGTTACTCGCGTTCTACTCGATCAGCAAATTCATGCAATCGAACAAATGGCCAGCGAAACTCGGCTTCGGATTTCTAGCAGCCATCGGAATCGGACTTGCCCTCTCGAACATCTGGGCAGTCATTGGAATTGCAGCAGCCATCGCACTGTACGTCGGTTACATGCGTATGAAACTACAACGTGTCAATGTCCAAGATCTCTTTAACCGTCGCCGTACATCAACGACGCATTTCGAAGCAGACTGGAAAGACTTAGACGAAAAACGATTCTAAATTCAAAGGAATAACCCTATACCATTTGCCACTTCCAAGGAGGAACTTTTCATGAAAAACGTATTTGATCAACTCAATGATTTTGCATCACAAATGATGACAGAAGTCAAAAAAGCTGCTGAACAGGGCGAAGTACCTGCTAAGAAACTTGTTCGCCATATCCGATCAACAGAAGCTGATTTAAAAGAGATTGATCGACTACTCGAGCGTCAACGGACATTGCTGCTGGAACTGACACAAAAACAGGAAGAAGCGAAGGATTTAGCCGATAAACGCTTCAAGCAAGTTGAGATTGCAAACGAGGCCGGTGAACAACAACTCGCTGAACGGGCAGCCATTGAGTCGAAGCATTATGGAGAGCAGTACCGATTCTTCGAAGAACTTGTCGCTGAGACGAAGCGGGAGTTGAATGAACTGGAACGTGAAGCCCTCGAGTTGAAGTTAAAGCTCGAAGATCTCCAGAACAAACGGTACGAATGGATGATGCGCGAAAACGTCTCGAACTTAAAAAACAAGATGAACCAGGTGCTAGATCGCGAACCAAATGCTACTATAAAAGAAGAAGCACATCCGTTCACGGCGGAAGAACCTGAAGCAAAACAACCAGCCGTTGATGAAGATGATATCGATGCGCGTATCGCTGAACTTGAGCGCCGCATTCACCAATAAGCAGTCAATGACGAAGGAGGCGTATGCCTCCCTTTGTCATGTTGGAAAGGAGATTGATCGTGCGACGATTAAGTACGAAACAACTGGTCGGTTACGTATCGATCCTGTTCGCCCTTGGTCTATTCTATGACCTATTATCCGGTGCAGGAAATGTATTGTTTGGTGTCTTATTTCCGTTCCTGCTGTACTATGTCGGAATTCATTTCCGACGGCGCAACCATGAAAAATTAGCAATTCTGTTCTATATCGTCGGTACGATCATTCTTGCTGGCGTCGTCCTCAGTTCGGCTGCCATCGGTTTTGTAATTGCCGGGATTTTGCTCTATCTTGGGATCATTCTCGTGACACGGCATTCCGTTCGCGAATTTTTGTTTTCACGGATTGCCCCGCATCAATATGAAGAGGAAGGTATCAAGATTCAACCCGCGTATTCCTTTTCGACTCAAGCCGATGCACCGTATGTCTTACAGGATTTGAGTGAACAGTTCATCGTCAAGGATTTAGAAATTGATTTGACGCACGCCTATGTCCCAGAAGGTGAAACTTTGATCGTCGTCAGCGGTGTCGTCGGGGACGTCCGAATTCTTTTACCATCCGGCTATGACTATACGCTCGACACGTCGATCGGTTTCGGAAGCGTCAAGACGGACATCCGCCGGATTCCGACCTTCTTCAATCGACGCATTCAATTCCGGGCACCGGAATACGGTGAAGCGACACGTAAGGTTCGTATTCATGTCATGCTCGGTATTGGCAACGTGGAGGTGTCTTCGATATGAAGCGTGATCAATTCCCGCTTGGTGTCATCGCTCTGCAAGTCATGACGGGCTTTTTGACAGCCGTCATGACGACGTTGTTGTTCTTAAGTACACGTCAAGTCGATTGGCATGTCTTGTTCGTTCGCCAACAGGACTTTCCTGTTCTTTTGCTCGTCATTGGGCTCTCTTTACTACTACCGCTTGCCATCGGCAGCATGCATTACTTTTTCTTGCGCCGTGACTTCAAACGTGTCACGACTGCCATCATTGAACTAGAACAAGGAAAAGATGTCACGATCGTTCCCGGTCCTTACTTCCATACGTTGACGCGCTTGTCGCGGATTGGAAAACGTATCGACGAACAAGTCGAGACCGTCCAAAAAATCAGTACACGTCCGCAACATGTTGAACAAGTAAGAGTTCAAGCCGTTACGGAAGAACGTAAGCGACTCGCACGTGATTTACACGACTCCGTTTCGCAACAACTTTATGCCATCTCCATGATGACGACCGCAGCCAAACAGACGATTCTGTCTCAACCTGAAGCTGCTGCCAAACAGATTGAGATGGTCGAGACGATGGCGCAAACGGCGCAGTCTGAAATGCGCTCGCTTTTACTTCAACTTCGCCCCGTCGAACTCGAAGGAATGACGTTACAACAAGGACTTTCGCAATTGCTCGAAGAATTGTCTAGAAAGCAGTCCACACAATTGAGTTGGAAGTTAGAAGAGATGACACTCCCACGACAAATCGAAAACGAGTTGTTCCGGATCGTCCAAGAAGGATTAACAAATGCCTTACGTCACGCGAAAGCATCTCATATGGATATCGAACTTCGACAATTCAACGAAACAGTCATCCTGAGCATGAATGATGATGGGGTTGGATTTGTCGTTGATGAAAAAAAACTTGCCTCTTATGGCATTAATTCAATGCGGGAACGAACGGCTGAGATGGGCGGAACGATTCGTCTCGTCAGTGTTCCGGGACAAGGAACCCAAATCGAAGTCAAACTTAGAAAAGATCGGATGGTGCAAGTATGATACGCGTATTATTAGTAGATGATCACGAGATGGTCCGGGCCGGTGTGTCTGCTTTCCTTTCCACACAACCAGACATCGAGGTCGTCGCCGAAGCGTCGGATGGTCAAGCAGGAGCATTGCTTGCGCTTGAACACCGACCGGATGTCATCTTGATGGATTTAGTAATGGAACCAGTCGATGGTGTCGAAGGAACGCGACTGATCCGCAAAGACTGGCCGGAAGCAAAGATTCTCGTCGTGACGAGTTTTCTTGATGATGAGAAAGTATATCCTGTCATTGAAGCTGGTGCGATGAGTTATGTTTTAAAAACGGCTAGCGCCTTTGACATCGCAGAAGCGATCCGCAAGACGGCAAACGGTCAATCCGTCATGGCAGCACAAGTGACTGGTAAAATGATGGAACGTCTTCGTCGTCCTACGACACACTTACATGATGATTTAACGGAACGTGAGCAGGAAGTTCTTCAATTGATGGCTCGTGGTATGGCGAACCAAGAAATTGCGGACGAGTTATTCATTTCTTTAAAAACCGTTAAAACGCACGTCTCGAATATCTTGTCGAAACTCGATGTCGTGGATCGTACGCAAGCGGTCGTCTATGCCTTTAAGCATAAGCTCGTCAAATAAGATTTAGCACTTCATTACTTATTTCTTAGGCACATGCCAAAACCCCCGGACCGTCTCTGATCGAGAGACTGTCCGGGGGTTTTGATATTGTGCGATACGATTACCAAAGCTTCCATCCCGGAGCACCCGGAGGAGCATTTTCGATCATATGCCAAATCGGTACTGTGTACGCAAACGCAATTAAAGCGAACGTTACAAAGATCCATAATTTCCAGTTTTCAAAGAAGAGTGGCGTTGCCATTGCCTCTTCTTCTGTTTCAGCAATCGGAAATTCTTCCGTTCCTTTTGGTGTCCGGAAAGCGAGCTGGAACATCGCATACAAGAACAACAGAATCGAGATGAATAAAATCGTTCCTCCAATCGCCATTGCGACATGATACGGAATCCAGTCGGCGACGAGTGAATCTTTGAAATAGGCGGCCGGTCCGGTCCGTCTTGGATTACCGAGTAGACCTGAAATATGCATTGCCGTCGACATGAAGAGCATTCCGATTGTCCAAGCAGCCGTTTGAACAAGTCCAAGACGATTCATTGCCGACGTCAACGTCCGACCACGTAAGAGCGGGACAAGCCAGTACGCTGTTCCAAAGAACGTCAATGCCACAGCGGCACCGACCGTGATATGAAAGTGTCCCGTGACCCACAATGTGTTGTGAACAATGATATTCAGTTGATGAGACGCATTGATGACCCCACCCGCACCTGCAGGAATGAAGAACAACATCCCGATGAATGGTGCAAGAAAACGGACATCACGGTACGGCATTTTTTTCACCCAGCCAAATATGCCAGTTGCCCCCTTCCGGCGTCCCGCTAGCTCGAATGTCGCAAACATGGAGAAGGCTGTCATCAATGACGGGATGATGACGAGGAATGTCAAGACGACTTGGACATATTTCCAAAATGCTGAGATTCCTGGTTCTAACAATTGATGGTGAAAACCAACCGGGAATGAAAAGAGCAAGAACAATAAAAATGACATACGTGCTAACGCGTCAGAAAAAATCTTTCCTCCAACGATTTTCGGAATGACCGTATACCAGACGATATAAGCGGGTAACAACCAAAAATAGACGAGTGGATGACCAAAGTACCAAAATAGCGTCCGGGATAGCTCGATCCCGACCTTATCCGTCCAACCAAGAGATAAAGGAAGGAGTTGAAAGAGAATCGTTGCTGCCACTCCAAGTGTCGCAACGACCCATAACAAGGCAGTCATAATGCTCATGTATGCTTGAAGTGGTGGATGAACACCTGGATGTTCCCGCTTGTAATCTGCATACATGCGGAACATGGCACCCGAAGCGATCCACGTTCCGACGACGAAGATGACGAGTCCGATATAAAATACAGGATGTGCCTTGAGTGGTGCGTAGAATGTATAAAGGACGGAAGCTTCTCCCGCAAGTACCATCCACGTGACGAGAATGACACCAAGGATCATGAACCAGAATCCGACCCATCCAAGACGCCGTGGAAAGTCTTCGAAGCGTCCGAATGATTGACCTAAAAATGAAAACAGTAATCCAAAAATGAATAACGTCGTAAATACGATCGCAAGCATCAGTCCGTGGGCAGTGAGAAGCTCATAGTAGCCAACTCCAGCAATTTCCGGAATGACACCTGTACGCACCATCGTTTGCAATAATCCACATAAACCACCAATCAATAAAGCAACGAGTGAAAAGCTGACATGTGCGAAAGCGAGCTTCGCTTCCTTGATTCCGATGACGGTAGCAGGCATGCCACGCTCCATTTCGAACTGTCGTAGTTTTTTTGAAATGGCATTCATCTTATTCCACCACCTTGATTTTGGTTGCCATCATATGATGACCCGATCCACAGTATTCATTACAGACGACCAGATACTCGCCAGCTTCCTTGAATGTATATTCAATGGAATTGATGTGACCAGGAACGACCATCATATTAACGTTCGTCTTGACGATTTCAAAGCCATGGACGACATCTTTTGATGTCACCAAAAAATCAACCGTCGCTCCTTTGGGAATGACCATATCCTTTGGTGTAAACTGAAACGCTTGTGCGACGATGATCGCTTCATATCGGTCGTCATCGATTTTTTTTAGTCCTGGCTTGTCGAACGGTTTTGTTTGATCGACTTTCGTCGGATCAATCAATGTCGCATCGGAAGGCGGTTGATTTCCGGAAGCAAAAGCGGATACACCGATGATGGTTAAAAAGACGCCAAGCATCGCTGCCCCAAAGATTAACCAGATTTTTTCTAGACGATGAATATGCATCGTGAGTCCTCCTTACCGTGATAGAAATAATAGAAAGATTGAGCTCCACATCCCAATGATGACACCTGCTACAATCAGGACAGCAACGAAAGTTCCTTTAAGGTTCGATTCTGATTTTTGACTCATGGTGATCACTCCTCTCCTGCTTTGAACTTGTCTTTATTGTAAGAATTCAGCAAGTTTGGAAACTGTGATATATATCACTTCAAATGTGAAGAATCCGCACTTTTCTTTCTAAAAACACACAGAAAGTTCACATCTGAACAAGTGAAGGAAATACTACGCATAAGCAAAAAAACAATCCAAACATAAGGCAGAAAGATTCTGCTTCATGTTCGAATTGTTCGTATACTCGACATTAAATTCGACACACACCTGCTGGGCATCCTTCACAATGGCACAAATCCCGCAGATACTGCGCATCGTGAATGATGATTTCTTTTGCCGTCATCGAGATGACACCTTCTTTTTTCCACTGGGAGAACATCCGATTGACCGTTTCACGAGGTGCACCAATTAATTGACCGAACTCCCCGTCGGATGGACGTTTTGCAAGACGATAGGTTTCTCCCGCCTGCTCACCTTCCATCGCGACAAGACGAAGTAACGTCGAAGCTAGTGCACCCGGTTTTCCGAACAATAATAAGTCGCGCAATTTGGTCTCCGTCTGTTTCCGCATCAATGCTTGCCACCGCATGATCTCGAGCGCAAAAGTACCATCTTTCTTCATGAGTTCCTCTAATTGTGCTTTCGATAAGAAGCCGATGATACTATCTTCCATCGTCTCAATACTGTATGAGCTCGGAAAAGCTTCTCCTACATCAAATTCACCAAACAGATCTCCTTTAAAATATAAAAACATGAGTAATGGACTGCCTTTTTTCGTCAGCTTCGATAGCTTGACGCCTCCTTGTTTCACATAAAACAACTTGTCGTTCATTTCTCCTTCCCAACAGACGATGGAATCCTTTTTGAACGTCGTTTCCGTCATGAAGCTCTCAAGCAATGTTCGCGTTTCGGGTGATAAGACGAACGTATTAGCTTCAGTCGTTCCACAAGTCAGCATATCCATTTCTCCTCTCCTTTTCTTCTGCTTTAAGTATAGAACATCACAGTCGAAAAGAATGGATTTTCAAAAGATTGTCAAACTTTGTTCAATGTTTCACATTTATTTTTAAAAAATATCTGACGACCGCTTTCTAAAATTATAGCAATCGTCAGATATGGTATCACATATCTGTTCCGTAATAATGATGAACAATTCGTTCAACTGCTTGACCAGGTGGATGATCATACCAACTTGTTTGGAATTCCTGCATGTGCTGACGGCACTCTTCAAGTATCGTGTCAGACATGATCCACTGCGTCAATTGTTCCATTCGCTCCGTCTGTCGCACAGGTAATGGTTTCGGATACTGATCGACAAGCCCTGGTAGTTGTCGATATGTGTCGATGTCGGGCGTATATAGGAACGCTGGAATCTTAAGAAGACAGCATTCAAATGGAATCGATGAATAGTCCGTCACTAGAACATCGGTGATGAGCAAATAGTCATTGATCGAATAAGCATCATCCAATAGATGTATATGAGTAGATGTATAAGTTGAAAGTGCACGAATCGTCGGATGTAACTTAACGAGAATCGTCCACCCTGCTTTCGCCAGTTGCTCGAATTGTCGCATCGTCTGATCTTCCGTGCTTTGATACTCCCGATATGTAGGAGCATATAGCAAAATACGACGATCAGACTTTACGTAGTGTTCCTTTAGTTCAGTCGTTCGGCGCTCACGCTGGATTTGATCGAACCAATAATCCGTTCGTGGCATGCCAAACGGTTTAAAATGAGACTGGTCTAAATCGTGCGGTGCCATGAATTGGTCGGCACAACGCATTCCCGGAACAATAAAGTCTCCATACTCTTGATACACTCGTCGAAATCGTTTTTGTGCTCGTGTTGACATCAAATCCGTTTTCGATGATGTCAATCCAAACCGTTTCAATGTTCCTGCGGCGTGCCATAGCTGAATTCGCACCGTATTTTTTCTCGAGGAAGACACACTCAGTTCTCCCACATAATTATCTAAAAATACATGACTTGAAGTAGCTAGATGATACGATATTGACAGTACTCGCATCGGAGTATAGGCAACCTTATGATCGACATTCCAAGAGTGCATATTTTTCATATATCGCTTGTCAAAGATGAGAACCTGCTTTAACTGTTTTTTTTGTTGAATCAGACGTTGATGAATTGGTATTGCATTTTCACCATAACTCATCCAAAACAATGTCTTTTCTTGAACAGGTAATAAACAGAACAGATGATATGCGATTCGAAAGATAAATAGATACATCGAAATGATTATTGAACGCATGTTTAGCGACTCCCTTAAAAAAGAGACCTCACTCCCGCGAGGTCTCTTCATCCATTAATTCGAGCCTAGCTCATTCTTAATTTGGCTAGTTGAAATTCCTTCAGTACGCTCCAAGTAAACGACTTCACAATGGTCTTTTAAGAAGTCAAATTCACCTTTCCAGTCATCTCCCATAACGAATACATCCACATTATGTTTTTGAACGTCTTCTACTTTTTGTTCCCAGTTGTTCTCTGGAATGACTTCATCTACGTAACGAATTGCTTCTAAAATTAATTTACGATTCTCATAGTTATGATATGCTTGTTTATGCTTTAGACGGTTGAATTCATCTGTCGAGATCGCAACAATTAGATAATCTCCCATCTCTTTAGCGCGACGTAAAATATTGATATGTCCCCAATGTAACAAATCAAATGTACCGTACGTAATGACCTTCTTCATCCTAAAACACTCCCCGTTCATTTAATATTTTCTAAGATATCCAGCGCAGCTCTCTTCGCTGCATGACCGTCATCCCATTCGCAATAATGATGACGAAAAGCTTCACTTTTCAAATCGAATCGTCGCTCCCACGACTCGATCTGTCTGATTTCTTCAAAAAGAGTTTGCTCTTCTTGAATCAATGGACCCGGTGCTTCATCCTCAAAAGAAAAATAAAATCCTCTTAGATGATCGCGATAATGCTTAAGATCATAGGTGTAGAATAGCATAGGACGTTTTAAGTGCGCATAATCGAACATCACTGAGGAATAATCCGTTATCAAGATATCTGCCGCTAAGTATAGCTCAGAAATTTCCGGATATCTAGAGGCATTCTTGATAGTGGATACAGTACTCAAATCCAATTGATCACCAACGAGATAATGTAGCCGTACAAGCATCGTATACTCTTCACCAAATTCCTCTTCGAATCGTTCAATGGAAAAGGGTAACTTAAATGAGTAATTCCCTTGTTCAGCGTAATCATCATCACGCCACGTCGGAGCATATAAAATAATTTTTTTGCCCGATGCTATTTGATAGTGCGCCTTCACTTTATCTATGAAATGAAGATGATGTTCGCTTTGGTACAATACATCATTTCTAGGATATCCGATTTCTAACATCCTACCTTTGTATCCGAACGCCCGTTTAAAAATATTACTCGAGTATGAGTTCGGAGAGAGAAGGACATCCCATTTTGCTGATTCTTTTACAAAGTCTTTTTTATATCGATTGGTGGAAGTGTTCGCCATTCGGACATCAACCATATCAAGCGCTAATTTTTTGAGCGGCGTTCCGTGCCATGTTTGATAATATAGAGTGCCTTTTCGTTTCACTAGCCAGGAAGGGAGACGACTATTTGATATCCAAACGCGGGAAGTGGCTAACAAAAAAATCCATTTAATCGTCATCCGATCCACGGATGTGACATGCTCATCCGTTATAGAAACACCGCGTTGCTTACTGATGATCAGTTCCAAGCTGGCGTCCTTCTTTTTCAACTCATCATGAATAGCTTTAGGACTATCATTGTATTGTTTGCCCAAAAAGCTTTCGAACATGACACGATTTTTCCGTACCGGAAATAGAGTGAAGATTCGCATTAGGATCCGAAGACTTCGCTCCACCATACCAGTTTTTTTCATGAGTCGAATTAATTTCTTCTTCACAATCAAAATCCCTCTCATACTATAGATTCAATACAGCTCATCATAACAAAAAGCGCATCCATTTGGAATTGCTATTTGTTCGCATGTAGCGGAACGGCAGATCAAATGCTGTCGTATTTTTGACGATTCCTTTTCGATGGCTGAACGTCTCGAAGCTGTATTTTCCGTGATATCCACCCATCCCACTCGCTCCGACTCCACCAAATGGTAGATGATGCTGTGCGACATGCATCAATGTGTCATTGACGCACCCACCACCGAACGAAATCCGCTCAAGAACACGATGTTCAACGGCTTTATTTTCCGTAAACAGATAAAGTGCAAGCGGTTTATCACGATCGTTGACGAATGTGATAACTTCTTCGATTTCACGGTATGTCAATACCGGTAGAATCGGTCCGAAGATTTCGTCTTGCATCAATGGGGCATCCGTTGCCACACCTGTCATGACGGTCGGCGCCATCTTGCGCGTTTCCGGATCGACTTGTCCACCGAATTCGATCGTTCCTTGCGTCAAATAACTGCTTAAACGATTTAAATGGTCGTCCGATACGATTTTGACGTAGGATGAGACGCCGACGCCATTTCCGTACTGTTTGAAGGCTTCTTCTTCAATCAACTGCAAGAAACGTTCTTTGACGTCTTCATGGATCAATACGTAATCCGGGGCAATACATGTCTGTCCGGCATTCAGCCATTTTCCCCATGCGATCCGCTTCGCTGCCAGACGTAGATCCGCATCCTTGTGAACGATCGTCGGTGATTTCCCACCCAGTTCAAGTGTGACCGGTGTCAAATGCTTCGCTGCAGCTTGATGCACGATTTTTCCGACGCGTGTGGAACCCGTAAAGAAGATATAATCAAAACGTTCGTTTAATAAAGCGCTACTGACTTCAGCATCTCCTTCTATGACGATTCCGAATCGTTCATGGAATGCCGTTTCAAAAACTTCTCGTAATACACGAGAGACGTTCGGTGTCAGCTCGGATGGTTTTAGGACGACCGTATTCCCCGCTGCAATCGCACCAATGACTGGAGCAAGTGCCAGCTGGAAAGGATAGTTCCATGGTGCGATCACGAGCACATTGCCATAAGGTTCGTACTGGATTTCACTTTTTGAGCCGATATGCAAAAGCGGTGTTGCGACACGCTTCGGGCGTGCCAGTCGACGGAGTTGTCGCTCCATCCGTTGAATCTCTCCATAAACGAAACCGATTTCCGTCGTAAAAGCATCATGCTGTCCTTTATTGAGATCTTGTTTTAATGCCGCATAGATCGCCGCTTCATGCGTTTCAATCGCTTGGCGTAAGAACGTCAGCATACTTAAACGGAAGGCTAGACTGCGTGTAGCCCCTGTCCGGAAAAAGTGCCGTTGTATTTGCAGGCGCTCTGAAAGAACTGTCTCTGTCATCGTTGTTTCCATCCGAGAATCTCCCCTTTAACTGATCTATAACACTGTCTTCATCTTACCATATCTCTTTTTCGATATGAAAAAAGACGGAGAGGCTTCTCCGTCTTGCTTCTTACAATTGAATCGCTGTCTCGAGCGCGACTTTCATCATATCGTTGAATGTCGTTTGACGCTCTTCCGAAGTCGTTTCTTCACCTGTCAACAGATGATCTGAAATCGTCAAGATCGTTAATGCGTTTACTTTATGTTTCGCAGCGAGCGTATATAGACCTGCTGCTTCCATTTCGATTGCGAGGCAACCGAAATCTGCCCATTTTTTGAAGTGATGGAAATCATCTTGATAAAACTGATCCGTCGTGAAGATTTGACCGACTTTTGCATCGATACCTTGTTCTTTGGCTGCTGTATACGCTTTATGCAACAGATCAAAAGAAGCTGTCGGCGCGTAGTCTAGTCCGTTAAAACGGACACGGTTCTGTGCCATGTCATGCGAAGCACTCATCGCGATGACGACGTCACGGACTTTAACATCTGGCGTGATCCCACCGGCAGTTCCGACACGGATCAAGTTCTTCGCACCGTATGATTGAACGAGTTCGTTCGCATAAATCGACATCGATGGTACACCCATACCTGTTCCTTGAACCGAAACTTTTTTACCCTTATAAGTACCTGTGAAGCCATACATTCCTCGAACTTCGTTATAAAGAACGACATCCTCTAAAAACGTCTCAGCGATGTATTTAGCACGTAACGGATCTCCTGGAAGTAAGACCGTTTCGGCGATTTGTCCTTCAGCTGCGTTAATGTGTACACTCATGTACGATTCCTCCTCGATAGTCATTTAAATCGACAACAATTCACGAAACTCGTTCGGTGTCATACCGAATTGTTTTTTGAACACTTTCCGAAAATACTTATCGTCCTGATATCCGACTTCAAGTGCGATTTCGTAAATACGCGCTTCCGTCTCGCTCAACAATTCTTTCGCTCGATTCAAACGAATCGTTTGAATGTAATCAGATAAGTTAACAGAAAAACGCTGTTTGAAGCGTCGTGATATATACTCTCGGCTCAAGTAAAACCGTTCGCTCATGAATTGCAGTGTCAATTCTTCCGCATAATGCGTTTCGATGTATTTGGCGATTTGATCAATCGCCTCCCCTGATTCCACTACCGGCTGGATACATTCCATCGCGCGGGACAAGGCATCATTGAGTACATCTGGATCAACCGGCTTCAATAAGTAATCAAAGGATTGATGCAAAATGGCACGCCGCATATACGTATAATCATCATACCCTGTCAGCACGATCGTGACGACCTTTGGATGATGATTTTTTGTCCATTCCAGTAACGTTAATCCGTCGAGTCCTGGCATTTCGACGTCAGTCAGCATTAAATCGATCGTTCCGGTATCCAGTAAACGCTTTGCTTCTTCCCCATGTTCCGCCTCGTAAAGATTTGAGACCTGCCAACTATCCCATTCTCCAAGCAGTTTGACCGCTTCTCGTACATGTCGTTCATCGTCTACGATCAATACGTTCATGCCAAAGCCCCCTTCTCATATGGAATCCGAATCACGATTTTGAATCCTCCCTCTGTCACTGGAGAAGAGAGGGTCATACTTGCTTCCTCCCCGTAAAATATCAAGAGACGTTCGTAGATATTGTGGAGACCGATTCCGCTCGTCTCAAGATCCTCTGGACTACGATGCATGCGCATTTTGCGATCGATTTCTTCAAGTCGTCCTGTTTCGAGGACGGCACCGCTATTCTCGATTTGAATGATGAGACGTCCGCCATCCGTTCGGACTTTGTAGGCAAGATAGTTTTCTGTCGCTGCTAATTGTTGACGGAAGGCGTGTTTAAAATAGTTTTCAGCAAACGGTTGTAAGATCATCTTCGGCACTTCAATGTCATTGAGGTGCCACGGGACGTCTACGATGTAACGGAATCGCTCAGGAAAACGTTGCTGTTGCAGTCGGATGTACGCTTGAAGATGATCGACTTCTTGTTTTAGGGTTACGATCGTCTGTTCATTATTCATCGAGTAGCGCATCATCTGCGATAACCCGGTGATAGAGCGGTATGCAATCTTCCGATCCCCCTGTAACGTCGTCGTTCCGATCGATTGTAAGGCGTTAAATAGAAAGTGAGGATTGAGTTGAGATTGTAAGGCCCGAAGCTCATTCGTCCGATTTTCGAGCGCCAACCGATATTCCCGTTTAATCAAACGATCGATCCGTTGAATCATGCGTTGGAACTGACGATTGAGTAATCCAATCTCGTCATTCGTCGTGGCAATGAACGGTGCCGATAAATCCCCCTGTTCGACTCGCCAGACGTTTGCCGTCAACTGCTTGATGGGTTTCGTGATCTGCATGGCAACGAGACTTGCGGCAATGATCATGACGATAAGAGAAACGAGACCGATCAGTACGAGGATCAATGCCGTCTCGTTTGCCCCTTGGATGACAGATGCATACGGAATCCGTTTGATCAGTGTCAGCGGGATACCATTCGTCATCGTCTTCGAGTAGACGATGAACGATTTTCCGACACGTAGACTTCCACTCTGTCCAGTGAATTGGTCGATAGGTAGATTCATTTTTGCGCCAGTCTGTGCCAGAACACGTTGATCGGTCATCAACCATAATGATTCATCCGGATCATTCTCAAACAATTTTAATTGCTGTTCAAATACCCGAACCGGAATATCCACCGAAAGGAAGCCGAGTGGTTCATCTGTTTCGACACGATCAATTCGATAACGAAAACTAACGACTTGTTTCTCATCAAGAATCATCGTGTGCACATTGTATGGTTCAATCGTGTGCGCTCCGTCAATCAACCAGCCACTTTTTTGTTTCATCAATCGAAAATAATCCGTTTCTTGCATCCAATCAAACGTTCCCCGACTCGTCGTTTTCATGTTGTAGACCGAATACTCCGAATAACCATTTAAGATGACGAAATGCAACTGCTCAATATCTTGTCGAGATAAAAATAGACCTAACATCGCCCGCGAGACGACTCCATCAGATTCGTCTAATTCCTGATCCGCTCCGACTCGCATGATGTTCATCAACGAGCGGTTCGCATATAAACTCGTCGAAAGACGTCGAATGTCCTCTATGTAATGGGTCACCTGTGTATTTCCCCGCGTCAACACATTTAGGCTAGAACGTTCTGCCTGTTCGATGTTTTGGTGCCGCACATACAAGTAGGAAATCGAAGTCGCGAGGGCCGTCGGAATTAAGATCGCCAGGACGACGAGACGAATCAAACGTGTCCGGATACTTTTCATAAAAGGCGCCCCCATCCTTTTTCTTGTAATCAATCGTATCATAACCTTGAATCCGCTTACATCATTTCCTGATATTCTCTTTCGGGATTCGAATAATAAATTCTTTTTTCTTTCGACTTGATTCCGAATGAATTTTACTATAATATCATCAATGTTCGTTTTTTAATCAATTTGTTATGAAGGTGGTCCTTTTATCCATGTTTAAACTTGCCGCACATCAAACAACCGTAAAGCGTGAAATCCAAGCTGGATTCGTTACGTTCATTACGATGGCATATATTCTGCTCGTCAATCCGACGATTTTAGCAGATGCCGGAATTCCTCAAGCCCAAGCTTTTTCTGCGACGATCATCGCGACATTGATCGGTACACTCTTAATGGGGCTTTACGCGAATCTACCAATCGCAGTCGCACCTGGAATGGGGCTCAATGCGTACTTCACATATACACTTGTCGTCGGTGAAAAAATTCCATATCAAACAGCACTTTCAGTCGTGTTCGTCGCTGGTGTCATCTTCTTATTGTTGTCACTCTCACCGATCCGTACGAAACTCATTGAAATCATTCCGATGACTTTAAAGCTTGCTATCACTGGTGGAATCGGTCTCTTCATCGCTTCACTTGGTCTCAAGATGTCAGGGATTCTCGTCGGTAGTGAAGATACACTGGTTACGATTGGTGCCTTGACATCACCAGAAGCGCTGATCACACTCATCGGATTATTAGTTGCCGCGATCTTGACGATTAAACGAGTACCAGGAGCTATCCTTTACGCCATGATTCTCTCTGGGGTGATCGCATTCTTGACAGGTGAATTGAAGTTCTCGGATTCCTTCGTCGCGTTACCGACATTACCAGAAGGATTGATCATCACAAATCCTTTCACCGCTATTCAAGACGTATTTCAATACGGGCTGTTCAGTGGTGTCCTCTCCTTCGTGCTCGTAACGATGTTTGATACGACAGGTACGATGGTCGCTGTCGGTGAACAAGCTGGATTGATTGAAGAAGATGGATCATTGAAAAATAGTGAACGCGCCCTATTATCTGATTCGACTGCGATGGTTGCTGGTTCCTTGTTCGGAACAAGTCCAACAACTGCTTACGTAGAATCTGCAGCAGGTGTTGCTGCAGGTGGCCGAACGGGACTCACGTCCGTGACGGTCGGGATTCTCTTCGCATTATCTGCCATCTTCGGACCGTTCGTTCAATCAATTTCGAGTGTTCCTGCGATTACCGCACCAGCCTTGATTTTAGTCGGTGCCTTCATGATTCAAAACATCAAACAAATTCCATGGGATGATTTCAGTGAAGCCTTCACGGCTTTCCTTGTTATCTTGATCATGCCGTTATCCGGTAGCATCGCAACCGGTATTGCATTTGGCTTCATCGTTTATCCGATCATGAAAGCCATCCAAAAGGAACGCGTCCATCCACTCATTTATGTATTCGCGCTGCTCTTCTTCATCCAATTGTTCTTCTTATAATAAAAACATGCCTGTTCCGTCAATTGATCGGAACAGGCATGTTTTTTTGAATCACTTCTTATTTCTTCATTTTATCCCATGTTTTCGTGAAGTCTTGCAACATCTCGTCAGCTGTTTTTTGCTTACCGACGTATGCCTGCATGATCGCTCCAAACTCGTTGACCGCACCATCCGGATACTTGAACCAGTTCCATGAAATCGTTTTTCCGTCTTTCGAGTACGCTTGAATATCATCCGCAAGCGGTCCTAAATCTTTCGCTTCGATTGATTTGAAGGCTGGAATGAACTTGAATTTGTTGACCATGTAGTCTTTTCCTGTATCAGATGTCGCCATCCACTCGAGGAATTTTTTCGCTTCTGCTTTATTCTTCGAGTTTTTATTAACAACCCAGTTGTTGGGTACACCGACAGGAAGACGATCCATTTTTTCTTTATCATCGTTGATCGGCATCGGGATGAATCCCATATTGATATCCGGATTGACGTCCGTGATCAATTGTTGTGCCCAGTTCCCTTGTTGGATCATCGCTGTTTTCCCTTCAGCGAACTGCGTGACTTGTGTATTATAATCTGTCGTCAACGGATTTTTATTTCCATACTTAATCGTCAAATCAAACAGATTCATGAACTCCTTGAACTGTTTGTTGTCCTCGAACTTCGCTTTTCCAGAGTTGAGATCCGCGATGAACTGATCTGGATCGTCTTGTTGCGCGACTGGAATGTTCAATAAATGGTTCCCAAGAACCCACCACTCTCCATATCCGATCGAGAACGGAGTCACACCATCTGCTTTCAACTTTTTAGAGGCATCCGTTAATTCCGTCAATGTTTTCGGAAGTTCCGTGATACCTGCTTTTTTGAAGATATCCTTGTTATAGATGAAGCCGTATCCTTCAAGGTTCATCGGCATGCCGTATAACTTTCCGTCAATCGTCATCGGCTCTTTCGCAAGATCCGTTAAATCACCGACCCATTTTTCGTCTGATAAGTCTTCTAACTTATCCTGCCATGTTTTTGCTTCTGTAAAGCCACCGTTGTTGAAGACATCCGGTTCATTCCCAGAGGCAAACTGCGACTTCAGGGCAGCACCGTAATCCGATCCACCACCAACCGTTTGTACGACGACTTTCGTCCCCGTTTCTTTCTCATACGCTTTTGCCATCTTTTCCATGTCTTTTGCGATTTCAGCCTTGAATTGGAATACGTTGAGCGTCTTACCATCTTTTGAACCACTATCTTTCGAGTCATCGCTATTCAATGTACCGCCACCACATGCTGCCAAAGCGACGACCATCGCCGTTGTGACGACAGGTAATGCTGCCCATCTTCTTTTACGCATTCGGATTCCCTCCCTGATTTCGTTTCATTTACGTGCTACACCTTCACAATAAATGAAAACGCTTGCAATGAAGAGAGAGAAAGTTGTCCGGTGTGGTGGAAAATATTGAACAATCGTTATCCGAGTCTTTTTATCGGAATTGTTGTATCATGAAACTAGAAGATTCTTTAATGAATAGGAGTTTGATGCCATGTCCTTGCAATTCACGATTTTATTAATCGGTATACTACTGTTCGCTGCTGTGTGGACGACGAAGTTATCAAGTCGTCTGAATATTCCTGCTCTATTGATTTTTATCGCTCTTGGTATGATTGCTGGAAGTGATATTACGGGTTTCATTCGATTTGACGATGCGGAACTTGCCCAACTTCTCGGAACTGTTGCTCTGATCATCATTCTGTTTGAAGGTGGTCTGCAAACAGCCTGGAAAGAAGTACGACACGAACTCGCGCCTTCGCTTTCTCTTGCAACGTTTGGCGTCTTCATTGCTACTTCCATCGTAGCGGTTGCCTCCCATTACATTCTTGGCTTCAGTTGGGCAAACGCTTTTTTACTTGGTGCAATCGTAGGGTCGACGGATGCTGCTGCTATTTTTTCTGTCTTGAGTGGACAACCGATTCGACGTAAGGTGGGGTCGACACTCGAAGTCGAATCTGGCACGAATGACCCCATGGCTGTCTTTTTGACCGTCTTATTCCTTGAGTTCGTGACGAATCCTGAAGAAGCATCACTCTTGATGGGACTCGGTTCACTCGTTTGGGAAATGTCGATGGGGCTTTTAATCGGTCTATTCATTGGATGGACAGCCTCGACCTTGATCAATCGAATCGACCTATCATCCTCGAGTTTTTATCCGATTTTACTCATGTCCTTTGCTTTCTTGTCTTTCGGATTGGCTGATACATTTCATGCTAGTGGATTTCTCGCCGTTTATGTAACAGCAATCTACATTAGCAATCATGAACTCGTCTACCGGCAGACACTCGTCCGCTTTACGATGAGTATGGCGCACCTAGCTCAAATCGGGATGTTCATCGTTCTCGGGTTGCTCGTCTTCCCGAAACAATTGCTTGATGTCCGGGTCATCCTGTCTTCCATTGCCCTTGCGTTGATTTTGATTTTCATTGCTCGACCGCTGTCCGTTTGGGTTAGCTTATTACCGTTTCGTTATTCGTGGCAAGAGAAGGTCTTTATCTCCTTTGCTGGTCTAAAAGGAGCGGTCCCGATCATTCTTGCGACATACCCACTCGTTGCCGATATCGAGAATGCATCGATGATTTTTAATATCGTTTTCTTTACGGTTCTACTATCGACACTGATTCAAGGGAGTATGTTGACGTTTCTTTCTGAACGGTTACGACTGAATGAGACACAGACTTCTGCTATCCATACCGTCATTGAGTTCATGTCGATCGGTAAACCGAACGCAGAAATCATTGAATTGACGTTACCGATGTCCCATCCGTTCATCGGAACGACGATTCAAGAAATCGATCTACCGCAGGAATTTTTGATCACCGCTATCATTCGCGATGACCACATCATTACTCCCCGTGGTGACACTGCTCTTGAAGGCAATGATCAACTGCTCCTGCTGACACCTAAACATCGTATTAAGACACTGAAACGATTCTTGTTTCCTCCTGCTTGAATCTCACACATAAAAATAGAGCAGTGGATTCTCATCCACTGCTCTTTTCATTTTTTCATTTATTCTGTTGCTTCGTCTTTTCGTCTTGTGTCTGTTCCTGTTGTTTAGCTTTAGAGCGACGATACAAGATATACCCGCCGAGGATTACGACGATTCCGCCTAAAATCCACCATAACTCCTGCTCTAGCCCTTTTAGCATCGACTCTGCTCGCTTCACTCCAAATCGTTCCCCGACCCAAATATAAAAGAAAGAGACAGGAAAGAGTCCAATACTTGAAGCAAGTAGATAGCGCTTGAATGAAAGACCGAACAGACCACACGGAATCGAGACGACTGAGCGCACGACGGGGAAGAATCGTCCAAATAACGCGGACCATGTTCCGTACTTTCCAACGATCCGCTCACCCTGCTCAATTTCTTTTTCTTTAATCAGTAACCATTTTCCGTATCGAACAAGGATTGGACGACCTGCATAACGTCCTAACAAATAAAAGACCGTCGCCCCCATCAGACTACCTAAAAAACCGACGAGAACAGCAACTGTCCAACTAACTGTCCCGTTCGATACATATAAACCGAGTAGCGGTAATCCGACTTCTGCTGGAATCAATTCCGTTCCAAGACCAATGATCATGATTCCTAAAAACAGCCAGAGATTCGATTCTCCGGCCGAAAACAACCATTCCAACATACGAGTAACCCTCCGTTCATCCTCTCGCTGGACGGAGGAGATAATAAATAATGACGACTAGAGTCGTCCAGACACCTGTGAAGATTCCAATGATTCCGACAATGAAAAAGCCGAGTGCAACGATTGAACCAGTCTGTTTATAATCCCGCCACATCGTTCGTAACCCTTTAATGTTAAACCAAAGGAACGCTATGAATAAAACAGGGATGAGTATTCCGACGATTAATAGAGCAGACATACTTTCACCTCTTTCTTATTTATTGTTATCCCCATTCTATCAAGAATTGACACACCTTTCCTCCGCCTGAGGTCGTACGAACTCAAAAAAGAAGAACCTACTTTCATCTTGAAAGTAGGTTCTTCGCTTTATAATCGTCATGTTTTGACGCTTTCTTACTATATATATGTCAAAGCAAGTGGATACCTTCCGCTTGAAGACTTTTACGCGTCTCTTCTGACCAAACAGAAGCTTGGACTTCACCGATGTGACATTTCTTCAATAAGAACATCGCCATGCGGGATTGACCGATTCCTCCACCCATCGTTAACGGTAGACGCTCTTCGAGCACCCCTTGATGGAACGGGAATGCCAATTTATCTTCTTCTTGAGCAATCGCCGCCTGTTTCAACAACGCTTCACGATCAACGCGAATACCCATTGAAGACAATTCGAATGCTCCGATTTCTGGATGGTGTACTAAAATGTCACCGTTGAGTGTCCAATCATCGTAGTCTGCCGCTCGACCATCATGCTTCTCACCTGAAGCCAGTGCGCCACCGATTTGCATGAGGAAAACAGCACCATATGCTTTCGTGACTTCTGTTTCACGTTCTTTCGTCGAAAGTGTCGGATACGCATCCTCTAACTCTTGTGTTGTCATGAAATGAATCGTTTCCGGTAAGATTGCTGAAATACCATACTCCGCTTCGACTTCTTGTTCGACTTGGCGAATCGTTGCATAGATCGCTTGTACCGTTTCTTGTAAATAAGCACTCGTCCGTTGTTCTTTCGTAATGATCCGTTCCCAGTCCCACTGATCGACGTGAATGGAGTGTGTCGCATCCAGCATCTCATCGCGACGAATCGCATGCATCAACGTGTATAATCCTTCTCCTGCTTCAAATCCGTACGTATGGAGCGCTTGACGCTTCCACTTCGCAAGGGATTGAACAATTTCAAGGTCTGCCGTGTGGTCTAGTGCATCGAAGCGAATGATTCGCTCTACGCCGTTAAGATGATCGTTGACACCGAGTGTACTTTCTACGAACAATGGTGCTTCGACACGTGTCAATCCGAGTGTTGTCGAAAAGCGTTCTTCAAAGCGTTTCTTTACAAGTGTGATAGCTTCCTGTGTGTGTTTCATCGATACGAGTGTTGTCATGGTGGTGTTCCTCCTCAATTGTGTTTTGAAAAAGAAGCCATAAAAAAGAGCCCTTCTTTCCCAAGAATATGGGACGAAAGACTCGGTTCCGCGGTACCACCCATGTTAGCAACGATGTTGCTCACTCAAAAGACGAATCACTTCATCTTCGGCCTTATGATAACGGACAGGCAACTCCGGCTACGCCTACTGACATTCGGGTTCGGGTAGCGACTCCGGGAGGTTCTTCGCATCTTGCTTCCGACTGGGCTCTCACCATCCCCAGCTCGCTATACGGTCGTACAAGGTGTTACTCTTCCCTTCAACGTCGTTGTTACAATTGAATTGAGAACATCGTACAACAGGTAGCAAGCGTTTGAAAAGTCTTTTTTTCAAAAAAAAATAAAAGTTGTCAGATAAATCTGACGCGCTAAACATAAAAAAACGTTCTCGCAGAAGCGAGAACGCGCTTACAAAAATTATTTGATCGATCCACTCGTAATTCCTTGGATAATCTGTTTTTGCAAGGCGAAGAAGAATAACAGCAACGGAATAATCCCAAGCACGAGTCCAGCAAGAGCCAAGTCCCATTGTTTCGTATATTGCCCGAAGAAATAGAACGTCGCGAGAGGAATCGTCCGTAAATCGACGTCTCGTAACATGAGTGATGGCAACAAGAAATCGTTCCAAATCCACAGCGTATTCAAGATGACGATCGTCACTGTAATCGGCTTAAGCAAAGGGAAGACGATGCGCCAAAATACGCCCCATTGTGAACAACCATCAATGATTGCCGCCTCTTCGATCTCTTCAGGAATCGACTTCATGAATCCATGATACAGGAAGATCGATAGCCCTGAACCAAAACCGAGGTACATCAAAATCAAACCCCAATAACTATTCTGTAATCCAAGATCACCAGACAGCTTCGATAAAGGAATCATGATCGATTGGAATGGAATAATCATCGCTGCAACGAACAAGAAGAAGATGATCGTCGATAATCGTGTTTTTGTCCGGACGAGTTTCCAAGCTGCCATTGAACAAAAGATGACAATGATCGCATTTGCGCCGACAGTAATGATGACGGAATTTAAAAAGACTTTTCCGAAATTCATTGCTTCCCACGCTGCTGAATAGTTAGAAGTCATCCACTCTTTCGGCAGACCTGATGTATTCGTAAAGATGTCCCCTCGCGTTTTGAATGAATTCGAGATGACATAATAAAACGGAATCATGTATAGAAGTCCCATCAATAAGGCGGCTAGTTCCACTGTTCCAAGACGTAAAGAGTAGCGACTTCTTTTCTGTTTAGAACGTTTCGGTTTCTCCTCTTGTGGAGTTGGTAACGGTTGTGCCGTACTCATGCTTCCACCTCCCGTTTTTTCGTCAGATAGACTTGGGTGACGGTGATCGCCGCGACAATCACGAAGAATACGACTGCTTTTGCCGATCCAAGCCCTAAGTTATTGTTCGTAAAGGACTCTTTATAGATGTTCAAGGCAAGCATCTCAGTCGATTTGAATGGTCCACCATTCGTCAGTGATAAGTTTGTATCAAATAACTTGAAAGACCACGAAATCGTCAAGAAGAGACAAATCGTGACGGACGGCATGATGAGTGGCAACGTGATGTTCCGTAACGTAGAGAATCGGTTGGCACCATCGATTTTGGCTGCTTCAATCAACTCTTGTGGTACGTTCTGCAAAGCTGCGATATAGATGACCATGATGTAACCGCCACCTTGCCAAATGGAGACGATAACGATCCCCCAGAACCCTGTCCGTGCATCTCCCAACCACGGAAGTTCAAATAGACTCCACCCTGTCAATTCGCCGATCGATGCGAATCCTTTGACGTAGATGAACTGCCAGACGAATCCAAGGATCAGCCCGCCGATCAAGTTCGGCATAAAGAAAATCGTCCGTAAGAAATTACGTGTCCGAATATTTTGTGTCAGTAAGAATGCCAAAATGAAACCGACGACATTCGTTAAGATGACGGCAACGATCGTATAACGTGTCGTCAGCCAAAATGACTGCTGGAACTGTTCATCACTCGTAAAGAGACGGACATAATTATCAAAGCCGATCCAATTCAATTCTCCCGTCACACCGTTCCAATCCGTGAACGAATACATGACGCCATTGAAAAACGGTACAAGTACGATCACTGCGAATACAAGAAAGACCGGTCCGACGAAGAGCCAAAAATCAAGACCGCGTTTCCACTTCTTTTGTCCAGATGTCATTGTTTCATCCCTCCTCCACTCTACAGTACGTCTTTCTTTTCCAATTGAACACGTCACCATTTGACCCATTGGGTGGAAAATATTGAACGTTTTCCTTTGGCGCGTTCGTACTAGATACGCTACTATTAGAAAAAAGAGAGATTCAATCAAAGAGGGAGTCGATACCATGGAAAAGACCATTCGTTCTGACTTAGAAATCGCACAACAAACCGTTTTACGTCCCATTCGAGAAATTGCGGATCGGATTGGTTTGCAAGAAGAGGATTTTGATACGTACGGAAAGTATAAGGCGAAGTTGACAGACGGGCTGCTGAACCGGTTGGCAACGAAATCCGATGGTAAATTGATTCTCGTCACCGCCATTAACCCGACGGCTGCCGGTGAAGGAAAATCAACCGTTACCGTCGGGCTCGGACAGGCACTGCACCGTGCAAAGCATAAGACGATGATCTGTTTACGGGAACCTTCGCTCGGTCCGACGATGGGATTAAAAGGTGGTGCGTGTGGAGGTGGATATAGCCAAGTGTTGCCGATGGAGGAGATCAATCTCCATTTCACAGGTGATATGCATGCAATCACCTCTGCCCATAATACGATCAGTGCCTTGCTCGACAATCACCTGCATCAAGGGAACATTCTTGGTATTGATCCACGACGTATCGTCTGGAAACGCGTCCTTGATTTGAATGACCGTGCCCTACGCCAAGTCACGATTGGTCTCGGCGGTCCTGCGCATGGCGTACCGCGTCAAGATGGCTTCGATATCACGGTCGCTTCTGAAATCATGGCTGTTCTTTGCCTCGCCGATTCGATCACGGATCTCGAACGACGACTGAGCCGCATTGTCGTTGCGTATACGTACGATCAACAGCCGGTTACGGTCAAGGATATTCAAGCATCAGGAGCTGCGACGTTGCTTCTAAAAGATGCGTTCCGTCCGAACCTCGTTCAAACCGTCGAAGGAACACCGGCATTGATTCATGGCGGACCATTCGCGAACATCGCACACGGCTGTAACTCTTTGATTGCTACACAAACCGCATTGAAGTTAAGTGATTACGTTGTCACGGAAGCGGGATTCGGCGCTGACTTAGGAGCTGAGAAATTCTTTAACATCAAATCACGGATCGGCGGACTTCACCCGGATGCCGTCGTCATCGTCGCTACAGTGCGTGCCTTGAAGATGCATGGTGGTGTAGACAAAACACAACTTAGCGAAGAAAACCTCGCTGCCCTAACGGACGGACTTGCCTTACTTGAAAAACACGTCGAGACGATGAATTTATTTGGTGTACCTGCTGTCGTTGCCTTGAACCGTTTCTTCACCGATACGGAAGCCGAACGGAACATGATCTTGACATGGTGTCAGGAACGGAACATTCGTGTCGCGGAAAGCGAGGTCTTCAGTAAAGGGGGAGCCGGTGGTGAAGCACTCGTCGCGGAAGTCATGCAGGCACTTGAGGAACCAAGCCAGTTCCGTCCGCTGTATCCTGATGAGTTGCCGCTTCGTCAAAAAATCGAGCGAATCGCAAAACGTGTCTACGGTGCAGCCGACGTTCATTTTGAAGACAAAGCCCTCCGCGAACTCGAACGGTGTACGGAGATGGGATTGAATGAGTTACCGATTTGTATGGCGAAAACACCATTTTCTTTAACAGATGATCCTGCTCGGTATGGTCGTGTCGAAGACTTCACGATTACAGTCCGTGAAATCCGTCCATCGATTGGTGCAGGATTCATCGTTGCATTGACTGGGAATGTATTAACGATGCCGGGATTACCCGCAGTTCCTGCTGCCTTCCATATGGGCGTTTCGGAAGACGGACAGGTATTCGGACTTTCTTGATGAGAGGATGAGTTACATGACGATTGATCATTCACATTGGATAGCCTCTGACGGCTATACTACGACATTGCATAGTCTCGAAGCACATGACCCTAAAGGAGTCGTGATCGTCTTTCACGGGATGATGGAGCATGGCGCACGGTATGAAGAATTCGCAGAATTCCTCTATGCGCATCACTACCACACGATCATCGCAGATTTACGCTGTTTCGGAACTCAAGCAGCACAGCGCGGGACACTCGGTCATCTTGAACCGAATCAAGGTTTTAATCAATTGATGCAGGACGCAGAAGAACTCGTCTCTGACATCAAAGAACGTTACCCGACGTTACCGGTATTCATTTTCGGTCACAGTTTTGGTTCGTTGATCGCTCGCCGGATTGGTCAAACACTCGGTCACACGGTAGCAGGAATCATCGCGAGCGGCCCTCCGACGAGTACAGGTTTACTCGGTAACATCAGCGAAAAGCTCGTCGAACGCCAAATCAATCAGCTTTCTTCCACACATCTTGCTGAACGTTTCGGACAGCTGGTCTTCGGACGCTATAATCTACGTTTCTTCCCGGCACTATCGAAAAATGCCTGGCTCTCTTCGGATCCACAATCCGTCATGCGCTATGATGAAGATCCGTTATCCGGTCAAACGGTCACACTCGGGTTCTTCCATGAACTCTTGCACGCAACGAAACTCGTCAACGCACTTGCCTCCATCTATCAGCACCCGCGACATTTACCGCTCTTGTTGATTGCGGGTGGCGATGACGCGGTCGCATTCGACGGAAAAGGTATCCACCACCTGTTCGATATGTACAACCGTGTCCGTGTCGATGCCGTACAACTGACGATTTATAAAGGATTACGCCACGAACTCTTCCATGAGTTCGAACGTATCCGCGTTTTCGCAGATATCGCGAGCTGGTTGAATAAACAAGTCAACCCTGCAACTACACGCTCATCTTCTCATTCTTCTTAAGCCGCACCGATCGATACAAAAAAAGGCAGCGAATCCTTGCGATCCGCTGCCTTTTTATATCTATCGTTTTTCTCATTGAATCCAAGTCAGTGAAGAAATCATTGCTTCGATTTCCTCGATTTCAAGCGTCTCGCGTTCTGCGGAGTACGTCAATAAAACTAACCGTTCCCCATCCGAATACGCGTAGATTCGTAAGAAGATATCTTCTTCTTTCCCATCTACTGCGAGCAACGCTTCTTTTGTTGAATTACGACGGACTTCAAGTGCTCCTGTTAGTTCGATGCCGAACTCTTCCACTAACAGATTGATTTCTTGTTCCGCTGCTTCATACGGTGTCAATTCTTCTGAATCGGACTCATAAATGGACAATTGGAGCGTACCCATTGCATTTTCATCCGTCGAATAAAAACTGACATATGTCTCTTCTTCTTGATATTCGAATACCTTTGGATATTCTAGCGTGATCCAATGATCGACTGTGTACTGTTTCATTTGAATTCCTCCATTCGTTGTATCTCTTCAAAGCGGATACCCGTCACAGCCATACGCTCGAATTGTCGAGCGAGTTGAGCAGAGACGAACATGCGATGCGTGCGTTCATCTCGCATGAGATGATGCGGATAAATCGAATCGCTGATTCGTCGCTCTGTCAAAAAATAGACGCGTCGTCTCGGTACCAGACGGAATACATCCGTCGTATGTAGATGTTCGATTCGACTGACAGATAAGAGATTGAGAAGATAGTACGGAACCACTCCGTTCTTCGTCTCAAGATGTACCTTGAGACATTGTACAGAAAAAGGCGCGTATGCTGCAATGACGCGTTGCACACGTTCCGAGACGAGCGGCAGATCGAATGTGTTTGGAAGGACATCCGGTAGCAAATCCGCATCTTGATTGATGGAAAAAGCAAGTACACCTACGTTATGGAACCACTCTCCTATCAATAAGCGATGACGATCGAATTGGTGGTGGCAAATCGCTTCCCATCCTTTTCCCATCGGCTGTTCGCTCCAAACTCGCACTTCATTCACCAGACACTCTCTCCTCTACCCAACTTTACCCATATTGCAAATCAAGATTACCATTGGAAACGATTAACTAGTATTATTGTACACCGAATCTTAAAAGAAATTGCTTTTTTTCATAAAAGTTATGGAAATGCGCTCTTTGCTATGCTACTATATTTCATGTAGCCAATACGCGGGTGTAGTTTAATGGTAAAACCTCAGCCTTCCAAGCTGATGACGAGAGTTCGATTCTCTTCACCCGCTCCAATTATGACATAACATAGGTCTAGGACCATTTCCCTCTAGAGGGCAGGCGACTCGCGACGTGCGAGTCGTCTTTTTTTATTTTTTCTGCTGATGATTTCAACGAATTTATGGGTATACAACGATATAGATAGAGATTCGTAAAGGAGGATTCGTATGATTCAGATGAAAATGCCTGGCGTGACGATTTATCAAAGTACACTCATGAAAACGACGTCGACATTAATCGAGACGCCTGATTGTCTGATCGTCGTCGACCCTGGCTGGCTCCCCGATGAAATTGCAACGATTCGTCGAGATGTCGAAATCATACGTCGTGAACGACCATTATACGTCGTCTATACGCATGCTCATTTTGATCATATTTTAGGTGCCTATGCCTTTACGGATGCCATCGTCATCGCTTCAAAACCGTTCATCGATGTCGACCGACAGGAATCGCTAAAAGCCGTCCAAGATTTTAATGATGAATTTTACATCGATTCCCCCGTCCTTTTCCCAGACGTGACACATGTCATTCATGAGTCTGAGACGATTTTGACGATTGGTCAGACGAAGCTGATCTTCTTTTTGACACCCGGTCATGAAGCGACCCATCTTTCCTTCATCGTCATGCCACTCCACTTGTTAGTCTGCGGCGACTATGCTTCCGATGTTGAAATTCCCTTGATCGAACACGATTCCTCTGAGTATTTGACGACGCTCGAGTTACTCGAGTCGTTCATTTATGAATATGAAGTCAAACTCTTGATTCCCGGACACGGTCACATTTGTGATGTCCGAACGGAGATGATTGAACGACTTCATCAGAGCTATGATTATATCCTCGCACTCCGTGCTGGAAAAGAATCCGACTGGGCACCATCTTGGCAAACGACGCCGTTCATGAAACGTCTGCACGAAAAAAATAAGCGACAAGTCAAAAAAGAACACGAGGAACGATTAGCCCGCCGTCATTATGATTAACTTTCATCAATTAAAAGACTCGGTCGTCAAATTGGCGACCGAGTCTTTTAGGATTATCCAAGTAATGTAACGAGTAACGCTTTTTGTGCATGGAGACGATTCTCGGCTTGATCGAAGATGACAGATTGCTTGCCATCGATGACGTCTACCGTGACTTCCTCCCCGCGGTGCGCCGGAAGGCAATGTAAGAAAATGGCTTTATCATTTGCTTGATCCATGATATTGGCGTTAACCTGATATCCTTCAAATGCTTGCAGACGCATCGTCGCTTCTTCCTCTTGTCCCATACTCGCGAAGACATCCGTGTACACGACATCTGCACCACTCGCTGCTTCCTCAGGATCCGTCATGACGATGATGTTTCCACCTGTTTCTTTTGCGATGACTTGTGCCTCATGGACGACTTGTGGATCAGGAGCATACGTCGCCGGCGCACAGATGCGGACTTCCATTCCACTGAGCGCTCCACCAATCATCAGCGAATGCGCCATGTTATTTCCATCCCCGATATATGTCAAAATCTTTCCGGATCGTGTTCCAAATGTTTCTTCGATCGTCAGCAAGTCAGCAAGGACTTGGCACGGATGGTGTAGATCCGTCAATCCATTGATGATTGGAATCGTACCATGTGCCGCAAGCGTATCGACGATCTCATGACCGAACGTCCGAATCATCAGGGCATCAACGTAACGGCTCATGACTTGAATCGTATCTGAGAGCGGCTCCCCCCGCCCGATTTGCATATCTGCTCCACTTAGTACGATCGGATGTCCACCGAGCTCGACAACACCCGCCTCAAACGATAGACGTGTTCGCGTCGATGCCTTTTCAAACAATAAGGCCACTTTTTTATTTTTCAATACTTCTTCATACTTAAGCGGTTGTCGTTTGATGTCTTTTGCGAGTATCAATAGCTCCGTCAATGCTTCCGGCGTCAGTTCCGCCATCGTCAAGAAATGCTTTAGTTGTTGCATCGTCTTCATTTTACTTCCTCCTTGATCGGCTCTGTCCATGTATGAAGTGGCTTCACAGCATAAGGGGACTTTTCTGTCGCTTGTAGATGATAATGTGCTAGTTCGGGTTCTGTCAGAACTTGTACCCCGGTAGCAAGCGCTGCTTCGCGACTCGCTTTTTCTTCTGTCACGTGCGAATAGAAAATCGCACATTGTGCCCAGTCAATCGTTTCATCTAACGCTACACCTGTTCCGAAAGCCTCTGTATCTGCTCCAGCAACGATGATGTCTCTTGTCGTCAAATGTCGTTTCGTCGTCTCGTCGAAAATGAAACGCTCCAGCGCCAGTCCGTCTGTCGTCCATTGCAGCGTTTCACCTGTCGAACGCATGACCGGTCCTGTTTTCGGATCGACGCCTTGTAATTTTAGCGTTGAAAAAACAGGGGTTTTGACGGCATGGAAATCAAGTTTCGTCTGTTCCGTTGGTAGTACGACCGCTTGACCGACCGCTGCTTGGACTGCCCACTGCAAGATTGGTTGACCCGTTACTTTGGCGACGATCGGTAATGTCCGGGAGGCACGCGGATTGATTTCTAGCACGTAGACTTGATCGTCATGCAAGACGAATTGGATATTGTACGCTCCTTTATAATCCATTCGTTGCCCGATCATCTGTGCGATTCGCTCGATTTCGCTCTGAACGGTAACACTGAGCGATACAGGTGGCAGAATCATCGTCGAATCTCCAGAGTGAACTCCTGCGCGTTCCAATTGTTCCATCAAAATTGGAACGTATGTTGTCGTGCCATTCGTAATGCAATCGACTTCGATTTCCTTTCCTTGGAGGTAGGCATCTATCAGGACAGGGAATGATAATTCTGAAACGATAGCTTCTAACTGCTGTTGATCCTTTATGATATGCATTCCCTTTCCTCCGATGACATACGAAGGACGAATCATGACCGGGTAACCGATCGTTGTTGCGACTTCTATCATTTGTTCGTCTGTCGCCACTTCTTGTCCCGGAATCCGATCAACGCCGATGTCATCTAAAAATTGATAGAACCGCTCACGGTCTTCCATTTGATCGATGACATCTGCCGTTGTTCCGAGAAGATGATAACCGGCTTTCTCTAAACCAGACGCCAGCCCAATCCCCGTTTGTCCTCCGAACTGGACTAAGACGTCTTGGCAATCCTCTGCTTCTAGCACATGCATGACGTCTTCAAGTGTCAACGGCTCGACATACAGTCGATCTGCGACTTCAAAGTCGGTCGAGACGGTCTCCGGATTATTGTTTATCATGATTGTTTCATAACCGGATGCTTGTAATGCACGTACCGCGTGAACGGAGCAATAATCAAATTCGATTCCTTGACCGATTCGTATGGGTCCCGCACCGATGACAGCGACTTTCTTTTTCGTCGATGCTGTGACTTCCGTTTGACCACTCCAGTTTCCGTAGAAATAAGGCGTCGTACTCTTGAACTCTCCCGCGCATGTATCAATCATGTGATAGACAGGACGGATGCCTTTTTCTTTACGTAAGTGCTCGATCTTTTCAGCACTGACACCCGTCAGAAGGGCAATCTGTTCGTCCGTGAAGCCCATCATTTTGGTTTGCTTTAGAGAACTTTCATCCGTTAAATCGATTTTTTGTTTCTGCTCGACAAGACGTTGAAGTACTTTGACGAATAAGGCTTGTACTTTCGTCTGTTCAACGAGTTCTTCGACGGTCGTCTCCTTGCGATCGAGTAGCGCGAGCATCGCAAGCAAACGACGATCCGTCGGAGCCATCACTTCTTTCCACAGCTCGTCCGCTTCCGCTGTTTTCATCCATGTCGGATAAAGAGGTGATTGCTCGACTCCTGCACCGCGCCACGCTTTTTGTAACGCTTCTTCTAGCGTCTTCCCCATCGCCATGCTCTCACCCGTCGCCTTCATTTGTGTTCCAAGCGTCCGGTTACTGCCGGTAAATAGATCGAATGGGAAACACGGCACTTTTGCCGTAATATAATCCATCGTTGGTTCGAAGCTCGCCATCGTTTCCTTCGTGACAGGATTGATGCAATCGTCGAGTCGCTCACCGAGCGCAAGACGTGTCGCTAATTTTGCGATCGGATATCCCGTCGCCTTGGAAGCAAGTGCCGAAGAACGACTGACACGCGGATTGACTTCAATGACGAAATAGCGTTCTTCCGTCGGATGGATTGCGAATTGAATGTTGCATCCACCGATGACACCGAGATGCGATACGATTTTCCGCGCTTCCGTCCGCAATTGTTGATTCATTCGATCCGAAATCGACTGAATCGGTGCAAAGACGACCGAGTCCCCGGTATGGACGCCGACGGGATCGATGTTTTCCATGTTACAGACGATGATCGTCGTATCTGCACTATCACGCATGACTTCATATTCGACTTCTTTATAACCAGCGATACTCACTTCAACCAAACACTGTGAAATCGGACTCGCTTGTAAGCCGTTCTGCGCTAAAAGACGCGCCTCGTCCTTCGTCACCGCGATGCCGCCACCCGTTCCACCGAGCGTAAAGGCTGGTCGGATGACGAGTGGCACCCCGTGTACTGCTATGAATTCCTCAAGCTCTGCTAACGACTCAATCGTTTGACTTTCCGGAAGCGGTTGCGCGAGTTCGATCATCTTTTGCTTGAATCGTTCACGATCTTCTCCGTCTCGGATCGTCTCAAGCGAAGTTCCGAGAAGTTCGACACCATATTGTTCAAGTACGCCTGCTTCTTCAAGTGACATCGCAAGATTGAGTGCCGTTTGTCCGCCGACCGTCGCTAGGAGATGGGATGGTCGATCTTGTTCGATGATGGCCGTTGCTTTTTCAAGAGTCATCGCCTCAATATAGACATGATCTGCCGTGCTCGGATCCGTCATGATAGTAGCCGGATTCGAATTCATTAAGATGACCTCGCATCCCGCTTCTCGAAGCGCCTGACAGGCTTGTGTGCCGGAATAATCAAATTCTGCTGCTTGCCCGATGACGATCGGACCCGAACCGATGACAAGTACTTTCTGTTTATCCCACATATGCTACCTCCTGATGTAATACGCTATTTACGAATTGATCGAAGACGACCATCGCCTCTGTCGGTCCTGGACTCGCTTCTGGGTGAAATTGGACTGTCATGATCGGTAGTACCGGATGAATCAATCCTTCAACGGATCCATCATTGATGTGTTCGTACGCAAGTTCCATCTCAGACGCTTCGATACTTTTTACATCAACAGCATAACCATGATTCTGAGACGTCATGAACACTTGTCCGGATGCTAGATGACGTACAGGATGATTCGCTCCTCGGTGTCCGTGATGTTGTTTTAATAAGGTACAACCGAAGGCATGAGCGAGAACCTGATGTCCCATACAAATACCAAGTGTCGGATAGCTCGTCGCTAGTTCACGGATTCCTGAAAGAAATGGATCCAGTTGTGTTGGATCACCAGGTCCGTTGGAAAACAGTAGACCATCAGGGACCAGCGCTTGAATCTGTTCCGGTGTCGTATCATATGGCACGACCGTTACACGCATATGGCGTTCAAGCAAAGCGTCGATCATCGATTGTTTTACGCCGTAATCGATACAAACAATGTGTCCCTGTTCGACTTCTGGTACGTATTCGATGTTTGAAGTCGTCGATACGGAAGCGATGTATGCTGTGTCGATTGACTCAGTGACTGCCATATCCTCTTGCATCATGTCTCCAAATTGATCGCCCTCTGTCCGTAATAGATGCACAAGAGAACGCGTATCGACTCCTGACAAAATCGGCACATTCGCTTCACCCAACCAGCTCGCGAGTGATGTTCCTTCCCCGTCCTCTGCTAATGTTTGAACGATGACACCAGCGACTTGAATCTGGTTGCTCTCTGACGCCTCCGCTTGAATACCGTATTGACCAATCAACGGGTATGTGAAGACAAGAATTTGCCCCTGATAAGACGGATCCGTCAAGACTTCCTGATATCCTGTCATTCCAGTGAAAAAGACGACTTCTCCTTTGACTGGAGCTGTTCCGTGCCACGAACCGGTAAACGTCGTTCCGTTCGCAAGCGTTAGTTTTCCGGACTGTTTCATACGATGACCTCCTGTTGACAAACGAGTTGTATTTTTTCGATGGCGTGCATGAGTTCCTGTTCCGTCACGAACAACGATGGTAATAAGCGAATGACATGAGGACCAGCCGATACGACGAGAAGACCATTCTCACGTAAGGCGTCAATCAGCGGTGCAACAGGCATTACACACTCGATACCAATCATCAAGCCACGTCCGCGAACAGAGCGAACGATGGATTTAGGTAGCTTTTGCTCTAATTGCTGTCTCAAAAATTCGCCTTTTCCTTGAACATCTACCATGACAGTGTCACTTAACAAGAGTTCAAGTGTTGCTTCCGCAGCTGTCATCGCGAGTGGATTCCCACCAAAGGTCGAACCATGCGATCCCGGCGTGAACACTTCCGCTGCCTCTTCCGTTGCGAGTAGCGCACCGACCGCGAGGCCACTTCCAAGCCCTTTCGCAAGAGTGATGATATCCGGTACGAGTGGCGTCTGCTCAAACGCAAAACGAGAGCCCGTCCGACCAATGCCAGTCTGCACTTCATCGACGATGATTTTGACATCGTAACGTTGCGCCTGCTTCATTAGAGCCTCAAGCCACGCATCGTCGGCGACGACGACCCCGCCCTCTCCTTGAATGATTTCGAGCCATACGGCAGCCGTTTCCTCCGTAATGGCTGATAGACTCTCCATCTCGTTAAACGGTAGATGTTTGAAGCCATTCACCATCTCCCCGTATCCCACTTTGATTTTCTCCTGTCCTGTTGCGCCCATCATCGCAAATGTCCGACCATGGAACGATTGTTTGAACGTGACGACTTCCGTTTTTCCTGTCCATTTTCGAACAAGTTTGTATGCCGCCTCGTTCGCTTCCGCACCACTGTTACAAAAGAAGGCATGACTGAGATGACTGTCTTCCGTCAAACGCTTTGCGACCCGCTCTTGTCCCGCGATTTGAAACAGATTCGACGTATGCCAAATTTGATTCAATTGTTCTTCTAGCCGTTGCTGAATATATGGATGACGATGCCCTGTATTGCATACAGCGATTCCCATGATGAAATCAAGATACGTTTTTCCTGTCGCATCTTCTACGATCGACCCTTGTCCTTTGACCAATTCCACATCAGTACGTTGATAAGTGGGTAATAGTGCACTCATGTAATTCCTCCTTGATTCGTGTCCCTGCAGCTAACACATTTTTCCCCGATCGAATGACGACCTCTGGAATACCATGCTGAGTGGCCTGCATCATCGCTTCGACCTTTGGAATCATTCCCCCGTAGATTTCTCCCGACGCTATCGCAGCTTCGATGGCTGCAGACGTGATTTCTGATTGATAGTCACCGTTTACTTTTACACCCTCGACATCCGTCAACAATTCAAATCGGTCGACGGACCAAGCCTTCGCGACAGCAATGGCGCACGCGTCTCCGTTACTGTTCAATACACCTTGTTCTCCTGTGATGAGAGAAGTGACGACCGGCACATAACCATTCGTACTCAACACGGTGAACAATCGTGGATGAATGTGCGTGATTTGACCGACTTCCCCGAGTCCTTTGACCTTTTTACCATGGACGCTCGCACCGTCTAACCCGCTCATCCCGACTGCTGAAATTCCTGCCTGATTCAATTGCTGAACGATCCCGGATTGCACTTCACCGGCGAGAATGCGTCTTGCCCCAAGTAAGACACCATCCGTCGTTACACGGACACCATCTCGAAATACAGGTTGGATTCCCTCTTGTTCGCAGTAACTCGATAGAAGTGGACCACCCCCATGAACGATCAATAGTTCATTGCCGGTTTCGACCCATGCTTTCCATTCCTCGAAATACCGCGCATCTAACTGCTCCCATACACTACCACCCAGTTTGATGACTTTTCGTTTCGTCATGTCCGGTAGCTCGCATTGATTTTGACGTAATCGTACGTTAGGTCACAGCCGTAAGCGTGCCCTTGTCCTGTACCGTCATGCAAATCGATATGAATTTGGACGTCCTGCTGTGCCAACTCCTGCGACGCAACTACTTCATCGAATAAGACAGGCATGCTCTGTCGCAACACCCACTGCGAACCGATTTTGATGTCAACGTTTGATACATCGAGCGGCTCTTTGATACTTCCGACAGCAGCGATGATTCGTCCCCAGTTCGCATCTTCCCCAAAGATGGCTGTCTTGACGAGTGACGACCCGACGACTTGTTTGGCGATCATTCGTGCCACTTCATCCGTTTCTGTCCCCGCTACCGTCACCTCGATCAACTTTGTCGCGCCTTCCCCGTCCCGCGCAATCTGTTTCGCTAAATCTTGGCAAACCGTTTCAATCGCTTGCTCAAATGCCAATGCTTCGTCTGTGCCTTCAACGATCGTTGCTCCTCCTGCAGCTCCGCTCGCTAAAATCATGACCATGTCATTTGTCGAACTGTCTCCATCTACGGTAATGCAGTTGAACGTCCGATGAATCGTCCGGCGCAACAGTGTCTGTAAGACATCTGGTTCAATCGTTGCATCGGTCGTCAAGAAACCAAGCATCGTCGCCATGTTCGGATGAATCATCCCTGACCCTTTCGCCACGCCACAGACCGAAATTTGGATATCTCCTTGCATGTATTGTTGACCAACTGTTTTCGTACCGGTATCGGTCGTCAGGATCGCATGCGCAAACGAATCGGCTGACGCGTCATCCTGCCCTGGAGCCAACTGTGGAATGCCCGCTAGTAACGTATCAATCGCTAACGGTTGACCGATGATCCCAGTCGAAGCGATGGCGACTTGTTCAGGAGCGATTCCGAAGTGTGTCGCTAATGCTTGTTGTGATGTGTACGCATGTGATAGACCTAGTTCTCCTGTGCAGGCATTCGCATTTCCACTGTTGACGAGGACGGCATGAATGCGTCCTTGTGACGCCTGTAGTGCTTGCTTCGTCACAGTAATCGGTGCTGCTTGCACTTGGTTCGTCGTATAGACAGCCGCGGCACTTGCCCCTTCCTCACACCAAATCAAACCAAGATCCTTTCGCTTTCGTTTTAGTCCCACATGTACCCCTGATGCTTGAAATCCTTTCGGTGTCGTAATCGTCAATGGGGTCTCTACTTGTACTTGCCACACAGGCGCTCCTCCTCTTTCATCTCAAAGTGTTTAAATATAGATCGGCTGTTGGGTCAAACCAGACATCTCATCAAATCCTGCTAGAATATTGGCATTTTGAACGGCTTGTCCAGCAGCTCCTTTTTGCATGTTATCGATGACCGAGACGATGGTAAGGCGCCCTGTCCGTTCATCCTTATACACGGTCAAATCACAGTGATTACTACCTACGACGGACTTGATTTCCGGATCACTCTGTTGAACACGTACGAACGGTTCCGTTATATACTGTTCCGTCAACCAAAATCGCCACTCCGTTTCCGATAAATCGATCAACGGCTGAACCGTCATGATTGCCATGATGCCTCGATTAATTGGTAATAGTTGCGTCGAGAATGTGATCGGGTAGGATGAACCAGTCCATTCGAGAAGTGCCTGTTCAATTTCTGGAATATGTTGATGTTGATTCACTTTATATAAACGAACGTTTTCACTGGAATGGACATGATGAGTCTGTGTCGTCAATGTTTTGCCTGCTCCCGTCAGACCAGAAGATGCTTGAATGATGATTTGGGAAGGATCGATTTTTTTCTCTTTTACGAATGGTGTCAGTCCCAGAAGTACCGCTGTCGCATAACAACCGGGATTCGCAATCCACTTGCTTGCTGTGATAGCTTGACGATTCCATTCTGGTAAACCATAAGTCGCTTTTTGTTGTAAATGTGCATCTATTGGTTCCTTGTCATACCAAGCTTCATACGATTCAGACGGTAGTCGCAAATCACCACTCAAATCGATGACATAACCGGACCAGTTTTGAAGTTGTTCTAAGTAATGTTTCGAGATTCCACTCGGTGTCGCCAAGAACACCAGATCTGTCTCTGTTTCCGTCAGATGCTCCACCGAAAAGGAAGATAAAAGAGAGTATGTTTTTTTATTCATGAATGGGAATAACTCATTCATCGATTTTCCTGCCATCGAATCACTCATCAAACAGACGATTTCAAATGAGGGATGTGCTTCTAGTAGCCGAACTAGCTCAATTCCGGTATATCCTGTTGCTCCGATGATGGTACATTTCATAGCTGTACGCTCCTCTTCAAAGAATGTTATACCGATTTAAACATATGTATATTTATACTGTCAATTGAATTTTTATTAGTTTTTACACAAAAAAAGAAGCGTTGAAGCGATTGTCTTCTATAAGACAGTCCCTTCAACGCTTCTTTTGTCTTCATCCACTTAACGCTTTTCCGCACGTTGCGCTACGAGATGATCAATCCCAAATACGCCTGCACCCATGATAGCGACGACTACTACGAAAATCAGTGTAAACATATGTATCCTCCTCATCGTTCACAAAAATGTCATTTGATACTTCCTATTGTGCAAGATTCAAACCAAAAAAGAAAGCGTTTACGACAAAAAATCGTCACATTTATGATTTTTTCTGGTTTATTGGAGAATCTCTTATAGTTGACGCCAACGTTATTATTCGTTAAGATTACGTTTGTTCATTGCTTTTGTGCATAAAAGCGTGTTAGTAACAGAGAACTACCATATATCCATATTCATTTAAGGAGGTGGAAGCATGCGCATGTCATTCCGTGAATCCGCAGCTATCCTAGGAATCAGCATCATCATCTTATTGTCCGCGTTATTCGGTGCTAAAGCCGAACCGCATCTTGCCATCTTGTCCAGTCTTATTTTCGTCTCAGGATATGCCGTTTACCGCGGTTTTAAGTTCGAAGACGTTGAACATCATATGATCCAAGGCATTCGGGAAGCGATCAAACCGATCCTCATCATGTTACTCGTCGGTATGACGATTGCGGTATGGATGATGAGTGGCGCAGTGCCGACCCTTCTTCACTTTGGTTTATCTACACTCTCGGCGACTTGGTTCGCACCGAGCGCTCTTCTGATTGCGATGGTCGTTTCGACCTTTACAGGAAGCTCATTTACGACGATCGGTACGGTCGGCGTTGCCTTGATGGGCATCGCGATCGCATTAGGCGTCAATCCGGCACTTGCGGCAGGCGCTATCATTAGCGGTGCATGTTTTGGAGATAAGATGTCACCTTTGTCGGATACGACGAACTTCGCACCGGGAATCGTTAACGTTTCCGTATTTGATCATATTCGTTTCATGATGGGAACGACGATTCCTGCCATCACGATTACGTTCATCTTATTCTTCATCTTTGGACGTAGTAGCGGCACGGTCGATTCAACTGTTGTTCAAACGACGCAACAGGAATTAGCCCGCTTATTCCATCTATCACCATGGACGCTACTTTCTCCTATACTTGTCATGGTTCTAGCGTTGCGTAAGATGCCGGTCATCCCGACACTCGTAGCCGGTGTCTTGAGTGGTCTGTTATTGACAGGTCTCGTCCAAGGAAATTGGGACATTTCAAACTGGATGGCCGTCATTCAAAATGGTTTAAAACTAGAATCTTCTAGTAAAACTGTCGCAGCAATCATCAGTAAGGGTGGCTTGCAATCGATGATGTGGTCCGTTTCACTCGTCATGCTCGCGCTCGCTTTCGGCGGTGTTTTGCGCGGAATCGGCGTCATCGATGTCGTCATTGAGCGGACCGTTTCACGACTCAAACGCGACGGAAGTATCATCTCTGCTGTTGCCCTATCTTCCATCGGTGTCAATGTAATGGCTGGAGAACAATACTTGTCAATTCTCTTGCCAGGTCAAGCGTTCAAACGGATTTTTGAAGAACGTCAGATTGATCCGCGATTCCTCTCTCGATCACTCGAGGATGGAGGAACACTCGTCAATCCACTCATTCCGTGGGGCGTTTCTGGAGCTTTCTTTGCTTCAACACTAGGTGTTCCGGTAACAGAATACGTTCCGTTCGCATTCTTTTTAGTTCTTTCACCGTTCTTTACGTTCTTACTTGCCTTTCTTCGTCCGACAAAAATAGAAACAAAACAGTCTCTCGCTTCTTGAGTCTATTTCATATTAGAGGTCCGATATGACATATCGGATCTTTTTTTCTGACCATTATCTCTTTTATTTCCTGTTAAATACGTCCGAATTACGACGAAAACGGCTTGGAATCACGTTTTTTTAAAGAATCATGTGTAAAGATGAAACGAACTGGGAATATACCAAACATAAGAATAAAAATTACAGAGAATGATAGAGAGAGAGTACGTTCTTGTTCGACCGAGGAACGACTTCGATGTAATTGTGGGAGGAGTTAATATGATCAAACGTGGTACGCTGGAGCGACTTGATGGTAAATATGCCGTTCTGCTGTGGGAAAATGGTTCAAGCTTCATTCCACGACGTTATTTACCACCTGAAGCAAGATTAGGCGATACAATTATTTTTGACGGCACGACTTATACGCTAGATGTCAGCAATTCATCACCCTCTTCCTTTCAAACGTTTTCGTTTCGGCAAATGGGCTGATGATCGATAAAAAGCCATTCGGTATCATGTATTGACTATAGAGAAAAATTTCTCTCATCAGTCCTTCATGAAACGGATGGCTTTTTCGCTTTAACGACGAACATATAAGGAATAGTGACTACACGACGGGCAAGAATACTGATGGATATCAGATATTTCGATGCGTTCTAATATCGTTTGATCGTTTGGACATGCATACTGCGGCTGTACGACATCCGATTGCAAGAATAGAGCGCACCAGAAGCGATTTGAGAATTGATGACAGGTTGGACAATGATATAAGTCCAACTGATACGGTACCCAGTCATCTGATACTTCTGCTTGATGTAGCTGATAGTTCTGGATCAAGCGAAAACGATTCCAGTCGTCTACATACGTTCGCTGTAAGACGGGTTCATGCATCGACGGTACAAACCAAAGCGGAAGGCCTGTCATGAACGCTTCCACTCCTTGCGTCAAAATAGCCGGAAATGTCGGCCATCCATCCAGCTGACCGAGTTGAAATGTTTGTTGAAAGGAGCAGTTGTCGCATAGGAGTTCCATTGTCATCCTCCTGTTCGTTTCACCATCTCTTTTAACATCTTTTCCGTCACAGGACCGACATGTTTTGCAAGAATCGTTCCTTTACGATCTAATACATAGGTTGCTGGCATCGCTACGAGACGATAAGCGTCTTCTGAGTTTCCTATTCGATCATACAAAACGGGATATTCAACAGGTGTCTGCTTCAGAAAATCGGCAACATCTGAAACACGCCGCTCCGATGTTGTGACATTGATGCCATAGACCGGTATATTCGTATGTCGTGCAAAGGAATTTAGTTCTGGAATCTCTTGTTTGCAAGGTGGACACCACGTCGCCCAAAAATTAATGACAAAGACATCATGATTCATTTCGTCTAGATCAATTGTTTTTCCTTCTTGACGCAAGGAAAGATTCGGAGCTTTCATCCCTAATTCTAAACCACCTTGTGCTGCTTGTTTTTGTTGTTGTTCCACTTTCTTTTGCTTCGTATCGTATGTTTGATAACCTTGATAGGCAATGCCGATGATAGCGATCGCTAGGATCAGATAGATCAACATTTTTTTCACATCTAATCCCCTCCTTCTTCGTTAAGTGTAGCAGACTTCCTCTTTTCAACTGTCTTCTTTTATCAACAAAAAAGCGAACTCTTCTGATTTGTATACAGAAAAGAGTTCGCTTCATTTTATTTAGATACGCTCTTTGAATGATTAGTTAAAGCGTGGTAATTGTTTTTTGACCTGGCGGTTATCTTTGACGCTACCGACTGCATCGGTTCCCCCTAAAGCTTCGTTCAAGGATGTCTTCCCTTCCTTGACCTCTAGACGTCGATTGAATACCGATCGATTATCGACAGAAGCAACGAGAATCGATGCGACATCCGTTTCCGAAATCGTCGCGTCCTTCGTGTCTTTCAAATCTTCATCGGCTTCAATTAAGCCACGCCCTTCACCTGTTGTGATCGCAACCGGACAGATGATCGTATACGTCAAACCACTATGTTCAATCTGCTCCTCTGCTGCATTCTTGGCAGCATAGAACGGATAGACATCTTTCTTGAATTGCTCAGGTCGATCTGCACCATACGCACTCAATAGTACGAAATGACGCACACGCGCTTTTTTTGCTGCATCGATCGTTTTTAGGGCGACTGTTCGATCCAGCAGTTCAATTTCCGTTGCTTCGCCATCTACTCCTGCGGTCGCCGCACAAATGACTGCATCCTGTCCCGCGACTCCGTGCTCAATGACTTTTTCGAGTTCTGTTTCGATATCGACGTAATGCGCCTTGACACCGAGTTTTTCGAATCGTTCCACCAGATGTTCGTGACGAACGATGACCGTGACCTGATGACCCTTGGCAAGCGATTTGACGACGCGCGCTCCAATCGTACCGGATGCACCTACGACTAGTACTTTCATATGGGGGGTCCCTCCTCGATAAGTTAGTCACCTTCGTGGAACGCCATCATGTCATGTCCAAAAAATCATCGATTTCGGAGATGACCTAAAACGATCCACCAAAGGAGCAACGTACATCAATTTATACCCGCAATGACCGGAAGGAAACCCCTCCCCTTTAGTTCTTCAAGGTGCCATAAAACGTCGTATCAAGGCGATCACGTAGTTCTTGCAACGCCTTCTCGTTCGGTAAATCATAGAAAATACCATTCAGTCGCTGACTGACCGCCTCGATTTCATAATGTTTTCGTTCTGACATCAAGGCAATCGATAACCCTGCCGTCGCCATTTCACGTACACTTAAATCGAGATTCATCTCTTCTTTCATATACGTGTGCGCTGCTGGAATTTTCGACCATCCAGTCGGCTTCAATAAGTGTGTCGCGACTGCTTGGATGACTTCCGACTGCCGATTCGCGCGCGCTCCGTCATTATCCGTTTTGCGGTGTCTTGAATAGGCAAGTGCCATCGCACCATCCATATGGTATTCCTTCCCTTTTTGGAATGAATACTGATTTGCTTTCCCGCTTGCATCCTGCTCAGAGAACGTTCCTGTCGAGACAAGATCGATTCCGCCGATTTGATCGACTAATCCGATGAAACTATCGAAGGAGATGACGATCTTTCCATCGATTTCTTCATCGAGTAGACCTGAAACGGCATCTTGCGTACACTCTTCTCCACCGAAGGCAAAGGCATGCGTGATCTTATCCTTTTTTCCATTCTCACAAGAAATTGGTGTATACGTATCTCGAGGAATCGATGTCAACTGAATTGTTCGAGAAAGTGGAATGAATTGCATGACCGACAGAGAGTCCGAACGTGATCCACGCAACGACTCTCCAGGTCGTGCATCACTACCGATCAACAAGAACGTAAACGGTTGTGAGGCAAAAAGAACGAATACGATGAGCAATAATAAAAATAGTCCAAGAATCTTTCGTTTAACACGACGTTTTTTCTTGATTTTTTTAGGATGAGCTTCGCGTGAAGAGACATCAGGATTCTGCTGTACCGCTTGCTCTGATCGTCCTGCCTTTCTCGAACGTCTCGAGCGTTCCCGATTAGCAAACAATCTTGATCCGACACCCCCAATCATCTGTGCGATCTGTTTAAGCATGCCGCTCCCAGAACGACGCGATATACTTTTTTGATCTCGTGGTTGATCTTCGACATATCGATGATACGTAGCCGGTACTTGCTGCTTCTCAAAGGATTCTTGAGAAAATGATTCGTCCGGCGCGTATGCTTTCGAAAAAGCTTCTTCTTGCCTAGCTTGCTCTTCTAACTGCATACGTCGTCGCTCCAAGCGAGAGCGGTGTGGTTGATGTTCTGCCATTCAGATACCTCCGTATCAATCTTTTGCGATCTGTTTCTCTTTCAAGAACTCGCGGAGATACGTCCGCTTCGGTTCGTGCATCGAGGCAGCCATCTGTTTGACCCACCCTTCTGTCCGTTGACCACCGGTCCGTTCTCCGTAGTACGATGACGTTGATTCTTCGTATCCTGTCAGTAACTCAAGCATCGTATCGTCATCAGTATACGTATTCCGGTGGAAGACCGCATCCATCGGAAGGCGGGGTTTTTTACCCGGTTGTTGATCCGGAAGACCGACTGCGACTCCGAATAACGGTACGACGTGATCAGGAAGTTGTAAGAGTTCGCTGACACGACGGGCATCATTTCGTAGTGAACCGATGTAGACCGTTCCGTAGCCGAGCGACTCGGCAGCTACGACTAAATTTTGAGCAGCAAGTCCCGCATCGACCGCCCCTACGACAAGTGCTTCCGTAGTCTCGATCGTCCGGCTCACGTCGCCTCCTACTAGTTCTGCCGCCAACGTATGTTTGTGGTAATCCATACAAAAGACGAAGAAGTAACTGTTTTCTGCTACATATTGTTGACCACTTGCAACGTCGACTAGTTGTCGTTTCAATCCTTCGTCTTCGACACCAATGATCGCATAAGCTTGCTGATAAGAGGATGTCGAGGCGGCCTGTGCGGCTTGGACAAGTGTTTCAATCGTCTCTTCGTCTAATTGATGTTGTTTGAATTTCCGGATGGACCGGTGGTTGAGTAAATGTTGAATGGTTTCATTCATGTGTAATCGTCCCCTTCTGTAATGAGTCTTCTTATTTAAGATAGTCGTCTCTGACTAAAAAGCGCAAATGAAGAGGTTCGGTTTATGAAAAAAGCGGGAAATGAATAGTGTTGTACTGTGCTTTTTTAGCGAAGGAGGGCGATCATGAGAATACGGAAACTACGGCTCTTACTAGAACAATATGGCGATACGACCCTTCGCGATATTATCGTCGAAATCTATCGTCAACTCCCGAGACAAGTCATCGAAGAGAAAGAGTTTGACGCCATGTTGACACAGTTCATGAAGTATAAGGATTTGCAAAAAGAACAGGAACAACCGACCGTCGAACAGACGATTGCTCAGACGGAACGGTTTATTCAATTAGCATACGATCTCCAGTACCTTGAGCCGAATCCGATCGTACCGCTTCGCGAACAAAAGAATTGGTATATCACCGCAAAGCGCCTGTTGAAGCATTTACGCCATTACGCTCATCGTAAAAACGGAACCCGGATTGCCTTTGAGGAATTTTTCTTTCTTCTTTCGTCGGCTGCCGGGGAAGAACCTTTATTTTTAAGTAATGATCCGTTTCGATTATTGAAAGTCTCGCAAGTCGATTTTTTTCAAGAATTAGTCGGCTATTATAAAAATGATAGTCATGGCGTCGAGTGGATGGAACGTGCCCTCTATACAGCGTTGAAGGTTCCGATGGACGTCGATACCGAGCGCAGTGATCTTTTGCTTGCCGTACTTGCCCATTGCGAGAAACCCGAACATCAAGAAGCATACATCCATTGCTTGAATGCACATGCTAAAAAATTACAGTCGCATGTTCGGATTGATGCAGACGCTTTATCCACCTATCAAGAAATTCGTTTCGCAGAGCTACATGCTCTCATTTCCTTACGCGCGTTAGAACGAGCGGAGACGATGCTGTTCACTGAATATATCCCGTATTTTTCGCATCGCTCGACTCCGTTTCGCTATTATCTCGATCTCCTCGAACGAGCCGGACTCGAACAAGAACACGAACGAATGGCACGCGTTGGTCGAAAAAAACGAATTCATTTCTAAGAGTAGATTCTTCTTGTTCACACGTAGTAGACAATAAAAGGCAAGTGACGAATCCATCGTCACTTGCCTTTTATTAGTCAGATTCATTTCAATCGGAGGCATTGACGATGCCAAGTCCAACTGTTGCGAGTAATGCAATACAAGCGAATAGGAATGCCATGTCGTTCGGTGAATCGAATCCTTCATAAATCGGTTCTTTTCGATCGACGATGATATGATTTTGTGCTCCATAATCGCCGTATGTCGTAGACATACTGATATCAGGCTCGTCATAATCCTTTGCTTCTCCTACTGTCGCATCGGCGATAAGTAAAAAGAGTGTTAATCCAATCACGCCCAAAAGATATTTCATAATCAATTAACCTCATTTTCTTAAATAATCCATCTACTTTCCGTCCCAAAAATAATATATAAATACCTTTAATTTACTGTAAAATAATATATAAATACCTTTAATTTACTGTAAAATAATAGGTGAATAAACTTCATATAATTAAAGGAGGACTATGATTTTGTCTATCGTACATTATAATCAACTGTCACGGAATCAAAAACGACATGTTCACCAATTATTACAACATAATCAATGGGCACACGACATTCCTTTTTTTCAATTACTTGAAGGTCATCAATTCGTTTACCTCAAACATGATCTAGTCTATGCGACTCTTGGTTATCGTATTTCAAATGAAATGACTTGTCTGATGAACGGTGCCTACTCAAATATTTCCGCATTTCACCTTCTTGCGAAACACTTACATGAGTATCTTGTTCGTCAAGGTGCTCAACAAATTAAAGTACAGGTCGTTCCGCCTCAAGATGGTGCGCTATCATCGGTTTGGAAAACACTCGGATATACACTTTCTGCTGAACAATTTCGCTTAATCGGAATTTCAAATGACCGTGTACCATCTTTACGCTTTCAACCTATACATGCCCGTAATCAAGAGTTATACCTCACTCTTCGAAATCACTCTATTAAAGAATGTGATCATCTTTTCCCATATCATCAAGAGCATTATGAACAATTCAGCCATTCAAACACATCACCTTATTTAATATACGACCAACAATTAGTAATCGGTACACTGCTCTATCAAAAATATGGTCGTACGATTCGTCTTCTTGAAATCACGTGTTTGCCTGAGTTGAAATATCAAGGTTACGGTCGGCGAATTCTAGATACCTTTCAAGCCAAATTGTGTAAAGCAAACATCAAGACGTTCGAAACCATTTTTCATTCCACAAACTTAGATGTGCTGAGACTATACCAAAAAAGTACATTTTGCGATATCCAACTTTTTTCTCATTGGCATACGTTTCAAGTTCAAAATAAATCGTTAATCACGTAACCGTTCAATCACTTCATCGTATTCAGATAACACATACTCCGCATCCATTTTCCGAAAATCAACATGACCCGTTTTACGAAGCACTAGCCCCATCTCGTATAACTGTTCGATATAGGCATCTCCCCATGTCAAGGCAAGTCCGGGTTGGTGGTTATGAAAAGCAAGCAAGGCATCTTCAATCATTTCAGAAGCAATGGATGCTTGTATCACACGATTCAATAAAGATTGGAACAGTACGATTTGTCGTCCGATCAGCGCATAAAACGGGAAATAATGTTTAGCATAAACAAACGTCGGCAAATAGGCATCCGCCTCAATCGTCTTTAGCAACAATGGTGAAGCGGGACGTTGTAATCGTTCTGCAAGTCCAACGGTCGCCTTGCATTCGCACAGCTGATCAAGCACTCGAACCGTCAACTCCTCTTCGATATCGAGCAATAAGACGAGATCAAGCAGATTCAATTCATGCGTCTCCATGAATTGATCACTGCGTTGAAGATGCATTGTATAAGTAAAGTCCAGCTTTTCAGCAACAAGTGCCCATAACTCGGAATGGCGCGCCGCATATAGACCTATCGGAAATTCAAGGGGTTGGCGGACGATCGAGCGATGCCCTTCCAGTGTATAGACTTGATTGACGTCTAGACCGTATGCTAGCAGCATTTCAAGTAACTGCTGACGATTTTGACACGTGACGAGTGTTTGAAACAGACGATCCACCTCGACGAGTGGTTGTTTCATTTCAAGTGCTATTTTCAAATGATCAGGTGAATCCTGCTCTAGTGCACGCTTAATGAATTGTAAGGCCTGTTGTTCCGCATCGTTCAGTTGGGCAACATGTGTCCGAAACATTTCGATGTCAAGTTCCCGAAAAGCTTGTAACGCCGGTGCAATTGATTGATTTTTTATAAAGGGTTTCCACATGATTCCCTCGACCTCCTCATTCCAGTACCTCTTCGTAGTGTACGCAATATCCTATCGTCTTGAAAGCAAAAAATGGAGAATCTTCCGTCGTTTCAGGAAGATCCTCCATTTTTTATTTTTTACCGACTTTTAAATGAGCGTTTCGAAAGACAGCATCTTGTTTTCCTGTCTTTTCAACACTTGTTCCGACAGACCCCAGGTATACGAGTTCATCCTTTGGTTGAATGAACTCGTATGTGATGGCAGGTTCACCCCGAAGTCGAACGTGTATGATTTGTCGATGTCGTAAAGAGAATGATGCGCGCACTTCAAGAAAGGAGGAAGCTGATAAATCATGTTGCCGCTCTAAAATCGTCATCAATTCTTTTTCCGAGTCACGATAATTTCCCTGCAATTGAGCATACGAAATACCCACTCCTAAAGATAGGATACCGATTAGACTAAGAGCGAAAATGACCAGCACTTTCTTCATGACTGATCCACCTCCGAGAAAAGTTCATTCTACTTATTCATCGGTTCATCGATCGTCGACGTGAAGTCTTTTTTCGAATCCTTTACGTGAAACTGCATGTCCACATGTGGAATATCATCTTCTAAATAAGGTTCGGATACGGTTTCGAAACCAAACGACCCGTAAAACCCTTCTAGGTGTGCTTGTGCCTGTAAGTAGATCGCAGCTTCTTTCTGCAAATGCACCATCGCTTTCTCCATCATTTGTCTTGCTAACCCAACCGACCGGTGTGCATGGTGAACGGCTACCCGTCCAATCGCTATTCCTTTTGTCGGATGATCGTATATCCGAAGACATCCGACGATTTGACCGCTCTCACTCCGGACGATTAGGTGTGTCGCTTGTTGATCTTGATCATCTAGCTCCGGATACGCACACTCCTGCTCAACGACGAAGATATCCGTTCGTAATTTTAAAAGTGCATATAAGGTATCAGGTGTCATGTGATGAAAAGACTTGAATTCAAATTCGTACATAAAAAGCTCTCCTCTTTAGTTACGACAAAGTCGTGATAGTTGTCCAGCGTAAATCGTGACAGGAATGCCTCTAAACACCGTATCTTTTTCCCAGTTCAGTCCGTTGGCACGAGCGACGTTTTGCGAAGCATGATTATCGGGATGAATGATCGAGATGATTCGATCATGCCCTCGATTAAACGCCTCCATCATTAATTGTTTTGCTGCTTCACGACCATAACCGACTTTCCAGTGCTTTGGTTCGAGCCAATAACCGACCTCTAACTCTTCTTTCCCATCCACTTCCTGCATCAATAATCCGGCGAAGCCAATCGGTTCATTCGTTTCTTTTATGAACAATAGTAAAAAACCAGTTTGTCGCTCATCCGAGTATCGCTCCAATTGCCGTTCGAACCACTCTCGTGCCTCATCTTCACTCAAGGCAGTGCCTCCATTGATATAACGCATGACTTGCTCATTTTGAACAAGTGACTTATAAAAACTGAAATCCTCTTCTTCAAACGGTCGCATCCATAAACGTTCACTTTCCATCGTCATCGCCTCCTTCTATACTTCTCTTTTCCCGAGTTCTTTTCGCTTCATTCCTCTTCCTGCCCCTGCTTTCCCTGTGACATTTTTCATTACTAATCGATGACATTCACTCCCTACTGCTTGCAATTCCCGACATAAGTCGGTATTTTGGGAACAGTATGTTGAACAATGACTGCACGATTAATGTTAAAATATATTTTGAGCGCATACGCGCTGGTAGGAATTTATGAAAAGGACTGAGACCATGATGACTGAACAAGTAATGACAGGACTATATGAAGGCATTTCAAAAGAATCTGTACTGATCAATGAACCTTTAAAATATCATACTTACACAAAAATGGGAGGGATTGCTGATCTCTTCATAATCCCAACCTCTTATGAAGAAACGGCTTTTGTCGTCCGATATGCTTACGAACAAGGTATTCCCTTGACGTTGCTTGGAAACGGATCGAATCTTGTCGTACGTGATGGCGGCATTCGCGGCATTGTCCTCTCCTTTGAGAAGTTAACCGATATCTCGGTCGAAGGACATGAACTCGTCGCTCAAAGTGGCGCAGCAATCATCGAAGCGTCTCGTGTAGCTTACGCGCATCAGCTGAGTGGTCTTGAATTCGCTTGTGGGATTCCAGGAACGATTGGTGGCGCATTAATCATGAATGCTGGTGCATACGGTGGTGAAGTCAAGGATTGTCTCCATAGCGCTACTGTATTGACACGACAAGGAGAACTATTGAACATTTCGCATGATGAGCTTGAATTGGGATACCGGACAAGTTGCTTCTCGAAGAAAGAATACATCATCCTCGAAGGTCGATTTGCGTTAACAGAGGGTGACCCAGCATTGATCAAGGAAGTCATGGATGATTTAACGCATAAGCGAGAAACGAAACAACCACTCGAGTACCCTTCTTGTGGTAGCGTCTTTAAACGTCCAGAAGGCTATTTTGCAGGGAAGCTGATTCAAGATAGCAACTTACAGGGAACACGCATCGGTGGCGCTGAAGTATCAAAGAAACACGCTGGTTTCATCGTCAACGTCGAGAATGCGTCAGCATCCGACTATATCGCGCTCATTCGTCATGTACAAGAAACCGTTCAAGAAAAATTCGGTATCTTACTTGAGACAGAAGTGAAAATTATCGGTGAAGAAGCATAACAAGAATCTTACAAGAAAAGGTGAGTTCCGTATTCGGACCCACCTTTTTGTTCGTTTAGATTGACCAGTTTCCGTCACGCATAACTGATTCACGCGTTCCGTCTGCAAGTTCTCCTTCAATCGATAGATCCGCTGATCCAATCATGAAGTCGACATGCGTCATCGAGTCATTCGCGCCTTGTGCTTCTAATTCTTCTGCTGAAAGGCTTGGACCATTTTCGAGACACGTCGAGTACGCACGACCAATCGCTAAGTGGCACGAAGCATTTTCATCAAACAATGTATTATAGAATAGGATACCCGAGTCAGAAATCGGCGAACGGTGCGGCACGAGCGCAACTTCTCCGAGATAACGTGCACCTTCATCCAGTGAAATCAAGTCATCTAATGCTTCTTGACCCTGTTTTGCTTCCGCTTTAACGATTTTTCCGTTTTCGAACCAGAGTGTGAACTCATCAATCAAGTTCCCACTGTAGCTAAGTGGTTTTGTGCTCGAGACGTGTCCGTTGACTCCTGTCTTTTTCGGTAACGTGAACACTTCTTCTGTCGGAAGATTCGCGATGAAATCAACACCATCTGCATTCGGACCACCGCCACCTAACCAAACATGACGTTCTGGTAATTCGATTGATAATTCTGTTCCTGGAGCTGTGTAGTGCAATGATTTGTATTTCTTCTCTGTCAGGAATTTTGCTTTTGAACGCAGATTTTGATCATGATCTGCCCATGCAGCGACCGGATCCGCTTGATCGGCACGTGTTGCCTTCAAAATAGCTGACCAGAGCTCTTCAACGGCATTCTCTGAATCAGGGAATACTTTCTTCGCCCAGCTTTCAGAAGGTGCTGCTACGACACACCAGCTGACATTGTCACTCATGACGAATTTCCGCCAATTGGCGAGAGCGACACCGGCTGCTTTATTCGCACGTGCGATTCGGCTCGAGTCAACGCCATTCAATAAATCTGGATCTTCACTGACGACCGATAAGAACGCTGTTTTTTCTTCTGCCAGTTGATCATAACGTGCTTTTAACCAATCCGGGAACGTATCAAACGACTCCTCCGGTGCATCGAAATAACGGATTTTCGTCATCTCATCATCTGACCATTGTACATATACTTGCGTAGCACCTACTTCATAGGCGACACGTGTGATTTCACGAACGAGCGGCAAATTTTCGATTCCTGCACGCACCTCGAGTTGTTGTCCTGGTTGTAGATTAATTCCTGTACGCACGGCTAAAGACGCGTATTGTTTTAATTCTGCTTGTGTCGGCATTATGTAATCCCCTTTCTTGTATCTTTATTTTCACGAAATAGTTGCAATTTTGCAAGAAATAAGGCGAAACTAGAAGGAGAATAGAAGGAGGCATTACCATGGAATTCACACCCGGAGATTTTAAATCGGCCTATACGTATTTCCACCGACAAGCACTCGACCTCGTTGGTGATGAAAAAGCACAGCAAGAGTTATTAGTTCGAGCAGAAATCGGGCTTGCGCACTTGACGCAAGATATCGCGTCTACCGAAAGCTCGGACATCGAACGTGAGGCAGAACTCGTCCTTTATTTTCAATTAAAACAACTGCTCGAAATGCTTCGTGCCCTCTATCAGAAAAAATTCGAGATGCACGCGGAGCAAGAACAATTACTATTGACGGCCGTCCTTTACTTCACGTCTCCTGTTGACGCCTTACCAGACGATAACGTCCTCGGGCTCTTCGATGACGCACAAATCGTCGAGACGATTTACGAAGAACTGGCTGCAGACGTCGATCGCTTTCAACATATGGAATGAATAAAAAAGAGCAGCTGTCGCGACAGCTGCTCTTTTTTATGCATTTTGTTTCGAAGCAATATGAACAGGTGTCGTGGATTGACGTGATTCATCTACTTCTAATTTTTCTTTATTCAGCCACGTATAGATCATTCCCATGAAGACTGCTCCACCAATGATGTTACCGGCTAAAGCTGGCAACAGGTTGTGCATGGCTCCGGCAAATGTGATCGTATCAGGGTGTGGCACGACTAACGCAATGGAGAACAAGGCCATATTGGCGATGACGTGATCAAATCCAGATGCGAAGAAGACTGCGACGAGTACCATCATCATCATGATCTGCGCCAACTCATTCTTCATGTTCTTTGGAATGAAAATCGCTAAACAGACCATCCAGTTACAAAAGATAGCTCGTGTGAAGATTTCCCACGTCGTATGGTGGATCTTCGTTTCTGAGACAGAAAATAACCAGTTGTTCATACCAAGCTCTTGGATGATTCCTGTTTGAGAAAAGAGTAGTGCAAACGCTAATCCTCCAAGTCCATTTCCGATCAGACAGATCAACCAGACCTTCATCGTATCCATCTTCGTCGTATAGCCACGCATCGTTGCCGTCGTAAAATACATCGTATTTCCTGTAAACAGTTCTGCACCGCCATAAACGATCAAAACGAGCGCCACTCCGAACGTCAGTCCACCAACAAGTGTCGCGACAGGTGATTCTGCCATATACAGCCCGTTAATTGCTTTTAAGGTAAAAATGATTGCAAATCCAATGAATATCCCCGCTAACATGGCACGAACTAAGTACTCGAGAGGACGCAGTTGTAGCATACGCGTCGACTTGATTGCTTTATTCCGTAATCCTTCTAATGCTTCTACCTCGTTCATCGTAGAAACCTCTCTTTCTTTTGTTCAACATTTCACAATGTTTGTTCATTTATTATGATACTTCCATCTTAAGAGATGTTCAAGCCTTGAATAGACCTGTTTTATCGTTTTCATAAAAGAACGAGATGTAAACGATATCATTGTGTCGAGATTGTGAAAAATGCCTTTTCTTGCTTTATACAACTAATTAGTTTGAATCAAAAGTCCGGATGCGAATCGTTTAAAAAACGTTTGTCGCCTTGATGCATCAAGTACATATCCATCAATGACGACACGATTAAAACGTTTAGAAGATGAAGTAGCTCGTTCGATATCGTTCGATGTATACGCATCGAATGCTTTCCGATCTATTTTAAAATCTGCACGTGAATACGGATCAGTATAGTGAATTTCAAGATCTGATAAATCAGGAATCGTTGAGAATAATACGAGTGTATGATGCATGAGAACTTTCGATAATCGAGCGTTAAAAAAATCCTGACCCACTCGTAACATACCAGTATCGGTTCCGATCCAAATACGTCGTTCCTTACCTGTGACATCATAGGCAAGTCGCAACGACTCCCCTTCGACCTCTACTTCTTTTAACTCCGATGAGAACGGGAGCTGTTCCGCTAATTGACGAACTGCTACCGTATTCATCATCGAAGCACCTACTTGTCTCGCTACGAGGTCTCCGTCATGCCAAACAGAAGGTCGATTTTCTTCATCTGATTGTTGGAAAAGACGACTTGCAAGCAGTATTCCTAAACATATACAACCAAGAATCAAGAATGTTTTCTTCATTTTCATCACCTTCCCAAAAAAACTCACCCTTTTTCATCTTTTTTTCATAAGAAGGGTTGAAATTTTATGCATATGAGCGTACTCTTGCAGGCAGATACTCACAGAAGGAGGAGCATGAGGTTACTCATCATATTGCCATGACTACTACGAAACACCCACAGAAAAAGAGAATTGAAAAAGTCAGTTTTTTAATCATCGGTACGTTACTCTATTCCCTTTATATCAGCTTATTGCTATCTCCAAACGATATCGGATCAGGTGGCATCATGGGAATTACGCTTGTCATCCAAGAACTCTTTCACACGCCAATTGGATTAACGCAATTGCTTTTAAACATTCCTCTCTTCCTTTTAGGTTTCCGTTTCCTGCGTAAACGATTTATGTTCTTATCTGGCATCATCGTCGTTGCCTCTTCTTTTTTAATCGATTGGATACCGACTCAAATCGTTCCAGAGTCTCTGAACGATCCACTTGTCGCTTCCATCTTTGCCGGTCTAGTCTCTGGTCTTGCGATGGCATTGATTTTCTTTGGTGGCGCTTCGACCGGTGGACTCGATATTCTTGGAAAGTTTTTCTTCGCCCGTTTTCATAATTGGCCATTGCCTCGTATATTCCTGATGCAAGATCTTGTCATCTATATTCTTGTCTGGTGGGTCTTTGATCTGAAACACGTTATGTATGCACTCATCATGAGCTTTGTTCGTGCTAAAGCCTTACAAACGGTCTACAGTTTCTATTCCGCTTCTAAACAATGTATCATCATTTGTGAGAAAGCAGATGAAATCAACGAAGTCATCACAAAAGAACTCGGTCGTGGTGTAACGATTCTTGATGCACGGGGAGGATACTCCAACCGAACGAAGAAAATGGTCTATGTCGTCGTTCAAAATAACGAAATCGTCCGTTTGCAAGAAATCGTCTCTTCTGTCGAACCGAATGCATTCGTTACTTTTTCCGAAATTCATACAGTTTTTGGAAATTACAAAGAACATTCGTATTCGTTTTGACATTAAGCGCAGCCAAGCTGTGCTTTTTCTTTTTTTATCTATATTATGACTGCTTCTCGTATGAGGTCATCTTTCCTGCTTTTTTAATTGAAGTAGATACTTTTTTATTCTTGATCCCTATTCAAAAAATAGATAGGCTTCACTTTTTTTACGATAGTAGTTAAGCTTATGACATGTCTATTTATCTAAAGGAATGATTGCATGCACTCACTATGGCGTCAGCGTGTTCTGCTGGTTCTCCTGATTAGTTTATTCGCCTCTATCCCGATCATTTACGCCTTGTCCGGTTACCGGACGATTGCTACGATGACCGCGCAAATGAAGAATCACGATATACCATTAATCAATCAAGTGGACCAATTGGTCGAACATAATCGAGATCGGGCGAATGCAGTTCGTGGTCTTTTATTATATGAAGATAATCGTTACATTGAACAGTATTATTATTCCACTTCCAAAATTCACGACTTACGCAATAGTCTGAATCAATCTTCAACCACCCCAGGAGCAATTAAAGATCTTCTTCGTCGCAACAATGTCTGGGAGTCTGAAATTGAACGCGTTTTTGTCGTCTATGAACGACAAAGTCCTGCAGCAGCAAAACGACTAGCAAGGCAATCAACACAGACGACTCAAACGATTCTTGAAGACTTATCTCGTGTCAAAGATGATTTGTATAAGACACTTCAATCTAAGTTACAACAATCAGATGCTTTAATCGCTACATATAAGTGGATGTGTCTCGGTCTCTCCATCCTATCCTTTTTATTAATTAGTGCAACTGTCTTTTTCTTCCATCGATTTGCTCCTATCCTAACGAACGAAGCAAAATCAGAATAAGCAAAAAACGCAGCTTTAGCTGCGTTTTTTGCTTATTCTGATTCATTCAAATAGTGCTTTCCTTCTTGCACATGTTCCATTGCCATGTGAACTAGTGACGACACGTGATGATCGTCTAAAGAATAATACACGACTTTTCCATCTTTACGGAATTTGACAAGTCCGTGTTTCAACAAAGATCGAAGATGATGTGAGGCTGTTGCGATTGAACAGTCGACAGAGGCCGAGACATCACAGACGCATAGCTCTTCTTCGATCGTCAGTGCATAAACGATACGTAATCGTGTCGCGTCCGAAAGAATCTTAAATAGTTTTCCAATTTCAAACGTCGGAATCGTATCAACGACTTGTCCAATCTCAGACGCACGATGTTCGTCAATCGCAATCGTTTCACAACGGGGAATGTTCATGTCCGTCACCTCGTTTCTATGTATATTGCACCATGAGAAACAAGACAATGCAAGTTCAGCGCATTCGTCTACGAATGAGCCAAAATACGAACCATCCTCCGATATAATCACCGATATCCCAGACGATTCGATTTTGGTCGACTGCACGTACACCAATATCGATAATCTTCGTACTTTCTAATCGATTCCTATACCGCTTGCGTAATCGAGCAGGAATCGGGAGACGAAGAAGTAACCGATAGTAAATATCTAAATGAGTATGTCCCCAGATTTCTGTAGCGATCGAACTCGTCTTGATATACAGTGGACGCTTATAGCGTCGCTCGTACTTCTCTTTCAACAAAAGAGCCATTTCATAAGATATACGATTAGGACGCGGAAATAAAACTTTACCTAAATGGTAGATTCCCTGATTATCAACCCGAATGATTTGTGGTTCCAATCGATACCGGATCCAGTAGCCCCGAAAACGGATCTTCTGCCATTTCAATACAATCACCTCTGAACGAATTATACCCTGTTCTGAAGAGATTGATGCCACTCTCGCACGGCTTCTGTCATTCGCTCTGCAGCGAGTTGTCGATCTTCTTTAGCAAAAATATCCGAAATGACAGCATACCCTTCAAGTGGGATGGGCAGAGAAGAGACATTCGTTGCTGTAATTCCTCCAATACCGATCAACGGTAAACGAACAGCTTCGCGAATCGATTGAAGCATCGCGTGTGACATCGAGTCAGCATCTGCTTTCGATGATGTCGCAAATAAAGAACCCACGCCTAAATAGGAGGCTCCGTCTTGTTCTGCTTCAATCGCTTGTGCAACAGTGGCTACTGATACGCCGATCACAGCATCCGGTAAGAGGCGTCGCGCTGCGGTTAGGGGAATGTCTTCTTGTCCAATATGCAAACCAGCTCCCACGAGTAAAGCGATATCGATCCGGTCATTGATGATTAAAGGGATGTCGTAGCGATCCGTAATCGTTCTCAATCGAATTGCTTGATCGAAGAATTCCTTTCCTTGTGCGGTTTTTTCCCGTAGCTGAATAACCGTCGCACCACCTAAAATGGCTTCTTCAACGACCGTTTCTATCGCAACTCCCGGATGGTAACGACGATCCGTCACTGCATAAATGGAATAATCAATTGACATGTGCTTTCGCCTCCGTCAGGTCTTGCTCTGTCATCAGGCTGATCGCATTGAACAACTCTCGTTTGAAATCACCTAGACCATTTTCTGATGCTGCCTGTTCTCCCGCTCTGCCCATGATGAATGTTCCGTGGACTGCCGCCTCAAACGCAGAATATCCGGCACCGAGAAAACTCGCAATCAAAGAGGCCGTCATGCAACCCGTACCTGTGACGTCTCCGAGACGCGGCGTTCCTACATGGAGTTCCACTTCGCGCATCCCATCCGTGATGTAGTCGATTGGACCTGTGACGACAATAACGGACTTTTTTTTGCGAGCGAATGCACGAATGGTCTCTCGATCCATGATTGCATCTCCTGCAGCATCGACTCCTTTTGTTCGTCCATTCTCCCCAAGCAATGTCTTGATTTCTGAAGCGTTTCCTTTAATGACCGTACATCCGAGTTCACTCAATTCTTTTGAAAAGGATGTACGCAATGATGTTGCTCCCGCTCCAACAGGGTCAAGAACGATCGGAATATTCAAGCGACCCGCTTCGCGTGCCGCAAGTCGTTGAGCTGCCTGCATGTCTGCATCGATCGTACCGATGTTCAAGACAAGAGCTTGTGCGAGACGAACCATCTCTTCCACTTCACGAATATCTTCCGCCATGACGGGTGATGCGCCAACAGCGAGTGTGACATTCGCGCAATCATTAATCGTGACTGTATTCGTCAAATGGTGAATGAGTGGTTTGTGTTCAAGAATGGTCGTAAACATGTGAATCCCTCCAAAGTGAATGAAAATGATGTGTCGGTCCAATACCTTGTCCGAGGGCAAATCCATGACGAATTGCCTCTGTGACATAGCTCTTTGCCTGTCGTACACTATTTGTTAAATCTTCTCCAAGCGCCATCCGCGAAGCAATCGCCGCAGATAAGGTACAACCAGTTCCATGAGTATGATGGTTGTCTAATCGTTCCGATGTGAAGCGGTGTTCCACTTCCCCATCAAACAACAAATCCGTCGCAGCTCCTGAGAGATGTCCGCCTTTTAGTAATACTGCCCCTGTCTGTGTAGCCAATTGATGCATCGCCAATCGCATTTCCTCTAGATTGGTGACCGATCGTCCTGTTAAACGCTCCGCTTCCGGTAAATTCGGCGTGACGAGTGTCGCGAGCGGTAGAAGTTCTGAAATCAATGCTTGTTCAGCTTCCGTTCGCAATAGGGCATGACCGCCTTTAGCGACCATGACGGGATCTAATATGACCGGAACTGTCTGTTTACGGAGATGTGTAGCAATGACACGAATCGTCTGCGCATTCGAGACCATTCCTATTTTGATTGCATCGACACGAATATCTGAAAAAATCGACATTAACTGGGCATCTACGATTTCTGGGGATAACTCTTCCACCGCTTGAACACCCAGCGTATTTTGCGCCGTGACGGCTGTCAGGACGCTCATTCCATAAACGCCTAAAGCCGAAAATGTTTTTAAATCCGCTTGAATCCCAGCTCCACCACCGGAGTCGGATCCCGCAATCGTCAGTACGTGTTTCATGTTCTTTTCACCTTCCCATCGAGCAATGGCAGGGAGTCGTGACCGACAAAAAAGCGTCGACCGCTGTAAAAAAGCAGTCGACGCTATACGAAAGCGTTATACACGCATTCCGGTATCCGTTCGGCTCAACTTTCCTACGCTGGTATTATCCAGTTCAGGTAATAGGGTCGAAAACAGACTGGTTTTCCTCTCAGCCGGATTCCTCCAGCTCCCCTAGTTGCTCAAGTATTCGTTTCGCCTTAACTGTAGCATAGAGAAGAAAAAAAAACGAGCCGAAGCTCGTTTTTTGATTACAGATATGCCAATGGATTCACTGCATTCAGAGGAGAAGAAGCACTATATTGATAGCCTCCGACATGTAGTTCGAAATGCAAGTGTGGTCCTGTTGAATTTCCTGTACTACCCAGTGTTCCGACTTGCTGACCTTGAGAGACCGTTTGTCCTGCATGAACAGATAATGAGCTCATATGAGCATAAACCGTCGTATAGACTTTTCCATCCAAGAAATGCGAAATCATAACGTGGTTTCCGTAAGGTCCACCACCCGATGCTGTAATGACAGTTCCGGCTGCTGCTGCAACGATCGGCGATCCGACCGCACCCTTGAAATCAACACCATTGTGGAATGTATAGCCGTTTGCTCCGCTAGCTGGGCCAAATCCTTGTGATACAGATCCTGAAGATGGTCGAACGAATTGACCACCTCCCGAACTGATTGGTGTTGAACTTGAACCTGTTGATTTTGTATTCTTATTTGCTTGTTTGGCTGCTTGAGCTGCTTTTTCAGCTGCCGCTTTCTCAGCTGCTGCTTTTTCAGCCGCTGCTTTAGCTGCCGCTTTTGCTGCAGCAATCGCACGTTCTTGAGCTTCTAGCGTCGCTTGAAGTTCTTTTGCATCCAATAGTTCTGTCGTGAACTTCGTCTTGCCTTTTCGTAATTTTTTAAGTGTAGCACTCCGTTTTTTCATCTGTTCTTTCAACGCTTTTTTCTGTTCAATTAATGTTTTCTTCTCTTCGACCTGCTCCGTCTTTTTTTCAACGAGCGCTTGCTTTGCTTCTGCTAGTTTTTGTTGTGTCGCGATGTAATCTGAGATCATTTTATCATCTTGCTCCGCGATTTTTTTCCCTGCCATGACACGACTAAATAAATCACCTAAATCTTTAGATCCAAAAATGACTTCTTCCCATTTGATTGAATTCCCGTCGTTTTCTTGGAAGACACGTAGACGATCGCCTAATAGTTCTTCTTGTTTTTTCAACATCTCTTCATAGCGAACGATGTCTGCTTTTAATTCATCGATTCGCAAATTCAACTTCTCAATTTGTTTATTTTTTTCAGAAACCTGAAAAATCTTTTCGTTGATTGCTGCATCAATTCGGTTGATCTGACGTTGTTCTTTCGAAATTTTCGACTCTTGTTTTTTAATTGCTTTTTCTAATTTACGTTGTTCTGCAGCATTTTCAGCCTTTTTTTCTTTGATCGTCGCTGCCGCAATTGGTTGTGTTCCTGTTATCAGTAATGCTCCTAAAACAATGGTAGAAATTAGTTTTTTTAGCATATATCGTTTTCCTCACTTATGTATTTTCATTTTTTTATTATAGTATTCAAGTTTCTCTCATATCTGAAATAGATTATAGCACCCTAATCGTTTCAAAAAAATTTCATTTACATTTCAAGTGAAAACGTTTTTTTGTAATATATATTTTTCTTATCAAATATAAAAAAAGAATCGTTGCACGAGCAACGATTCTTCACTATTTAAAACATAGTCATTGGGTTTACTGAGTTAGCCGGACCAGTTGCACTGTAGCTATATCCACCGACGTGAATTTCAAAGTGTAAGTGTGGACCCGTCGAATTTCCTGTACTTCCACGTAGACCGATTTGTTGACCTTGGCTGACACGCTGTCCCGCGTGAGCATTGAGCGCGCTCATGTGTGCATAAAGTGTCGTATATGTCTTACCATTTAATTGATGCGCAATCATGATGTGATTTCCGTAAGGACCACTACTTGATGCTGTAATAACTGTTCCTGTGGCAGCTGCAACAATTGGAGTCCCAACCGGACCGCCGAAGTCGATCCCGTTATGGAACGTATAACCGTTTTCTCCACCTGCTGAGCCATATCCTTGTGTGACAGCCCCAACGGTAGGATGAATGAACAAACCACCTGAAGATGGCGCTGGTTTAGGTGTCGCAGGAGCTGGCGGTGCTGGGGTAGCTGGTGTAGATGCTTTTGGAGTCGATTGTTTCATCGAACCAGAAGATTTCGCTGCTTGCGATGCCTTCTCTTGTGCTGCCTGCTGAGCCGCTGCGTCTTTAGCCGCTTGTTGTTCGGCTTCTTTTTGAGCCGCTGCTTGAGCCGCTTCAGCTTCCGCTCGCGCTTTCGCTTCACGTGCTGCTTGGGCTTGACGCTCTTTTTCGATCCGTGCTTCACGTTCACGTGCTGCCTTTTCAGCTGCAATCGCTTTTTCTTGAGCAATCAGAATTTGCTGGACTTCTTTTGCATCCATTAATTGGGTTTCGAATTTTTCTTTTTTCTTTCGTAATTCTTTTAAACGTTTGTTTCGCGTTTTCAATTGTGATTCAAGTTCTGCTTGTTGGCGTTTCAATTCTTGCTTTTCAACGACCAATTGTGCCTTCTTGTCTTTCACTTTTTGTTGTGCATTCGCTAATTTCTTTTGCGTATTTTGATAATCCGTGATCATTTTATCATCTTGTTTTGAAATCGATTTTCCAGCCATGACACGGCTAACGAGGTCACCGACGTTTTTTGCCCCAAAGATGACTTCTTCCCATTTGATCGAATTTCCGTCATTTTCTTGCATGACACGAAGACGATCACCGAGTAATTTTTCTTGGCGTTTCAATTTCGCTTTATACTTGTCGATTTCTTTTCCAAGTTGAACGATTTCTCGTTCCGTCGCCTTGATTTGACGATCTTTCGTTTCGACAGCAAAGATCTTTTCATTTAAGGCCTCGTCTAATCGATTGACTTCTTGTTGCGTCTTAGAGATTTTTTGGCCCTCCTGATTAACGGAAGACTCTAAGTTTTTTTGTTTTTTAGCATTGTCTTGTTGCTGTTGTTCGTTTTTGGCTTTCTGCTCACTTAAATCGTCAGCTGCTGCAAAATGAGGTGCTGATGAAAGAACCAGTGCGGAAACGATGAGCGACGCGAACGTTTTTTTCATGTAGTATTCCCTCTTTTTCTCTAGTATGTCGATGCATTATTTGGAATAACAGTTACGTTAAAATTAAATTCTATAATAGTTTTTCTTATTTATAGGAACGTTTTTGATTATAGCATTCATTCCTCTTCCATAATATTTCAGTGATATTTCATTTTAAATAAATCGTTTTTCTTCTATGTAATAGAAAATGATGGAAAACAGCTTTGCATTGCAACTTTGATTCATTTTTGGGAAACTGAAGCGAATAGGAGGGAAATATCAAATGAAACTAGATCATACCGGTATTGCCGTTCGCGATATGCAAGAAGCCATTTCATTTTATACGAATATACTTGGGGGGACATTAACGCGAGAGTACTCGAATCCCGCGCCTGGTGTCGCCTCCAACATTGCCGTCATCGAGTTCGATGATGCGCATATCGAACTGTTGACGCCAACGAGCCCGGATAGTCCGATTGCACGGTTTTTAAAACAACGTGGAAAAGGCGTCCATCACATTGCTTATCGTGTAGAGGATTTGGATCAAGCAATCGCCGAAGCAAAACAACAAGGCTTAACATTTTTAGAAGATACGTATCGAACGACGCCGTTCGGACGACGATTGATTTATATGAATCCTAGGCATTCACACGGCGTCATTACGGAACTCTGTGATTATCCAGAGAACCCCTAAAAAAAATCAGCACTGCGTTATCGCAGTGCTGATTTTTGTTCTATACCATTAGCCAAGTTTTGCAACGATTTCCCGATTGAATGCAGGAATATCATCTGGTTGACGACTTGAGACGAAATTATCGTCAACGACGACTTCTTCATCTGCAAAGTCCACACCAGCATTTTCTAAATCAATTCGAATTGATTTATAACCTGTCATTTTTCTTCCTTTGACGATTTTTGCGTTAATCATCAGTTGAGGTCCGTGACAGATCGAGAAAATTGGTTTTTTCGACATATCAAATTCTTCGACGAATGAGACAAAACGCTCATCTTCTCGTAGTAAATCTGGTGAAAATCCACCCGGAATCAGGAGAGCGTCATAGTCTGCTGCTGAAGTCTCATCAATTGAGAGATCAACATTTACTTTTGCCTCTTCTTGTTTTCCGACGAGTTCAGCACCTTTTTTTGCACCAATGACAGTGATCTCGTGTCCAGCTTCTTTTAATGCATCAACTGGTCCTGTGAATTCTACATCTTCAAAATGATCGGCTAGTACGACTGCTACTTTTTTAGACATGTGATTCATCCCCCAAGTTGTTTGATTTAAATCGGATCTTCTCCGCGATCTCGTGGAGAGACCGTATCATCTGGCATTTCGTCTTTTCCTTTTAGGATTTCCTTTTGTTGCTCCTCTGCCAGTTTTCGTTCTTTATCCGACAGACGATCCCGTTCATCTTCAAACTCTTCATTTGGACGATCGGTTTCTTTCGGTGCCATCGAAAACCCTCCTTATGATTCGTCGATTATGCTTATAGTGAATCGACGACTTTAACAGAAAGATCGACATCAATGTTGCCACGTGTCGCTTTCGAGTACGGGCAGAAATTGTGTGTCTTCTCTAGTAAGTCTTCAGCTTCTTCTTGCGATACGCCAACGACTTCGACGACAAGTTTTGCCGCGATTTTCACACCATTATCCGCTTCGTCTTGTAAGAGGCTGACTTCTGAATTCGTCCGCGTCTCGACTCGTTTTTTTGCTTGGCGCGCCATTAAATTATAGGCACCATCAAAACAAGCGGCATATCCTGCTGCGAATAACTGTTCCGGGTTTGATGTCGGAATGTCTTCTTTGCCTTTTGTTCCTGGCATGACTAAATCAAGATTGATGACGTTATCGTCTGAAGCGACTTTCCCGTCGCGACCACCGACTGCAGATGCACGTGAAGTAAGAATGACGTTTGACATGATAGAAAACCCCTTTTCCTGTTGAATTAAAAAATGCTTTTTTTGCCACATAGACAGTAATACCCGTCACTGACGGAGATAAACACAAGGAGTGTTCATCGCTTCACTCTTTGTGATAGATAAAAAAGACGACGGACTTGAAGTCCATCGTCTTTTAATGCTGTTTCTTATCCGATATCTTCTGTTGCGATTACTTCCTGTTCAGGCAATTGAAGATAAATCGACTTCACTTGGTGGTTATCGACTTCCATGACTTTGATCGTATACGCCTGATAGCGGAATTCCTGACCACTCGATACTTCTGTATCCTGTGCCATGACCCAGCCACCAATCGTATCAATATCTTCTTCTTCGATACCCAGGTTAAAGCGTTCATTTAAGTCATCAATTAAGACACGACCTGAAATCCGGTATAACCGTTCATGAATCTGTTCGATGTCGGCTTTCTCATCCTTATCGAATTCATCACGGATTTCTCCGACGATTTCTTCCAGTATGTCTTCCATCGTGATGACACCAGCTGTACCACCGTACTCATCAATGACGAGTGCCATCGGCGTCCGTTCGACCTGCATTTTTAGCATGGCATCTTGGAGCGGTGAATACTCGGATACGATCGGCAAGTTGTGGATGTAATAACTTAAAGCTTTTCCCTTGTTTGCCATATGATCCGTAAACAATTGTTTCGCATTGATGAAGCCAAGAATCTTATCCTTATCTCCTTCTTCTGCTATCGGATAACGTGTGAACTGATACTCTTCAACGAGGCGAATGATGTCCTCCATCGATGCATCGTTCGAAATGGTAATTAAGTCCGTCCGCGGTAACATGATGTCTTTCGCGATTCGCTCATCGAACGAGAAGATATTTTGCATGTAGGAAAGTTCAGTCTGGTTGATTTCTCCACTCTTATAACTCTGTGTCATGATGATTTTAATTTCTTCTTCCGAGTGTACTTCTTCGTGACCAGCAGGTTCGACACCGAATAAACGGAGAATCACACGAGCTGAACCATTCAAAGTCCAGATAAAAGGTTTCATGACCTTACCGAACCAATAAAGCGGTGGTGCGAGTAACATCGTGATGGCTTCCGTTTTTTGAATAGCCAAGGACTTTGGAGCAAGTTCTCCAAGCACTACATGAAGAAACGTTACAATCGAGAAAGCAAGGACGAACGAAATGATCGTCGAAACGGAGTTCGGGATGTCGATTTCTTCGAACAACATACTGAGAATCGCACCTACCGTTGATTCTCCTAACCACCCGAGACCAAGCGCTGTCACGGTAATTCCAAGTTGACAGGCCGATAAATAATAATCCAAATTCTCAAGTAGCCTTTTCGCTACTTTCGCAGTCTTGCTTCCTTCTGTAATCAACTGATCGATTCGAGACATTCGCATTTTGACGACCGAAAATTCGGCGGCAACAAAAAAAGCAGTTAAGACGATGAGTAACGCAATGACGAGTAGTCGAATGATGATCGTCGTCGTGTCGAATGTCTCCATTGAGTGTGTACTGTCCAATCGTTTCCCCGAAGAAAGGGGATTCACCTCCATTAATATAAAGCCAGATGCGAAGGCACCTGGTCGTTTACAGCAAAAAGAAGCTTTCAACTTTCAAAGCTTCCTTACTTTTCATATTCATACTATAACGGAACTTTCACAAAATGTGTACTTGAAGACATGATTTCAATCGGTCAGACCACGTATAGGATGAAGATTACAATCATGAGCAACATCGCGATTCCCTTTAACAATGCACTTGATAAAATACCAAGAACCGTACCGATTCCTACTGAAACAGCTGTTTGCCATGTCTTTTTACTAATGATTTTTTCTGTCAAAATGGCAAAGACAAATGGAAAGATCAACAATCCGATTCCTGGTAAAATAAATGGTCCAGCAATCAATCCCACTGTCGTCGCGATTTTTGCCGCTTGAGATCCTCCCCGTCGATCAACAGTGTAGGCGCTGACGAGGTAATCCAGTGTAAACAAGAGAATGATGAAAATTGCTTGAATCACCCAAAAGCTAATCGATAATTCGGAGAATCCGAATCCAAATCCATAAATCAAAAAACCTACAACTAAAATCGGTGCACTGGGGATGATCGGATATACGAGGCCCGCAAAAGCAACTAGAAAACAGACGACGATCAGACTCCATAACAAGATTGTCACTTTTTATCCCTCCCTTCTGATAAATCTCTTTCTCTTAGTACGGACATGACGTCTCAAAGGTTTCATCGAGCGCTCGCTTCAGTCGTCCTTCTAAAAAGGAACGATCCCACTCGTTCATTTTATCGAACTGCACTTCAGAACAGATGTACGGAATGAAGCGTTGGATGGTCTCATGATGCGCAGGTAAAGCTTGTCGTTTCATTGTTCCAAGCGATTCGAGCATCGTCGCGAGAACCGAGACATCCGCCTCCCCGTAATGTCTCAATTGATAAAATGATTTGTATAATAGCTCTTCGAAGGTAATCCGTTCTGTCGCGTGCCGGTGATGTTCACCAGCTAACAATGTACCATCAGGAAAAATAGCATAACTCCGCATCAAGTCACCGATAATTCGAATCGCATGACGCGCCGTATTCGGATCGTTAATACCAGGTGAAATGGCACGTAACGCCACTTCGCTGAGTTTTTCGATGACGAATGAAAAGTCCTGTTCCGATGACTTCGTCGGTCCAATCAGGATGCATCGCCCCATATCCTTCCCTGTCGACCATCCCACTACTTGTCCTTCCGTGACGAACGATCCAATATATACTGAAATGTGTACAGATTTTTCATTCTCAATCTCGTCGTAATCAATTGCTTGAATGTAGCCCGTACAAGATGCTCGCATCACGTTCGGATACGTCTGTGCGGACAGCTCTATTGAAAAAACGTGTTCACCGGATTCGATATGATTGATTTGCCGTTTTACCAATTCGTTGCCTTCCTCGTGTAATCGATCGAGTAATGTCGTTACGCGAATCGACTGACTGACGATATGAATGAACACAACGAATGCCACGATCGAAAGCAATACGACAAGAACGGCTACTGCTGAAGCGACAACGCTCGTCTTTAAAGCCGGACGAAGGAAAAAGAGCATCGTCATCGAATAACTGACCGCTCCGATGAATATTCCAAAGATATGTTGCACCTGTCGATTTTCGATGAAGTTAGGCAATGTCCGTGGTGAGAATTGTGATGAATAGGTCGTCAATACAACTAGGATGGTCGAGAACGTAAATGTCATCATGGCAAGGAGTCCGGTAAAAACTGAACTATGAATTGTCTGTGCTAATCCAAGTGTCGTTTGCCACGTTTTTGGAAACCAATCTGATATATAGACATCCAACCATATCACGATACCTGTCAATCCGATTCCAATGAGACCATATAACAATGGCCACCACCAATTGATTTCTCGTGATAGGACTTTCAGCTTCTTCAAATAAAATCCCTCCTTTTTTTATAGCACTATATTGACGGTTTTCCTGATTCAAAGTGCTTTAAAACCCGCTTTCCATACTGATTGTGAGCAATATGTTTGGTAGAAGTGTACGGATGTGTTTTACTTCTTTTCATAACGTGAATAACTTAATTGTTATGAAAACGAATGGGAGATGAAATGATATGGCTCAACAAAACGAAACCACATTGCATACAGATTTCACGAAGATTTACATTGACGGTCAGTGGCGCACAGGCGCAAGTGACAGCAACATGACGAACACGAATCCATTCACAGGTGAAGAACTCTTTACGATTTCTGCCGCGAACCAACAAGATTTAGATGATGCTTATGAAGCCGCTCGAGTCGCTCAAAAAGATTGGGCGAAAGTTCCGGCTTTAAAACGCCAAGGTCTCATCGAAAACTTCTTGAAAGTCTTATACGAAGAAAAAGAAACAATCATCGATTGGCTAATTAAAGAGTCAGGAAGTACACGTATCAAAGCAGAAGGTGAATTCCTCGCTTCAGTCTTGATCGTCAAGGAAGCTGCCACATTCCCATTGCGGATGCATGGCGAAATTCGTCCATCGGTTGTACCAGGCAAAGAAAACCGGATCTACCGTAAAGCACTTGGCGTCATCGGCGTCATCAGCCCATGGAACTTCCCTTTCCACTTAGCTGTACGGTCGATCGCTACTGCCATTGCCATCGGGAACGCAGTCGTTGTTAAACCGGCTACGGACACACCTGTCTCAGGCGGATTGATTTTCGCAAGCCTATTTGAAAAAGCCGGATTGCCAAAAGGTGTCTTGAATGTCATCGTCGGTCGTGGTTCAGAAATTGGTGATGCCATCGTCGAACATCCTGTACCACGCTTGATTTCATTCACAGGATCAACTGAAGTCGGTCGCCATATCGGTGAACTTGCTGGTAAACACCTGAAGAAAACAGCGCTTGAACTTGGCGGAAACAACGTTTTCGTCGTACTTGATGATGCTGATCTCGATCGTGCGGTCGAATCTGCCGTCTACAGCAAGTTCTATCACCAAGGTCAAATTTGTATGTCGACGAACCGGATTCTCGTCGCTTCTTCAATTCATGATGAATTTGTTGAAAAATACGTGGCTCGTGTAAAAGAGCTACAATACGGTGATCCATCACATGATCGGACACAAGTCGGACCGCTCATCAATCAATCACAAGTTGAACGGATTCTTGAAGATCTTGAGAAAACAAAAGCTGCTGGTGCGACTGTTCGTGTTGGTGGAGAAGCAAAAGACAACGTCATCGCGCCAACTGTCGTTACAGGTGTTACAAACGACATGCCACTTGCTAAAAATGAAATCTTTGGACCAGTCGCTGTCATCATCCCGTTCGATACGGATGAAGAGGCACTCGAAATCGCAAACTCACTTCCATACGGATTGAGTGGCGCTGTCCATGGTTCTTCTATTGAACGTGCGACTGCCTTTGCGCTTGAAGTCGAGACAGGTATGATTCACATCAACGACCAATCGGTCAACGATGAGCCACATATGCCATTTGGTGGTGAAAAAGATTCAGGGCTCGGTCGCTTTAATGGCGAGTGGGTACTTGAAGAATTCTCGACTGTCCAATGGCTGTCTGTCATGCACGATCGTCGTCAATACAAACCATTCTTCGAGTAATACAAGGGTAGGGTTTCCCCTACTCTACATAAATTTATTAAGGAGTGATTTCACATGCCGTTATTACGATTCGACGTCATTGAAGGACGTTCAGAAGAAGAGTTAAAAACGTTACTCGACACCGCGCATGATGCGATGGTCGAAGCATTTGATGTGCCGGAGCGCGATCGTTATCAAATCGTGCATACGCATAAAGCGCATGAGATGGTCATTCAAGATACGGGACTCGGATTTGAACGGAGTAAAGATATCGTTCTTATCAGTGTGACGAGTAAAACGCGGACGCAAGAGAAGAAACAACGTCTCTACCAATTACTCGCCGAACGATTAGAAGCAAACTGCGGACTTGCTCCGACTGATTTGATGGTGTCGATCGTCGAAAATGATGCTGCGGACTGGAGTTTTGGTCTCGGTGAGGCACAGTTTTTGACGGGTAAATTATGATCGTCTGTAAATAGAACAAAAAGGGAAGTATGTTATCGGTAATTTCCGGTAACACACTTCCCTTTTTTTATTCTTACTTCATTAAACAAGAGAGAACCTTCACATGATTTACTCCTTCGTCTCTTCCGCCTTCTCCCGCGGATTTTCCCGTTGCAGCGGTGCTTTCCAACTAAATTGATCAGGTTCTGGAACGAAATCGAGACCACCTGGATGAAACGGTTGGCACCGTAACAATCGACGCGTCGTCAAATAACTCCCTTTTACTGCACCATGACGTTCAATCGCCTCCATCCCGTAATGGGAGCATGTTGGATAGAATCGACATGTGGCTGGCTTCATGGGAGAGATGACTTTCTGATAAAAACGAATTCCTCCCATTAAGACACGTTTCATAACGTCCCTTCTTTCCTCTTTTTTTCTAGTGTAACGCATCTGTCCATCATTTTCAGATGTTCTGCCTTATACTAAAAGCAGATTTAAAAGAAGGATGTGTTGAGATGAAGGCATTAACTTTCCACGAATTCGGAGGTTCTGATGTATTACGCTTCGAAGACGTACCAACGCCAACAATCACTGAACAGGAAGTTCTGATTGAAATGAAAGCGATCGGTCTGAATTTTGCAGACATCTATCGCCGAAAAGGAAACTATCATTTAGAAGGACAGCCTCCCTATATTTTAGGTTACGAAGGTTCAGGCATCATCACTGCGGTCGGTACAGCTGTTTCAACGTTCCACGTAGGTCAACGAGTTGCTTTTGCGGATGTCCCGCTTGCGAATGCTGAGTACGTCGCAGCACCCGTCGATAAATTGATTCCGCTTCCTGATGGTATCTCATACGAAACAGCAGCTTCTGTCTTATTGCAAGGATTAACAGCGCATTATTTAACACGAGATAGCTATCATGTCCAACCGGGAGATGTCGTCTTAGTGCATGCAGCTGCCGGTGGCGTTGGGCAGTTGTTGACACAGCTCATTCGCTTACTTGGGGCAACTCCGATTGGATTGACATCTTCTCCTGAGAAAGCACAGATCGCTAAAACTGCGGGCTGTGAATCTGTCTATTTATATTCTGAGAACTGGATCGAGCACGTGCTCGCGCAAACTTCTGGTAAAGGAGTTGATGTGGTCTACGAATCCATTGGTTCTACCTTAATGGATAGTTTCCATGTCACGAAAGTTCATGGAACCGTCGTTTTCTACGGTATGGCGGGCGGCGATCCCGTATCTGTCGACCCTCGCTTCTTGATGGATACATCCAAAACATTGACGGGTGGTGACCTTTGGAACGTATTAACATCTTCTGAAGAACGAATCCGTAGATCGGGTGAGCTGTTTGATTGGATTCTATCCGGTCGCCTTACCCTATCCTCTCCGACGACTTTTGCTTTATCTGATGGAAAAGCTGCGCATGATTTCTTAGAAAGCCGGCGCAGTACAGGAAAGTTACTGTTAATTCCATAATCATTTTCTAGAGACGACTCTTCGTGAGTCGTTTTTTTATGTGAAATCAGTATTATGGATTGCTTTTTTATAATGAAGAGAGTAAAGTAAATTTCATCAAAACCTAAAACTTAAATTAGTTTTGAGTTTTAGAAAGGGGATTTGTATTTATGTTTCGCTCAGAATGGAAGAAATTGAAGAGTCCGATGATGATCGTCGTCATTCTCGCCCTCATCCTCGTACCGTTTCTTTACAACTCCATCTTCTTATCTGCATTCTGGGACCCATACGGTCGTACAGAAGATATCAAGGTCGCTATCGTCAACGAAGATCAGGCGACGAAGTTCAAGGGAGAGAAAGTCGACATCGGGAATCAGTTCGTCGATAAACTCAAAAAAAATGATGATTTTGATTGGCAATTCTTATCTCAGGACAAAGCCGAAAAAGAATTACGAGACGGTAAAGTCTATATGACGGTCGTTATTCCAAAGAATTTTTCTAAAAATGCAACGACATTACTCGATGATCACCCGAAGAAGATCGAGTTGGAGTATTACTTGAATCCAGCTAAAAACTACTCGGGTACACAAATTTCGAGTACGGCTGCAAAACAATTAAACGAAAAGATTCGTAAATCCGTTACGAAACAATACAGTAGTGCTATCTTCGGTGCGTTAAAGAAAATCGCAAATGGAATGGAAAAAGCATCGGATGGCTCCTCTAAACTCGAGGACGGCAACCATAAGACAGCCGATGGTGCCAAAACACTGGCTACGAACCTCGGAAAACTCGCGGATGGCAGTCTGACACTATCTGAAAAGCTCGGGGAAGCAAATCAAGGTTCAAAAAAACTCAGTGACGGTGTCACGACACTTGACGAAAAAACTGCTCTCTTCGCTCAAAAAACGGGTGAGTTGTCTTCTGGGTTGAACACGCTAGACGAAAATGGTGGCAAATTGCAAGCCGGTGCCGCGCAACTAGAAGACGGAGCAACAAAACTCAGCGGTGGATCGACACAAGTCCGTCAAGGGGCAGAGCAACTGGCTGCGGGTACGGCTCAGCTCAACGAAAAAATTCCTCAGCTGACGGACGGATTAAATCAACTGGACGAGAAAGCTCAGGCAGCTAATGCATTATTAAATCAATTGAATCAAGATGCTGCACAATCTAAACAAGATCTACGTGCGCGTCGAGAAGCGCTTGAAGCAAATGCCGCTCAACTAAAACAAGTTATTTCCGCTTCTGATCAATTATCAGATGAGGAAAAACAAACGTTACTTGGAACAATTGGAACATTAGAAGAAAATATTAAAAGCCTCGCTGCGCAAGAAGGGGCAATCGATCAAAGTCTTGCTCAAGCAACCGAAGCGACGAAAAAAATCGGTCAACTTGCTGCAGGCGGTAAACAAGTCGAGTCCGCCGTATCGCAACTGAACGCAGGTCAAGTAAAACTTGTCGACGGTGCGAAACAAGTCGAATCTGGCGCACAACAATTAGCAAGCGGACAACAGACATTCAATGAAAAACTCGGTCAGTATACTGCGGGCGTGCATAAAGCGGCAACAGGTGGCGCACAACTAGCTGACGGTGCGAACCAGTTGTCTGATGGCACACACCAACTCCAAACAGGAGCTAGCGCGTTAACTAACGGATTAGGTCAATTGGCATCTGGTTCAACTACGATTACAGACGGTATCGGCAAAACGACCGATGGTGCTTCGAAAATCGCGGATGCCAACACGAAACTTGAAGATGGCGCCAAAACACTGAAGGATGAGCTCAGCAAAGGAGCTAAAGACGCAACAGTCAAGCCGACAAAAGAACGAGATAACATGCTCGCGGAACCTGTCGTCTTAAAAGAACACGACTATTCGACAGTCAACAATTATGGTTCTGGTTTATCAGCTTATATCCTAAGCATTGCCTTATTCGCTGGGGCTTTGATGTTCTCTTCGGTCTATCAGATTCGTCCCGAACATGGCGAGAGTCTGAACTGGCGCTTCCTTGTCGGTAAATTATCGCTCATCTTACCGATCGGCGCATTACAAGGTGTCGCAGCAGCCACAGCAATCGTCTATGTTCTCGATTCTGATGTCGCAAGTGTCCCTGCGCTCTATGGTTTCGCTGCCTTGACAGGTATGACGTTCATCACCATTCTGTTCACGCTTGCGATGCTACTCGGTCGTGTTGGACAGTTCCTTGCCTTCTTACTACTGCTTCTTCAAATCGGTGGTAGTGGTGGAACATTCCCTGTTGAAATGACACCAGAATTCTTCCAAGCGATTCACGCCTTCTTACCAATGACGTATTCAGTCGGTGGATTCCGTGAAGCTCTTGGGCTTGGTGTGACAGATACCCTCGTATCTAACAGCCAAGTCCTCGCGACCATCCTAGTCGTCGCGTTGCTCATCAGCTTCGTTGGAGGGCTTGGAGCCAAGCGGATTCTACTCTCAACGAAAGCGAGACGAAAACAACATGACACAATCTGATAAAGAAACTTTGATACTCGACTCAGCGATGGCTTGCTTTTCTGAACTCGGTTATAAAGGAACGACGATCGAGCGTGTCGCCCGACGTGCGCATGTCGGGAAACCAACTGTCTATCAGCTATTTGAAAGTAAGCTCAATCTGTTTGAGTCACTTGTGACACGTGTGTTGCAAGAAATGAAAGAAGAAGCAGAACGCGCTTATGTCGAACATGCGACGGTAGAAGAAAATAAACAAGCAATGATCGACGCTATCGTTTACCATCAACAACAACATTTGTTCATTCTTCAAATCATCGAGGAAACACGTAATCTCAAATTACAAGAAATGCAGGAATTACGGACACGTATCGAACGACATGTCGTCGAATATCTGAAGACATTACTTGAGACTCGTCTTGGACAAGATGATCGCGACGTACCAGTCGATGTCACGGCCTTCCTGATCTTCCGGACGTATATCGCGTTGATCGCCGAATGGCCATCGATTGCGCGTCCACTTGAGCTCGATACGATTCGTCATGCGATGTTACGCATTTTATGAATCAATAAAACCGCCGGTCAACTGATCGGCGGTTTTTCATATTCTCGATTCTTTTCTAAATCTCGTGCTGTTTGACTAGAAGTAACTGTTTTTTCATCCTTTAAAGTGCCAAACAACCAATCTCCTACCGGATTCGATACACCAAACCAATAGTGTTCATTTTTGAAGTGATGCAACAGATGCGTTTTTTTCATCCATTTCCCAAAGCGTGTTCTCGGTTTCAGCGGAACGTGCGCCACGTAATGTTTCCATTCATAAACAAGTAACATGACGATCAATCCACTCGCGGCTGCAGCTGTCGAGACGACAGATTGTGTTAGAAGATAGGTCAGAGCCACAAAGAAACTAAGGTTCGGCAAGGAATACCAGATCGGTAAAAATAACAGATGCAGTTCGTTCGGATGAGCATGATGATCGTAATGGAGTCGTTTCAACAATTTTCGTCCAAGCACATTTTTAGGTGGTGGTAAATGGAACAAAAAGCGATGTGTCAAATATTCACTAAAGCTGAACACGATCAATCCGATGCAAAAGAACAGCAAAATGGACCACCTGAACGGTTGTGCAATGATGTATCCACTTATTCCGATCAGTAATACGAACATGATTAAAATATCTGGAAACAGAAAAAAGCGGCGATACATATCTGACATGAATGTCCTCTCCTTTTCCTTCATTTCAGCGTTTAGTCATACGTTCATCGATTCGTCACGTTTTTTTATTGCAAGACATATAGTCAACCGTGTTCTTTCCCTTATACTGAAAAAGGAATGGAGTGATGATCGTTTTGAATTTATCGACCGGAATCATCTTTGTGTTACTCGCTTATACACTTATGTCGCTTTACGACATGTGGCAGGTTTACCGGAAAACGAGCAAGCTCTGGATATTTATTTTATTTCTTGCAACACTGATCAGTCTTGTCCTTGCCTTTTTCGTGGCCCCTATCCTTGCGCTATTCTTCTACTGGTCACGTCACTCATTGAAACGAAATATCGGCATCCTGTTACTGATCATCGTCTGTCTCGTCTCCATCACGACGAAACTATCTACTTGAACGACTTCCTTCATGAAATACTCATGAAGGTTTTTTTCATGTCCTACTACCGAAGAAAAGTCGGCGCATCAACTCACGTTCCGGCATCTCCGTCGTATTGAGAACGTCTAAAAATGGTCGATCATCATATGAAAGTTTCACGATTTCTGAACGGACTTGGTCCTTCTCCCAATCGATGATTGCTACTGGGGCGATGGCTGTTTCTTGACATCCAAGTGCACCTGGATTAATAAAGAGTGTTTGCTCTGTCTCAACTTGTTGCGCTGGATGATGGTGACCAAAACCAATGATTCGCGCCTCATTTCCAGCAAACAAGACGGATAAGTTTTTTTTCGTTCCATTCACTGCTTGCTTTAAGGGTTCTTCACCAATCTTCTTCGTCTGGTCGGCATAAGCATAATGTGTCAAGTACATCGTTTGTTTCTGATGCGTGACATTTAAGATACGCGGTAAATGCTCCAAATACTTTTGATTCTCTTGTGTCAATGTATCCGCAATCCATTGGTGGTGTTCTTTCGCATGGCGATAACTAGCTGGATAGTTATCCCCACGGATTAAAGCAAGGACACACTCATCATGATTCCCAGAAATCGTCTGGATATCAGACCGTTGTCTTAATAAATCGATGACCTCATTATGCTCTGGTCCAATACCGACAAGATCACCTAGACAATAGATGGCATCGATATCTGATTGTTGATCAAGATAGGACAAAACCGCACGCAAAGCGGATGCATTGCCGTGAATATCTGTAAAAAGTATGACTTTCATGTAAACGCCTCCATTGTTGATACGTTAGGATTTCCCGATGATACCGTGAATTCCTTTCAGATTTCAGGAAAAAATAAATTGTCAGAAAATATTGATTATTAATCAAGAGCATGTTAGTCTTAGAAAAATTCACAGAGAGGGGCACGATCGAATGATTCCGACGCAACAGCCATTTAACCAAGCCGGACGACTGATTATTCTATGCATGAGGGACTGAAAATTTTTCCGATGATGAAACGGAAATGATTTTTGGGCCCTTCTTTCGATGCATCGAATGAGGCGCCCGCACAGAATGAGTGGCGCCTATCCCAAAAACGGATAGGCTTTTTTCATGGCAAAAAAATAGAGATAGATAGAGAGAGGATGACAACGTTGAAAGAATATGCGATGGATCGAATGGTAAAAGTATCAGCTGGAATGGCAAATGCCGTTCTTGTAACACTCGGTGTCGGACTCCTGATTGAGACACTCGGAAATCTTCTACATATCCAAATGCTACTGACGATTGGCGGCGTCGCAAAAGTATTACTTGCTCCAGCACTTGGTGCCGGTATTGCTTTTCAGCTCGGAGGAAACACACTTGTCCTATTCAGTGCGATGATCGCAGCGACGATCGGCGGTGCTGCGCTTCAATCAACCGCTTCTGGACTCGTTCTTGTACCCGGTCAGCCGATCAGTGCGTTACTCGCAGCTGCTGTCGCCGTATACGTCGGAAAACGCATGACTGGAAAAACGAAATTCGACATGATGGTTATCCCGATGAGTGCTGTCCTTGCTGGCGGTGTGACCGGAATCGGTGCTGCTGCCGTCACGACACCACTCCTTACAAAATTCAGTGCCATGATCACAGCTTCAGTCGAGTCTTCTCCTATCGCAACTTCTCTTGTCATCGCACTTATTTTTAGCGTCTTATTAATGTCTCCTGCCTCGTCCGCTGCACTCGCTATCGCTTTACAACTCGATCCCGTCGCAAGTGCCGCCGCACTGATTGGCTGTTCCGCTCAATTCGTCGGCTTCACATTGATGGCATATCGTCAGACGGATCCAGGTGGTTTGATTGCTTCATTCTTTGTAACACCTAAAGTACAATTTCCGAATATCGTTAAAAATCCGCGTCTTGTCGTTGCACCTTTCCTTGCAGCCATGATTTCGGCACCTATTGCGACGCTACTTCTATCGTTGAAAGTACCGTATGAACTTGCAGGACTCGGACTAAATTCGATGATCGCGCCACTTAATATCTTCGTCAACCAAGGTCCTCAGGCGTTCCTCGTCTTCTTCTTGACTGGTGTCGTTCTACCTGGCGTCTTGACACTCGTCTTCTATCGTTTGACGACTGTCGCAGGGTGGACGAAGCGCGGTGATCTTCATCTCGAAATTCAATAAAACAATTTACCTCCCTTCCAACTATTCCTGATTGATTTCGGGAATAGTTTTTTTAACGCAAAAAAAAATCGCTCCTTCTAAAAGGAACGATTTCGGTATGATTCTGACTGGGCTCGAACCAGCGACCTCTACCCTGTCAAGGTAGCGCTCTCCCAGCTGAGCTACAGAATCATGCTGTATTGTTACTGGGCATGTTTTTATTATAGCAGCATATCGAAAAGTGTAAAGCCTTTTTAACAAAAAAATTTATCTTTTTTCAAAAAGATCATTTTTATTAAAAACAGTTTTAAAGTTGCGGGTTCTATGAGTGTCCTCTACTATGTAAATAAGCACATATAAAATGAAAGGAGTGTTCATATGAACTTTTTAACCCGATTTAGTTTGAAGAACTCGGTTGCTGTCTTCATCATTGCCATTCTTTTAGTTTTAGGAGGCGTCTATTCCTTCTCAAAATTAAAAGTCGATCAATTTCCTGAAATCGAATTTCCTCAAATCTCTATTGAAGCAGTCTATCCTGGTGCTTCGCCTGACGACGTTGACAAACAAGTCGTCTCAAAGCTTGAAACTGCCTTGAAAGGAATCGAAGGTGCTACCAAGCTGACAAGCTCTTCTTACGAAAGTATTGGTATCTTAAACATCGAATTCCCATTCGATACCGATATGGATAAGGTTGAACAACAAATTGATGCTGCTATTCAGGATGCGAATCTCCCTGAGGAAGCAACGACGAAATTGAATCGTCTATCGTTCGGTTCATTCCCGATCTATAACATCTCCTTCTTCAGTAAGGACGGTAAAGACATCGAGAAAATCCTCAAAGAGGATATCGAGCCTGAATTAAATAAGATTCCAGGTATCAACAGCGTTTCGGTTGGCGGCTACAAGGATGATCTCGTTCAAATCACCGTCGATAAAAAGAAAGCGACAGAAGCAGGACTCTCACTCTCGAGTATCAAGGAACAGATCAATGGAAAGTATGTTTCCTTCCCGTCCGGTCAATTATCGGAAAACGATTCGAAGATTCCGATTCGTGTCGAGGAAAAATTAGAAAATCTAGATAAATTAAAAAATCTTCAATTAACACCTGCTGCTGGTGCGACAGGTTCAGCTAGTAGTGGTCAAACAGGCGGTTCGTCCGCTGGCGGTCCACCACAAGGGGCAACACAAGGAGCACCAAGCACAACAGGTGGAACGGCTACGAATCAAACATCGCAACCTGCAGAACCGATTCGCCTAGCAGATATCGCGAAAATCGAAGCGGTCTCGCAACAAAGTGAAAAAACACGTTACGATTTAAAAGACTCCTTATCGATGGCAATCACGAAGAAACAAGATGCCAACACGGTCGAAATCGCAGATGAAGTCACAAAGGTCCTCAATAAATATGATGATCAAGTCGACTACACGATCGGGATCGATTCAGCGAAGGATATTGAGGAGTCCGTCGCGACACTTGTCAAAGAAGGATTACTCGGTGCGCTCTTCGCATCGCTCGCTGTTCTATTATTCTTACGGAACATCCGCGCGACGATTATTGCCATCGTGTCGATTCCATTGTCATTACTCATCGCCGCTATCTTCTTGAACTGGCAGGACATTTCACTAAACATCATGACACTAGGTGGGATGGCTGTCGCAGTCGGTCGTGTCGTTGATGATAGTATCGTCGTCATCGAGAACATCTTCCGGCGCGTCCGAAAATCAGAATCCGGCATGACGGATGAGATCATCGAACAATCGACAAAAGAAATTCTAAAAGCAATCACATCATCAACGCTGACGACCGTCGTTGTCTTCCTGCCGATCGGATTTGTCGGTGGGATTACTGGTAAGTTCTTCTTACCGTTCGCTTTGACGATTATTTTCTCATTACTCGCTTCACTACTTGTGGCGATCACGATCGTACCGATTCTTGCGAAATTTGCATTCAAGAAGGTACCAGCGGAAGAAAAAGAAGGCGCTCTCCAACGCTGGTACGGCAAGCTGATTGAAAAATCACTTTCGCATAAGGCGATCATCTTGGTCGTATCGTTCGTCCTTCTCGGTGGTTCCCTAGCGATCGTACCGCGTCTTGGCTTTACGTTTATTCCGAACGAAGCCTCAAAGACATTAACCGCATCACTTGAACTTCCGGCTGCTACATCTCTTGAAAAAACAAGTGACGTCTCGTTTGAGATGGAAAAGATGTTCGACAAAGAAAAAGCCATTGCTGACGTGACGACTTCTGTCGGAGCACGTGACTTCACGACAGGTTTACGTCTCGATAATAAAGCAAGTTATTTCTTGAATCTAAAGGATGGCGTGAACGTCGAGAAAACGATCAAATCACTTGAGACACAGATGGAAGACATCGCTCAAGACGAAAACGTCGATGTCAAAATCAGTGTGGCTGAACTATCGACAGGTGGTCCTCCGTCGAACAATAACGTCGATGTCGACCTGTTCTCGAATGATCTCGAAGCGCTCCAGAAAGCTGCGAAATTAGTCGAGGATAACATGTCCAAAAATAACGATTTGAAATATATCACGAACAACTTCAGCGAAAAACAAAAGCAATTCCTCGTTGAAATCGATCCTGAAAAAGCAAGTGATCGTGGACTATCCGGCTTCCAGATCCTCGGTACCGTCAATGATCAAACGAAACCAGTCACTGTTGGCACGTTGAATCTTGATAATAAAGATCAAGATGTACAATTATCTTATGAAAAAGGACTCGTTTCGAAGAAAGATCTCGAAGAAGTACAACTGTTCTCAGCAAACGGTCCTGTCGCTCTAAAAGATGTCGCGAGCGTCAAAGAAGTCGAGACCTTCACATCGATTCAGAAGCTCGATGGAAAAGTATACGCTCGCGTTTCTGGACAAGTCAAAGGAGACGACGTACAGAACGTTTCCAATGCAGTAAAAGCTGACGTCGAAAAAATTGATTTACCAGACGGTGTCTCGTTGACAAGCGGTGGTGGAAATGATGATACGATTGAAATCTTCCAGTCTCTCGGAATCGCGATCGTCGTTGCAATCGGGCTTGTTTACCTGACGATGCTGATCACGTTCGGCAAAGCACGAATTCCGTTCATCATCTTGTCTTCACTGATTTTTGTTCCGATCGGTTCACTCGTCACGCTCTTCTTAGCGAAAGAACCGTTATCGGTCAGTGTCATGATCGGCTTCTTGATGTTGATTGGTATCGTCACCACGAACGCAATCGTTCTCGTCGACCGCATTGGTCAAAACGTTGGTCGTGGTATGCCAATTCGTGAATCATTGATTGAAGCAGGTAAAACACGCTTGCGTCCAATCCTGATGACCGCATTCGCAACAATCATGGCATTGGTACCACTCGCATTAACGACCTCTTCAGGAACATTGATCTCAAAAGGCCTTGCCTTAACTGTCATCGGTGGTTTAACGACCTCTACGTTGTTAACACTCATCATCGTTCCTGTCGTCTATGAACTGTTCTTCTTCAAAAAAGCAAAAAAAGAACGTACGATTAAGTAAATGCACATGAAAAGGAGCCTATCGCGATCTAAGCGATAGGCTCCTTTCATTCTATAAGACCTTACGACTCTAACTGTTCATCCGTTCGTTCCAATGTACCATCATGTTGCGCCACTAATCCGTCGAGAACGGATGGTTCAAACTCTTCACCGATCGCAATAACTCCCGTTTGTCCTGGAGGTATGACACCGAGTGTTCGTTTAAACGTCTCTTGGATTTCTTGATTTTCCTTCATGTCTTTCGATCCACCAATCAGCATACCCGTCATCGAACCAAGCAAGATGCCAAATGGTCCACCTAAGATACCAACGGCCATTCCAATCAATGAGCCTTTGACGGCGCGATTCGATCCGCTTAAGTCGACTGCATCTTCAAATGAAAAAGCACCATTCTCGTTTCGCTTGATGACAGCGATTTGTTCAAAATCAACTTGTCCTCGAGCATGATACTTTTTCAGCTCACTGAACACTTGATACGATGTCGCGTCTTCTTTAAATGTAAATGTCATGATGTGATGTTTCTCATCTTTTTTTGCCATTCGTTCCACCTCTTTCATCCGAGACGAATAACCGACGAATCCAACACCCTCTATTTACCATATTTTTAAGATGTCGAAACCTTTACTGGTTTCCAAGGAGCAAGATGAAAATATTCTTCCATCGTCAACCCACTAAGTTTCAGGCGAGCGGCAAGCGTCGCCCCTACATAACGGTAGTGCCAGCTTTCATACGTATAACCCGTCCATGATTCCTTACCGGATGGATAACGAAGATGGAAGCCGTACCGGTGTGCATTCGCAAACAGCCACTTCGCTTCTTTCGTCTTCGCAAAACTGAACATCGCGTATTTTGTTGAATCTGCTCCTCCGATATCAAAAGCAAGACCTGTCTGATGTTCACTTTTCCCTGGCTCCGCACTATACGTACTCGCTTGTTCATATCCATCTCGCGCGACATATTTATCAAACAACGCCTTTTGATAAGCGTACGAACGATATGTACTAAATGCTACCAACGTAATCCCCTCTCTTTTAGCCGCTACACGCATTTTCTCAAATGCTGCTCTTGCTTGTTGATTCTCACCAGGAGCGTAGGTCGAGCGGAGCGCTAAGTTCTTATTCGCGATAAGGGTCTTACCGATCCGTTTTCCACCGATTTGTTCATCCGTCAGTAGGTACTTCGTACTCGCATAGCCAATCTTCGTGCCATATTGTACTTTTGACCATGTACCGACTTTCGATAGTTCCGTCACATAGATTCCTGTTGGAATAACCGTAAGACTCGGTTGCTCGAGTGATGCCCCTTGACGTAAATGAAGGGATGTCTTGGCTTGACGATAAGAAGATGTTGATGCATCGACTGCTGGTATGTAAGTCGTCGCGGACGTAACCGTAGCTATCACTGCCAATGTCATGATGAATATCTGTTTTCTCTTCATTTTCAATTTTCACTCCATCTAATAATATTTACATTCCATATTTTAGATTAGAATACCATTCTTTTTTTCAAACATGTTTCTTTCGGAGTGCTTGTCATGAAAATGAAGTATTTCTGAAGTTTTCTAAATGTAGCTTAAGGACGAATTACAATGGGTAAATAACGATGTATGCGTTTTCGAAACATGATTCTGATGTAGAAAGGAGTAGCGTACGTGTCACTTTGGGAATGGATTTTCAGCATTGGTAGCATCTGCTGGATTGGCGAGATGATTCGTTTCCGGAATCGCTCCGAGTCTAAGTCAGGCGCAGCAGAACAAGTTAGTTTTTATTTGATTTTCCTTGTCCTAAGCGGAACGATCGTCTGCGCTTTCCTCTTTGCGAATGAAACCGTTTCTTCTGTCATGCGCATCTCTTCATGCATTTTATTATGGTGTGGTGTTTCCTTGCGCCTATGGGGGATTCTCCACTTAAAACAACAGTTCACTCGTCATGTCGTCGTGGCATCTGGTGATCGGCTCGTCAGTAGCGGTCCCTATCGCTTTTTACGTCACCCGTTATACAGTGGGTTGTTGTTGATTACGATGAGCTTCCCCCTTTTCACCGGTCAGTCCGGACTTTTCATTCTCTCTGGACTTCTGATGTTCATTTTTTTGCTCTACCGGATTCGAATCGAGGAAGCGATGTTAACGAAAGGTTTTGGACCCGCCTATACGACATGGGCTGCAAAACGAAAACGATTGATCCCATTCATCTACTAAAGGAGAAGTGATCCATTTGAAGAAACGTGCAATCGTCATTGGAGCTGGTCTTGCCGGTATGTCTGCTGCTATTCGTTTGGCTGGAGACGGTTATGCAGTCACGATGCTTGAAAAGAATGCGAATGTCGGAGGCAAACTGAATCAACGTAGTGGAAAGGGATTTACTTTCGATACCGGTCCATCCATCTTAACGATGCCTTGGGTACTCGAACAACTCTTCTCAAGCGTTCATCGTAACTTAGATGATTACTTAGAAATCGAGCGGATTGAACCGCAATGGCGTACATTCTTTGAGGATGGAACAAAAATCGATGTCAAAGGTGACTTACCTGGAATGCTCGAAGAAGTCGAACACGTCTCGTCACGAGCGGATTTCGTTGAATTGTTCCGGTACTCCAAACAAATGTACGACTTGTGCCTCGACAGTTTTTATAAATACAGCCTTGAAGATTTAAAGGACTTAAAAAAATACCATACGATGTCTGATTTATTAAAGATGGACCCGATGAATACCGTTGCGACCGGAACAAAGAAACATCTCAATGATCCGTATCTCGAACAGCTATTTAACTACATGGTCATGTATGTCGGTTCCAACCCATATCAGGCACCTGCTGTCTTCAATCAGATGATTTATGTTCAAATGGGACTCGGCATCTATTATGTCAAAGGCGGGATGTACCAAATCGCGCGGGCTATGAAACGATTACTTGATGAGCTCCGTGTCACGGTTCATCTCAACTCACCTGTTGAACAAATCGTCCTTGAAAATAAAAAAGCGGTTGGCGTCCTATCGAACGGAACATTTCATGCGGCTGACATCGTCGTCTCAAACCTTGAGGTCATCCCGACTTATGAACGGATCGTACCGGAGAAAAAAGCCCGGAAGCAGGCTAAAAAATTACAGGCGTCGTTCGCCCCTTCCGTTTCAGGTCTTGTCCTACTGCTCGGTGTAAATCGTGAGTATCGCGGGCTAGCGCATCATAATTTCTTTTTCTCTGAAAATCCAGAGCGTGAATTCGCCCAAATGTTCAAAGAAGGTACTCCTCCAGAGGATCCAACAATTTATGTCGGTGTCTCTTCAAAATCCGACGCTTCCCAAGCTCCTGAAGGGAAGGATAACTTATTCGTCTTGACACACGTTCCACCGCTAACACTTCAAAAAGGTGAAGTCGACTGGGATGCGTACCGCGAAGTCGTTCTCGATAAACTGGAGCGGATGGGACTTCATGGGCTTCGGGAATCGATCGAGTTTGAATATCGCTTTACCCCAGAAGATTTGAAAGAATTATACGGTCCAAACGGTGGATCGATTTATGGTGTCGCAGCCGATCGGAAGAAAAATGGTGGATTCAAGATTCCATCGAAGAGCGACTTGTACGAAGGACTTTATTTCGTTGGTGGCTCGACACATCCAGGCGGCGGTGTACCAATGGTCACCTTGTCCGGTCAATTAACAGCGGACTTAATCCGAAAACATGAAGGTGCTGTTCCTACGCCTTAAGATTTCTCTAATTAAAAAAGAGACGGAAACTGATTCACGCATCAGTTCCGTCTCTTTTTTACTTTGTATTTGTCAAAAGTGGTACGACGTGAATGTCCGCCCTTTCTCCTGATTTCACATCCATTCGACATACGGCTGGCATCGGTAAGGATTTCCAAAATGCGTAATCAAACGTCGGATCAAATGTTTCTAAGAGTAACACCATGATGTTTCCGTGTGTTCCAAGAACGACTGTATCGTCAGGATGCTTCTCCACTAGTTCGTCGATGAATAGCCGAATGCGTTGCGACGCTTCGTTGTTCGTTTCACCTCCATACGGATTTTCATTCGGATGTTGCCATACATACGTGACCGCTCCTTGAAAATCGTCAAGCTCTCCCGGTGCTAGTAATCGCTCTCGTAGTTCCTCTACCTCAATGATTGGCTGTTGACGTGCCTCCGCGAGCGGTGCAATCGTCTCGATCGCCCGTTGATACGGGCTACTGTAGAACCTGTCGATTGGAATTTCTTGAAACGTTTCAAGTAAACGTATCGCATCTGCCTGTCCTGTATCGGAAAGTGGACGTGCTCGCTCATCTGGTGAGTATGTCGAATGTGCGTGTCGTACGAAATAAAATGTCGTCATGTTTTGATTTTCCCCTTTATTGGTGTGTCCAGCGGTATCCGATTCCGCGAACTGTTTCGAGATGCTGTTCAATCGGAAAACCGCAAACACGTAGTTTTTCTCTTAAATGTCTGATATGCGAGTCGATCGTCCGCTCGTCTACAGACGCTTCCGCTCCCCATAACATCGTCGTTAGTTGATCGCGTGTCCAAACACGTCGTGGAGAATCTAAAAATACACCTAACAACTCAAACTCCGTCTTCGTTAACGAAATCTTTTGTTGGAGGTAACTACAACGATAGCTTTCCCGGTCATAGGATAGACCATCATACTGTTGCTGTAATAAAACTTCCATTCGCCCGATCAGTTCCCCTTCTTGAATCGGTTTTGATATGTAATCATTCGCTCCTACTTCTCGTGTCCGAATGATGTCTTCCCGCTGATTCCGAGCCGTAACCATCAAGATTGGGATGTTAGAGTGTTCTCGAATGAGACGACAACATGTCCAGCCATCCATATCCGGCATCATGACATCTAGTAAAATCAGGTCGAATACGTGCTGACGGCAGAGATCAAGAGCTTGTTGCGCAGAATCCACAAGCTGACACGTGTACCCATACGGCTGAATATACAGTTTGAGCAGTTCAAGCATTCTTGGTTCATCATCTACGATCAATACATGCGGCATTTTATTTCTCCTTCCACTGCAGTGTCACTTGTGTTCCATGTCCAAGCTGACTCTTGATGTTCAATTCTGCTCCATGTGTCTGAGCAATTGCTTCAACGATGGAGAGTCCGATTCCAGTTCCTCCATGTTTTCGAGAACGAGATGCTTCCGTTCGGTAGAGCCGTTTCGTTACATGAGGTAAAGATTCTGCAGCGATCCCTTCTCCTGTATCTTCGATTTGAATGAAAGCCCCTACTGCGTTGACACCATAACGAACGATAATTTTTCCCGACGTCGTATGTCGTCGTGCATTTTCAATGATATTCACGATCATCTGACGGAGCTGCTGAGCGTCACCCATCACTTCTAATCGCTCACCTTCTATCTCGAACGAAACATTTTCTTGTTCGATGTCCAGGCGCATCAATCGTATCACTTGATGAATCAAGTCTTCGACATCGACAGGTTTTCGTTCCATCATAAAAGCATTCGCATCAATGCGTGCTAGCCAAAATAATTGCTCAATCCATTCATTCATTTGCTGACTTTCTTCTCGAATGATCGTAATGTAGCGTTGTTGCTCATCCGGCGTCAACGTTTGACGTTCGAGAATGTCCGCGTATCCCTTTATATATGTCAATGGTGTTCGTAGTTCATGAGATACGCTTGCTAAAAATTCGGATCGTTCCCGATTCAAAAAATCGAGATCCTGTTTTAATTGCTGAATCGAACGTGCCAATTGTCCCAGTTCGTCTTGTCGATCAATCGGCAACTCTCCACCTTCTCCATCTAATAGGCGTGCCGTCGCTTTTTCCATCTGAATCAACGGACGAGAGATGAGTCGGGTCGTCCAAATACTTGCCGCACCTGCTAATAATAGTGCGAGCAGACCCACTTGGAAAAACTGCTGTTTCAACGGATTAAGTACGTGATCTACGATTGCTTTAGAAGCGAACATGAAGACATGACCCTGATGTTCTCCGTCGATGGTGATGGGACTGTCCGTCATTAAAAAGTCACGCATCGTCACGATTTTTCCTTGTTGACGGTAATCGAAATCCGTATGCTCTAGCACACTTTTCATCTCATTCGACAAAGGTCGCGACGCTTCGAGTTGTTTTCCATCTGCATCAGTAATCACCACAGTAAACGATGAATCTGCTTCCATCATGCTGACATGGCGCATCGTCGTTTGGTCATAGGAATCGACAAGGACATCACGATGGGTATTTCCTCGGTTCAGTAAACCGTCCACTACTTCCTGCGTTCGTGTTTGAGACAACTGATAATACAACGTCCCAAACAACACACTGCCACAAATTAAAAATGCCGCAAGCACGATTCCTCCGACCGAGTATGAAATACGACGCATGACATTTCCTCCCTTTCTCTTCACTTTAGTATAGCGAAAAAAAACACGATCGACGCTGACAAACGAAACTGTCACCTCATCTGCACACGATTTGCACATACGCTGGGTATAGTAAAAAAGACTAGTAAATTCAGGAGGGTTTTAATATGAAAAAATCATTGACGTTAACCGCTCTGGCTCTTAGTTCTACGCTTTGGCTCGGTGCGTGTGGATCCGATTCAAATAACGATGGAAGTAATAGTGACTCACACGACATGTCCCATGGAGACATGATGCATTCGAGTGATGGAAAGTTACCATCCGGTTTAAAGGAAGCCAGTAATCCAACTTACCCAAAAGGAAGTAACGTCACCTTGACGACAAATCATATGGATGGAATGAATGGAGCAAACGCCACTATTGCTGGAGCTTATGATACCGTTGTCTATGCGATTAGTTACAAACCGACCAATGGTGGAAAGATGGTGAAAAATCATAAATGGGTCATCCAAGAAGAACTCGACCCAGTGCCGACTAAACCTTTACAAGTTGGTGATGAAACAACTGTAAAAGCGGATCATATGAAAGGTATGGATGGAGCTAAAGCGACGATTGATGAAGTAAAAGAAACTACTGTCTATATGGTGAACTATAAACCGACAGACGGTGGAGAGATGGTGAAAAATCATAAATGGGTCACAGAGGATGAGATAAAGAAATAATAAAAAAGCCCGCTTTTCCTCTAAAGGAGAAGCGGGCTTTCGGTATGATTCTGACTGGGCTCGAACCAGCGACCTCTACCCTGTCAAGGTAGCGCTCTCCCAGCTGAGCTACAGAATCATGTTTGCAGTACGTTATGTACTTGCTAGGACATGTATTAATATATCAAGAAACTAAAAGGCTGACAAGTCTTTTTCCGAAAAAAAAATAAAAAAATTTAAAATGGAGGAATCAAACCCCGCTTCCCCCATTTTGAATGACTTACAGGAATGTCGAAACTTGATTGATCGGTAAACGTAGTGCCGGACGTTTTTTTGCATCTTCAACCGCTTTTCCGACAGCAATCAACATGACTGGTACATACCGTGACTCGGTGATGAACGTTTCCGCAAAACGTTGATGATCGAATCCACCCATTGCGAGTGTTGATAATCCACGCGCTTCTGCCGCAAGCATTAATTGCATCGCAGCAAGGCTCGCATTCGACATCGCTGCGTCGCGACCGTACGCCTCACTTTGATAAGCGCCTTCTACCTGTGCCTTGATCGAATCAAACAGATCCTCTGTCATGCCACCTGCTTCTACTGCTGGACCATATACCGGATTGTAGTTTCGATTAGCTTGAACATCACCTAAGATCGCAATGACTGCTGAAGCCGAAGTGATAGCCGGCTGATTGTATGCGATCGGTGCAAGCTGTTGCTTCGCTTCTTCCGAATGAAAGACCGTGAAATGCCAGTGTTGTAAATTCCAAGCGCTTGGTGCCGCTGTTGTCCATTCTAGCAGTTCTTCCACTTCCTGTTTTGAAAGTTTGAACGTTTCGTCATAATGACGAACAGATCGTCTTTCTGTTAAAACTCGCATCGTATCCAGTGTTGCTTGTGTCATGTATGAATCCCCCTTATCATTATCAGGTTACTTAGGTATCGTAGCACGTCCATTTTTTATTGTCCTCTGTCAATACTCGATATTCAGAATCTGTTATAAAACAATAGTTGACATTAAACAACTGTACTAATACAATAAAACTAATAAAACTCATTGTATTTTATTTTGAAGGAGGAATACACATATGGAACAACCCCTTTATCAAGAAGCATCTGCTGAATTTTATCGTGAACTTCCCGTTAAGACGTGTGCCCATTGTGGAAAAGAAATGGATGAACAATGTGAATCCTATCAAACGGAATGCGATGAGTGTGCTGTAACGGAACACTAATAACACAAAAAACAATCACTTAATCAGTGGTTGTTTTTTTATTTTGCACATTCTTTTTCTAATTAAACTAATATTTTTTAGAAAAATCGATTTTCCGTCATCTTTTTGTCATCTGTTTGTTACAAAAGAAACAGTCAGAATGTTACATTATCTGTATATGATATTTTTTGACAAAAGGAGCGACAGACAACGATGGATCCATTTACCTCAAGCCACGCTAGCGAACTCGGTCCACGACCGCGGACAAAAAAAAGAAAGTTTTTCCCTCGACTCTTCTTACTTCTTACACTCGTTTTTCTCGGAGTCGGAGGATACGTTGCTTATCGATACGTCTTCACGCCTGAACAACAGGCAATTACTGCCGGTAAGTCCATTACCGAAGTTCCTGTCGTCAACATGGAGAAAGCACGTGTCGAAAAATGGAATGGCGTGACGAAAAAAGTCGCTTATTTAACATTTGAGGACGGTCCATCCGCATTAACACCGGATTTACTTCGGACATTGGATCAACTTCATACACGCGCTACCTTCTTTTATCTCGGACCACAGATAGATGCTTTCCCGAAAGAAGTTAAAGCTGCCGCAAAAGCTGGTCATTATATCGGATTACACGGGGAAACACACGATTACGATACATTGTACGAAAAAGGAAAGTATGTCTCAGAGATGCAAAGTGTTCAGAAGAAAATCCATGAGTTGACGAAGCTAACACCACATTTGACACGACCACCTTATGGCTCTGATCCAGGCATCACGAAAAAAATGGCATCTGCCATTCATTCAGCAGACTTCCGTGTGTGGGACTGGTCGATCGATTCAATGGACTGGTATTACAAAGATAGTGCAAAAGAAGTCGCAAATACGGTCATTCGGCGAGCAGAGCGTCCGTTTGAAATCATTCTTTTACATGAACAACCACAAGCCATCAAAGCTCTTCCCGCCATCGTTGACGGACTTCAGAAAAAGGGCTATCAATTCGCAATTTATGATGAGGACTTCCATACTCCATATAACTTCGCGAATCATTCAAATCTATAAGGAGTTAACGTTCAGATGAAAAAAAAACTCATAATGATGCTGCTCCTATCAAGTTTCGGACTGGCAGCTTGTTCCAACGATTCACCAGCCTCTCTTCATGAACAGCTAGAGCAACAAGTCAAAGGTGAGGAGAAAGCATTCACGCTAGCTGATCAGCGTGCTCGAAAAGATGAAATTTCAGTTAATACGTACCAAGCGGTTCTTGATGCAGGTGCTGAAGAAATTAAACGTTCTCAAAATGAACGAGAGGAATTAGAAGCCTTAAATGACGAGCGTCTTTCCTTATTGAAACAAGAAGAAACATTACGTAAGGAAACGTACGCTGCACTCGATCTTGAAGAATTAAAGAATGCTGTCAATAAACTTGAGGGTAAATCAAAAACAGAAGGAACTTCCTTATTGGCAATCATTAAGGAACGCCAGCAGACGTTTCAAACGTTTTCAAAAATGTATCGACAAGCGATGGACGCTGAAAAGAAAGTGCTTTCACGCTTGACGAAAAAACCGGATTTCGTTAAGATTGATGAGTCAACAGCGGATTTAAATCGTTTAACACGGAAAGCTACCGCGTCATTAAAGAAGTGGAATGCGCTGACCGTTCAGTATAATCAAACGAAAACCCGGCTGTATCATTTGCTCGACACATCAACTCAATAAATCACACAGGTTGCAACCAAACCCTGTCCAAAAAACCTGGACAAGGCCCTGTTGTAACCTTTTTTGTGTGGTTTTTATTAAAAATGGAGGGAAATTATTCATGCATCGCTCAAAAGCCACTTTATTCGTTCTCATCGGCGCTATCAGTTATGGTGTCCTCTCAACGATCGTTAAACTCGCATATGCCGCTGGATTCAACTCAGCAGCCGTTTCAGGTAGTCAATTTTTCTTCGGCTGGCTGATGATTTTCGGACTTGCCTTATTTACGAAAAATCTTCGTCTCGATCTCAAAACAGCTAGTCTTCTCATGCTGATCGGTATCTCAAGTGGTACAACTGGTTATCTGTACTATCAAAGTCTTCAAACCGTATCCGCGTCCGTTGCAATCATTCTCTTATTTCAATTTACTTGGATTGGCGTCATCATCGATGCGCTCGCATTCAGACGCTTACCTAGTCGTGCGCATTTCCTGTCCGCGATTCTGCTCATTGGTGGAGCCATTCTTGCGAGTGCGGCTTACTCGAGCCCACTCGACCTACGTGGAACATTATTCGGTCTTGGAGCGGCTGTCAGCTTCTCCATTTTCTTACTCGCCAGTGGACGCATCGCCAATCATTTACCCGTCATTAAGAAAAGTTTTTACATGATGACAGGTGGTCTTGCTTTCGTCATGACGATGTATCCACCGACGACGTTCTTGTCCTCTGCGAACTTCGAAAATGGACTTTTGTTATACGCGATTCCGCTCGGTCTGTTCGCGTTGATTTTACCACCGCTCTTATTTGCTGCTGGCGCGCCTCATCTCTCCCCAGCAAGCGTTTCTTTACTTGGAGCGGCTGAACTACCGACAGCAGTCATCTGTTCCGTCTTAATTTTAGGAGAACATCTGATGAGTTCCCAATGGATCGGGATCGTCATCATCTTGATCGGAATCTTTTATCCAATCTATCGCTCAAGCAAAACAGCACCTGTTGCGAACGTACAGCAAAACGACCTTTCCTGAGCTCAGGAAAGGTCGTTTTTTCTTTACTTCTGTCGCTTCATCGCATCCGCAACGAATTCAACATCTGTGCCAATGATGATTTGAACACTTGTCGCACCCATCTTCATGACACCTTTTGCTCCAGCCGCTTTAATCGCTGCTTCGTCAATGATGCTTGGATCTTTGACTTGAAGACGTAAGCGTGTCGCACAGTTATCAATCGACGTGACGTTGTCTGTTCCTTTTAGCCCCGCGAAGATGCGTGCTGCTTGTTGCTCATATTTATCGTCTGAATCTGTTAAAACGACTCCCGTGTCTGTGACGAGCGATTCATCTTCACGACCTGGTGTCTTCAAATCGAATTTCGTGATCATGAAGTAGAACAGGAAGTAGTAGACGACCGCGAACGCGAGACCAACCGGGATGAGAAGTAATGGTTTTGTTGCAATACCGAAGTTCAAGGCATAATCAATGAAACCAGCCGAGAAAGAGAAGCCATGTAAGATACCGAGTAAGTTAACGATGGCCATTGATAGACCTGTTAAAACTGCATGAATGACATATAAAACAGGTGATAAGAACATGAACGAGAACTCAATTGGTTCCGTGATCCCTGTCAAGAAGGACGTCAATCCAAGACCAATCATCGCTCCAGCAACTGCTTTTCGATTTTCTTTACGCGCAGCCATGACGATCGCAAAAGCTGCAGCCGGTAAGGCAAACATCATAATTGGGAAGAAGCCAGCTTGATAGATTCCTGCTGTCGGATCTCCAGCGAAGAAACGCGCGATATCCCCATTTGCGACTGTACCATCTGCTTTTTCATACGAACCAAAGACGAACCAGAAAATATTATTTAAGACGTGATGCAAGCCGACAGGAATCAAGAGACGGTTAAAGAATCCAAACAGAGCAGCGCCTCCTGCACCGAGACCAACCATCCATTCACCAGCACCATTGATGCCTTGCTCGATGAACGGCCACACATAACCAAAGATGAAAGCAAGTACGAGCATGACCGCTGATGTAATGATTGGAACGAAACGGCGACCACCGAAGAATGCTAACCAATCCGGCAACTTAATATTATAGAACCGATTGTATAGAAGTCCGGCGACGATACCCGCGATGATTCCCCCGAATACTGCCATATTAACGGTTGAACCGAGCGTCGCCTGATTCGCGATCGAACCAAGTGTCGCGCCGTCGACCTTAGTCGAGGAATCATTGACGATTGCGGCGATCGCATCATATTTTGCTTGAATCTGTGCGCTAGAATAATCCTTGTTCATCGAGTCGACGCCGTTCTTTAAGACGAGATACCCGATGGCTCCGGCAAGACCCGCTGCCCCGCTCGCATCGATCGATAGACCGATTGCGACACCGATGGCAAATATCAATGGAAGGTTATCAAAAATAGCCCCTCCTGCTGCTACCATCAACGGAATATCTAACATATCCGCTGAACCTAATCGGAGTACGATTCCGGCAGCTGGTAATACTGCGATTGGTAACATCAAGGCTTTACCAATGCGTTGTAGAAACTGCAACATACCTTTCACCCTTTCCTAAATAAAACGATAATGACAGAACAATGTAAACGCTTTTACGTTTTTAATTATTCCATATAAATATCTAAATGACTAGACCTTTATACAAATTATTCATTATCTTTTTTTAGTGATATAAAAATTCATTATAGCAGACACTAAAAACCGGACTAGAGTCATCATCCAGTCCGGTTTTTCTATTAAGTTGCAACCGTCTTAGCGACGATTCGTATCTTCGAAATTTTGTTGGACGTTTCCGACCGTTTTCTTCGCATCACCTTTTAATTGATCTTTTTTACCTTCGCGCTCTGTCGATTTATCACCTGTTGCTTTACCGAGTGCTTCTTTTGCTTTACCTGCTACTTTATCGACGAGACCATCCACTTTTTTATTGAGACCACTGTTGTTTGACATATCCATTACCCCCATTTAAAAGTTTTTTTTGCGATAGTTGTATGTTCCCTTGTCACTGATTTTCAAACGTTTCCTGTATCAAAACCGACACTTACCTAAACAAAAACAACAGTGAACGTCCTGTCCACTGTTGTTTAATCTAAAGCTATTCTTTTTATTGAGCGACGGAAACGCCTAATACTTGTTCAATCCGTTCGAACGCCCAATCCAACTCTTCTTTTGTGATGACGAGCGGTGGTGCAAAGCGAATGACGGTCTCATGTGTTTCTTTACAGAGCAAGCCTTTTTCCTTCAACGCTTCACAATATGGTCGAGCTGCTTCTGTTAATTCAACACCAATGAATAATCCACGTCCACGTACTTCTTTAATCATCGGGTTGTTGATTTGTTTTAATTTCTCCATGAAGTACGTACCGAGTTCGAGTGAACGTTCCGGTAACTTTTCGTCTTCTAATACTTCAAGTGAAGCAATCGAGACGGCGCAAGCGAGTGGATTTCCACCGAACGTCGAGCCGTGTGAGCCTGGATTGAAGACGGAAAGGACATCTTTATTCGCAGCCACACATGAGATCGGGAATACACCACCACCCAGTGCTTTACCGAGGATATACATGTCTGGCGTCACTTCATCCCAATCAGAAGCAAACCATTTACCAGAACGACCAAGTCCAGATTGAATCTCATCGGATACGAGTAGAACATTCTGAGCACGACACACTTCTTGTGCATCTTTTAGGAAACCATCGTACGGAATTAAAATTCCTGCTTCGCCTTGGATTGGTTCCAAGATGAATGCTGCCGTATTTTCTGTGATTGCTTGTTTTAACGCCTCAAGATCGCCGTATGGAATCGTCTTGATTCCAGGAAGGAGCGGTCCGAATCCACGTTGGTATTCTGCTTCCGTCGACATCGAGACGGCCGTCATCGTCCGACCGTGAAAGTTTCCTTCACAAACGATGATTTCAGCATCACCTGGAATCTGTTTCACTTCATATGCCCAACGACGTGCTGCTTTTACCGCTGTCTCGACAGCTTCCGCACCCGTGTTCATTGGTAACACCATGTCTTTCCCCGTCAATTGCGCTACTTTTTCATAGAAAAAGCCCAGTTGATCATTGTGGAAGGCACGTGACGTCAACGTGATCTTATCTGCTTGTCGTTTTAGAGCCTCGATGATTTTTGGATGACGATGCCCTTGGTTGACGGCTGAGTATGCACTCAACATATCCATATAACGACGTCCTTCCGGATCCGTGACGAAAACACCCTCCGCTTCTGAAATAACGATCGGAAGTGGATGGTAGTTATGTGCTCCGAACTGTTCTGTCTGTTGAATGATTTTCTCTGTTTGATTCATCGAGATTCCCCCTTATAGCTCTTTAGAAAACGCTTTCAAAATCATTATAGCAGATTTTCTTGTATAATCTTCATCTAAAAAATGTATAACCTAAGAGGATTCCGATGCGTAAGAATTGAATATATTGGGAAAAGACAAGACAAGTGAACCGTCATCTCTTTTCATCATAAAGGAGCGTGCGCACGTAATGGATCGTTCGACCATTGATTCCTATGAAGTCGTCATTCAAGAATTCCCTTTACCTGCTTTCATCCTGAATACTGATTTGACCATCCGCTCTTGGAATGAACTAGCCGAAAGCCAGTGGGGCTGGACACAACAAGAAGTCGTGGGTCAGACTGTTCCACTTCTTGAACAGGAAGACATGGCATTCAGTCATCAGATTTGGCGTGCCTTTCTGGAACGCCGTCAATCGGTCCAACTACCGAATGCCTCCTTATTGCATAAGACGGGCACTTCTGTAACATCAACTCTCCTTCTGTCTCCTTTATTTGATGATACAGGAACCGTTATTGCCGCTTTTGCTTGCTGCATCCCTTCAGCTGAGCAACAAACGAACATGAAACCACTCTTCCAAGGATTGATGGATTTGCGCTATGCATTCGATCAAATCGCATCTGTCGCTGTCTTCGATGCACGAGGAACGATCACATACGCGAATGATCAACTCATCGATGTGACAGGATATTGTTCTGAGATGCTTCTCAACCAAGCATGGTCACTCATCTTAGACCCATCCAGTCCCGTCGTTTCGGAGATTCGTGCACAGCTTCGTGAACGAAAAGCCTGGTCTGGTCGTCTTAGCCTCACTTCGCAAACGGGCGAACGAAAACATCTCCAAGCGACATTGATTCCGATTTATGATGCGAACGGCGTTCGTTTTCAGCACCTGTTCATCGGCAACGACATCACGGAAACAACTGCGCTTGAAGAAGAACTTGATTTTTTAGTGCATCATCATGAGATGACGCATTTATTAAATAAACGAGGATTTTTACGTGAAGGGGAAGTATTGTTCCAGTCTGCTGGATCACATGATCCCATTGCACTCATTTTGCTCGATATCGATCGTTTCAAAGTCATCAACGATTCGTTTGGAACACATGTCGGCGATCAACTTCTTCAAGCAATGGCAACGCGTCTTTTGCAACATACGACAGATGTACTTGCTTTTCATCCGACGAGTGATTTGTTTGGTGTCTTGTTACCTGCACCGTCGAGCAATCTGCTTTTTCAGTATGCTCGAAAGTTACAACAAGCACTGCAGCGTCCTTATTACATTAACGGTCATTCACTCATCGTTTCTTGTACATTCGGGATCACCGTCTATCCGTCGGAAGCCAAAACACTAGAAGATTTATATCGCCGCTCCGAAACAGCTCTATACGCAGGAAAATCAATTGGTACCGGAACGATTCAGTACTTAACACACGAGATGGATACACAATTCACACGTAAAATCCAACTCGAGCGCTCCCTCTTCACGGCACTCGAAGATCAATCCCTGTATCTTGCTTATCAGCCAATCATTGAACTTCAGACACAAGCCGTTAAAGGCTTCGAAGCGTTATTACGCTGGAATCACATGGCACTCGGGAGTATTCCACCAGATGAATTCATTCCACTCGCCGAAGAGGCTTCACTGATCACACCAATCAACAACTGGGTCATCATCGAAGCATGTGAACAGCTCGCGAAGTGGCAACAGACGATTGATCCTAAACTGACGATGGCGATCAACATCTCACCACATCAGTTCCAAAGCGACTCTTTTATTCGAACGTTGCAACATATCGTAACGGAGCGACTCGTTTCGCCATCTTCCGTCACACTGGAGTTGACAGAAAACATTGCGATTTTACAGACACAACGAACGGTCGAACGGATGCATCTCATTAAGTCACTCGGTTTCCGCTTATCGATCGATGATTTCGGTACCGGTTATTCTTCTTTACAGTATCTCAGTGCTTTTCCGATTGATGAGTTAAAAATCGATAAAGTCTTCATTGATGGTTTGGCGTCAAACGATCATGCATTGCTGGATTCCATCATTCAACTCGGTCGCAATCTAGAGTTGAATCTTGTCGCTGAAGGCGTTGAAACAGAACACGCGTTAGATTATCTAAAAACAACATCGTGTCAGCACATGCAAGGGTTTATTTTCTCTGAACCTCTATCTGTACAGGATGTCGAAAAACGATTTTTTACACCTTAATCACAAAAAGAAGTCACGGTGGATTTAAAAATCACCGTGACTTCTTTTCATATCGTTTCTTACAATTGAATTTCTCCTACAACCATTCCGTAAACAGCCACTCCTGCTAGAACAACAAGAATCATGCTAGCAATCCACTCATAACGTGACATGCCCGTCCGTTGCTGTTCTCGCTCTGCTAACGCGTACGCGAGAATTCCTGGAGCATAGACTAATGCCGCAATGACGATATACCAGATGCCCGACGCATAGACGAGCCAGATCGAGTACGCCGATGCGATGACCGAGAAGAACAACATTTTTTGATTCCGCTCTTCCCGTGAAGTCCGGATGCTGTACAAAGCTGATAACAGATACGGTAACAAGGCACAAATCCCGGCAATACTCGATAGAACGAGATACGTTTGTGCGGAGAAGAGCGCAATCCCGGCAACGATTTGTGTGGCGATCTGTGTAATCAACAGCGCACCGACTGGAGCACCCTTCCGGTTTGTTTTAGCGAACGCTTTCGGGAACGCTCCATCTTTGGCAACCAGATATGAAATCTCAGAAGCTAAAATCGTCCATCCAAGAAGTGCTCCGGATAGTGAGATGATTAAACCAATCATGATGATCGTCGCTCCGACTGGTCCGATTGCTGCCTCTAGTACATACGCCATCGTCGGTTCCTTCAGTCCAGCTAACTTCTCCTGACTGAGGACGCCAAGTGATAAGACGGAAATTAAGATATAGATGACTAACACACCAACGAGTCCTGTTACTGTCGCTTTTCCGACATCGCTTCGGTTTTTAGCACGACTCGACAAGACGACTGCCCCTTCAATACCAACGAACGCCCAAAGCGTGACGAGCATCGTTCCTTTTACCTGTTCAAAGATTGAACCGAGTTCTGTTCCTTTTCCCCAAATATCCAAGTTAAACGTTTTGATATTAAAGGCGATTCCTACTAGAAGAATAAAAATCAAGATCGGAACGAGCTTTGCGATCGTCGTAATCAAATTGACGAGTGTCGCTTCCTTGATCCCGCTTGAGACGAGCCAGAATAATCCCCAGATGACGACCATACTCATGAAGAGAAGGAATATCCGATTTTCTGCCGCGAAAATCGGGAAGAAATAACTAATCGCATTAAACACGAGGGTGATGTTCGCAACTGTTCCAATCCAGGCCGATACCCAGTATCCCCATGCACTGTTAAAGCCGACAAAACGTCCGAACCCTTCACGAGCGTAAGCATAAATGCCACCTTCAAGTTCTGGTTTACTATTAGCGAGATGCTGGAAAACAAGCGCCAGCATGATCATTCCGATCCCCGTGATACTCCATCCGATGAGGATAGGTCCTGCGCTTGCACTTTGGGCCATTGCACCAGGAAGATTAAAAGCTCCTCCACCGACCATGGACCCGATGACCATTGCCGCGAGCGCAAAGAAGCCGATTTTTTGCTGATTCATGATGAGACACTTCCTTTTTCCGTATATCTATTACATCTTACGTATATTCATTCGAAAGACACAAAAGTCATTATAACAAATCACCTTCTAAAGTAAAGAAAGGATTTGAGACGAATGAACTGGATTCATGTATTTCAGCTCGAAGACCTTCTAAAACTCCTATTGGCTGCTACACTTGGAATTTTCATCGGATTCGAGCGTGAAATTAAAAATAAACCGGTCGGTATACGCACTAGCCTCGTAATTACCCTCATCAGCTGTCTTTTAACCATCGTCTCCATTAAATCCGTCCTGCTCTATCACGATATGGCGACTCATGTCCAGATGGATCCGATGCGCCTTGTCGCGCAAATCATTACCGGAATCGGCTTCATCGGAGCTGGTGTCATATTACGACGACCACATGATATCGTCAGCGGACTAACAACTGCCGCCATTATATGGAGTGCAAGTGGGATTGGGATTGCTGTCGGTGCCGGATTCATTTGGGAATCGATTTTTCTCGTTCTCTTTCTCTTTCTCTTATTAGAAGGTCTGACTTGGGTAATGCGACACATCAACAATAGTCGATTTGAAGCGAACGTCCTCGTCGCACATTTACTTCTTCCCGCTGATCTGGATCCATCCGACATCATCTTCGCCCTTGAACAAAAAGGTGTTCGGATTACGAATATACGCATGCGAGGAACTCCAATTCGATTAACATTACGGATGTATTCCCCTCATTCGCTGATCCTATTCCTACTTTATGACTATTTAAAATCACTTGAAATTGAGGATATAGACCTTGATCAGTAAGAATTATCTGAAAATTTATGTTGCATTTTTAATCACTTTCACTTAAATTAACAATATGTTCACATTTTTCTGAAATATTTAAAACTAACTCTCGGGGGGTCATCGTTCCATGAATAAGCCATCGAAAATTGCTTTTGCTGGACTATCCAGCATTGCACTACTTGCTGTCGCTGCATGCGGGCAAGGAAATGATGAGAATGCAAGCGGCTCGGATTCGAAAAATAAGAAAAAGGAAGTCACGCTCGTTTCGACGACAGATGTACCTCAGCTCGATCCGACGAAAACGACGGACTCGACTTCCATCATAGTTACGAACAACGTCTTTGAAGGACTCTATCGTCTTGACGGCGATAACAAGCCAACACCTGGAATCGCAGAAAGTGTCGAAGTATCAGACGATAAAAAAACATACACGTTTAAATTGCGTAAAGATGCGAAATGGTCAGATGGATCAGCCGTCACAGCAGATGATTTCATTTATGCTTGGAAACGCGCTCTTGATCCAAAGACAGCAGCAGAATACGCGTACATTTTACAAGATTTGAAAAACGCTAATAAAATCATGGCTGGAGACGCTGAACTCGATGAACTCGGTGTCAAGAAAGTCGATGACCAAACACTTGAAGTACAACTCGAAGCTCCTGCTCCTTACTTCCTTGGCTTAACGAGTTTCCCGACGTACTTACCATTAAAGCAATCATTCGTCGAAGATAAAGGCGATAAGTTCGCGACAAGTGTTGATACAATGGTCTTCAACGGACCTTTTGTACTCGATAAGTGGCAAGCGAACGCTGGGTGGACATATAAGAAAAATCCGGATTACTGGGATAAAGCAAGCGTCAAGATGGATCAAATTAACGTTAAAGTCGTCAAAGAGATTTCGACTGGCGTCAACCTCTTTGAATCAAAAGAAGTCGATTTTGCACCGATTACATCGGAGTTCGTCTCACAGTACGAAAAATCAGAAGATTACAAGACACGTCCAGATGCTCGGATCAACTTCCTTCGCTTTAACCAAAAGAATAAAGCATTGAAAAACAAAAATATTCGTAAAGCACTTGCACTCGGTTTTGAGAAGCAAGGGATTACGGATGTCATCTTAAACGATGGATCAAAACCAGCGAACTTTATCGTTGCGAAGGATTTCACATTTACACCAGATGGCGAAGACTTCCGTGCGAAGTATCCGGATCTTCAAAGCTACGATGCAGATGCAGCGAAAAAAGCTTGGGATGCTGGTTTGAAGGAACTTGGTGTCAAAACAGTCGAACTCAGCATGCTCTCACGGGATGAAGATGCCTTCAAGAAAGTCTCTGAGTACTTAAAAGGTGACCTAGAGAAACATCTCCCTGGTTTGACGATCAATATCAAACAACAACCATTCAAAAACTTCCTCGATCTCGAATCGAAGGGCGATTATGACATCTCTGCAGCTGGATGGGGACCTGACTATCAGGATCCAATGACGTTCCTCGACATGTGGTTGACAGGCGGAAGCTTCAACCGGATGGAATACTCAAACAAAAAGTTCGATGATCTCATCAAAGGGGCGAAACAACAAGCCGATGAAGCGAAGCGTTGGTCTGATATGCAAGAAGCTGAAAAAATCTTGCTAACAGATGACTACGCGATCGCACCGATCTACCAAAAAGGTGAAGCGTACTTGCAACGGACAAACATTGATAAATTATACCGTCACCCATTCGGTGCCGATATGAGCTTCAAATGGATGGAAATCAAGTAAGACAGAAACTGACGGTTACGTCGGATTTCTCAATCGACAAGTAGTGGACCTCGTCCGCTACTTGTTTTTTGATTTCCAGACGCGGTTCTTAGAAAACAACAAAGACCCCTTCTGACGGAGCCATCGGGGGTCTTTACTGTGCGATTTGTTTATAAAAAGCAATCTCTTCATCCTGTCCTTCCTCAACTGCTCGGAAGAATTCAGCGAAGTAAGCATAAAGAACAGTGCGTTCCTCATACGTTGGTCGAGCTTGACGAATGACGGAGAATGCAAGATTTCGCAATTGCCGTTTCGTTCGTCGATGTGTCGGTAACGCATGGAATTGACGCGTGAATGAACGATAGACGTCCGCAATTAAAGCTTCATGCCCTTCAAAGTATGATTTATCCATTAATATAGTCTCCTTTCCACTTTAGTGATTCTATTCTTTTCTACGGTTCTTTTAGATAAAAGTTTCATAGAAAGTGATATTTCTCACAAATGATATAGACTTTACTATAACAAGCTTTCCAAAATGATTCAACATCCAAACTATTAAGTTTCATTAAGGATTTCTAGTCGTTTTGTAAAGTATCTTTCTTTGATTTTAGATTATCTGTTCCTAATAAAAAACGGTCTGAGTCCCGGAAAGAGACTCAGACTCGCGACGGACATCAGTCTGCTTGTACTGAAATGTGCTGGAAGTGTTTCACATCAAATAACCCGCTGTCGGTCAATTTCAATTCCGGAATAACCGGTAAGCATAGGAACGACATCGTTAAATAGGGATTAAAGGACCGATCCGCTTCTAACACATCGAGCGCATCGTTTAATGCTTCGAGTGTATCCCCAACTTCTTGGAAGGGACGATTCGTCATCAGTCCGGCGATTTCCAGCGGTAACTCAGCAAGCACTTCTTGTCCATTCACAGCAATGACACCCCCACCTGCTTGAACAAGACGTTCAGCAGCGAGTTGCATCTCTTCGTCTGATGCGCCAACGATGACGAGGTTGTGCGAATCATGAGCAACAGTCGCAGCAATCGCTCCACGCTTCATCTTAAATCCTTTGACGATCCCAACTGCTGAGAAGGATGTCCCGTGATGACGTTCAATGACAGCAATCTTTAAGAGATCCTCTTCTGGCACAGGCACGAAATATCCATTTTGAAGCGGAACGTCTAGAATCAAGTGCTCGGTGACGATGCTTTTCGGAATGACTCCAATGACATGCGCATGTGCTGATTCAAGTGGAAGGGCGAATACTTCTGGTGTAATCGGTTTTGTATTCAAGGTTCCACGTAATGACTTCGGTACATGCGCACGGCGAACAGGTCGAATCGTTTTACCAGCACGCGCGACACAATCACCTTGAATATAAACCTCATCAATCACGACGTTATCGGCATCCGATAACAAGACGAAGTCCGCCCGACGTCCTGGTACGATGGCTCCCCGATCGTCTAAACGATACGCGTTCGTCGCGTGCAACGATGCCATCGCATACGCTGTCTCACGTTTAATCCCATGACGAATCGCATAGCGGATATTATAGTCAATCGTACCTTCGCGTAATGTATCATCCAAATGTTTATCGTCCGTACAGAAGAGAAAACGGCTCGCGTTGCTTTCCGTCACGGCATCAAGTACTTCCTTCAAGTTTCGGGCTGCTGAACCTTCGCGTACTTCGACATATAGACCACGACGTGCTCGCGCAATCGCATCTTCCTTACTGACCGATTCATGATCCGTCCGAATCCCAGCGACACCATAAATGTTGATTTCACGTGGTCCGAGTCCCGCAGCATGTCCATCGACGAGTTTCCCTGCCTCTTCAATCTGTTTAATTTTTTGGAGCATATCGCGATCGGCTCGTTCGACCGCTGGATAATCCATGACTTCACCTAAACCATGAACACCTGGATGATCGACGAATGGTGCAAGTGCCGCTGCGTCGAGTGATGCTCCTGCATGCTCAAACGAAGTAGCCGGTACGCAGCTCGGTAACATCATACGCACATCAAGGGCAAGACCTTCAGCATCGTCTAGCATGAAGGACAGACCTTCCGCTCCTTTGACGTTCGCGATCTCATGCGGATCGGCGATGATCGTCGTGACGCCTAACGGTAGAATCGCCTGTTCATACTCGCTCGGTGGTACCATCGATGATTCAATATGCACATGGGCATCGACGAAACTTGGTGCGATAAAGAGTCCCTCTCCCGGACGATTCTCGATTCCCTCATACCCGTCTCCGACAGCAGCGATATAACCTGAATCAATCACTACATCTGCCGTATAGGTCTCACGTGTCATGACATCGATGACTGAGATGTTCTGATAGACGACGGCTGCCTTCTCTTTTTTTGCAGCAATCGCGATCAAACGTTCACGCACTGTTTGTTCCATCCTGTCTCCTCCTGTTGTAAGCGTATTTTTACCATCTTACAATTAGTTTGGAAGCTGTTGCAATTTATTTTTTGTAACGTCAAGATGAAAGAGTATTGATTTAATGCTTGAGGGGGGAAAACGCATGAAATATCGTGTCGGTTCACTTATTCCAAACATCGATCCATCTGTTTATTTAGCGGATGGATCCAAGGTCATTGGAGAGGTCACGATCGGAAAAGACTCATCCGTCTGGTTCAATACGGTCATCCGGGGAGATGAAGGTCCGATCCACATCGGAGAACGCGTCAACATTCAAGATGGTTCGATGATTCATCAGTATGAAGGGTTTCCGACTATCATTGAAGATGAAGTGACGATTGGTCATATGGCAATGATTCATGGAGGTATCATTCGAAAAGGGGCGTTGATTGGAATGTCGGCGACGATTCTTGACGAAGCTGAAATCGGAGAAGGGGCATTCGTTGCTGCCGGAAGTCTTGTTCCGCCAAAAATGAAGGTGCCTGCAGGAGCGATGGTCATGGGGGTTCCCGCAAAAATCGTCCGAGACATCAGTGACCATGATCGATTCATCATGGAACGGACAGTTCGAAAATATGTGAAGCGAGGACAGCAATATGCCGACAGTTGTGAAGTTATTACAGAGGATTTGACAAGTTTGTGATAACGTTTACAAAGTTCACAGGTTCTTAATACCTCCCCTCTTCCGTCTTTACAATTCTTTCGTACACTAGAGGTGTAAGAGATGAATCAAGACACAGAGAGGGGATTTTATATGATTCCAGTATACGAAGAACGCATCATGTCTGATTTATTTTCATCTACGAATAACCCAAGCTATGGATTGCCGACGTTACCTGAATTCGAAACAGATTGGTTGACATCTGAGATTCAAGTACGTATCGTTAAAGATGCCGAGCACCGACTTGGAACATTAAACCGAGAGGAAGAACGTGTATGATTCAGCAACGCACTGTTCGCGCTTGGCTCGCTAGTCGCATCAAAAAATAATTTAATCATTTGATTACGTATTTTCCAAAACGATATAGCGCGTCAGCGCGCATACAAAAGAGCCGAAGCGGATTCCCGCCTCGGCTCTATCTGTTTATTTAGAAATCAACCCTTCTTCAATCAAGAAATCACGCGCGACTTTTTCAGGACGCTGTTTCTCAACATCTGCTTTGTAGTTCAATTCTTGCATCTTTTCATCCGTGATTTTATCCTTCAATGTGTTGAGGACTTTTTTCAGCTCCGGATGTTCTTTGAGAGTTTCTTGTCGAACAAGCGGTACCGCATAGTATGGTGGGAAAAACTCTTTATCATCTTTGAGTACAGTCAAATCAAATTTCTTCAAAAGACCGTCTGTTGAAAAACTATCGATGACATTCGTTCGACCATTCGTCAATGCTGTATAACGAAGTCCTCCATCGACTGGTTGTACATCTTTGAACTTCATATCCGGATACTTCTTCTTCAGACCAAGATAACCATCCTCACGGTTCGCAAATTCAATCGTTGAACCGAGAATCAAGCGATCACTGACTTTTGACATATCCGACACTGTCTTCAAGTCGTACTTCTTAATGTCTTCTTTTGTCATGGCAAGAGCATACGTATTGTTAAAACCAATCGGATCAAGAACATCGACCTGACTTTTTTCAGGAATCATCTTCCCGACTTTTGCATAGACCGCTTTCGGATCCGTTTCGACATCCTGCTTGAGAACATCGATCAATAATGTTCCTGTGTACTCGACGTAAGCATCAATTTCACCTTTTTCAAGCGCCCCGTAAGCGACTTTTGTCCCCCCGAGATTTAATTGACGTTCGACTTGAAGGTCCGTTTTGTCTTCGATCAAATCTGCTAACATATTCCCAAGAATCAACTGTTCCGTAAAGTTCTTCGATCCGATGACGATCTTATCTTCCTTGAGGAAGGAATAAGCGACCGTGCTACCGACTAATAAGAAGACGATGCTTGCAATCGCAATCTTGCGTCCCGCTGACATCGCTTTACGACGCTTCCGCGCTTTATTTTTAATTCGACCATCTGCAAGTGGAATCCCATTTGGCGCCACGGAGTATTCAATCCGACTGACGACGAAGTCGATGACAAGGGCTAAAATACCGGCTGGAATTGCTCCGGCAAGAATCTGGTTATTATCAACCGTTTGAATACCCGAGAAGACGAGATAACCAAGACCACCGGCACCGATGAATGCTGAGATCGTCATTAAACCAACAGCTGTAACAGCTGAAATTCGAATCCCTGCCATCATGATCGGCAAAGCAAGTGGAATCTGAACCTTACTGAGGATTTGTCGATCCGTTAAACCGATCCCTTTAGCTGCTTCGAGCGTGTCCCCTGGAATGCTCGACAGACCCGTGTACGTATTTTTAACGATTGGCAAGAGTGAATAAAGCACGACCATGATGATCGCTGGTGTCGATCCGATACCAATGAACGGAATCAAGAAACCGAGTAAAGCAAGACTCGGAACGGCTTGCACGACGCTCGTCAGCGCAAGGACAGGCTTCGCGAACTTTTGATAGCGCGTGATTAAAATCCCGATCGGAATCCCGAGGACAACGGCGATGACGACGGCAAAGACCGTCAGTTGTAAGTGCTCTAGCAATAAATCACCAATCTGATCGGTATTATTTTTTACATAATCAAAGAATCCGTTCATTGGACTTCCTCCTCATGAATGAATTGCTCACTCAAGACGGAAAGTAAGCTACTACGTGTAATCAACCCTCTGAGTTTTCCTGTTGCATCCGTTACTGGTAGATAACCAGTCTCTTCCTGATTCATGACTTCAAGGACATCGAGCAATGAATCATGTTCATTAACGGCGATGATTTCGCCCTCCATCACTTCTTCGATCCGTTGGCTCTTATCCGGGATCGTCTGGATGTTCTTCAACTTAATCAGCCCTTGTAAGACGCGGTCACGATCGGTGATCAACAGGCTGTCGACTTTGCGTCCACGCATGATTTCGATGCCCTGTAGCAACGTCCGTTTGCCACTGATTGAAACGGGATCCTCGATCATGATATCTTCTGCCTTGATGAATTCTGGGCTACTCCAGATTTTATTTTTCCCGATGAACGATTCAACATATTCATCTTTCGGATGACGCAGGATTTCTTCTGGAGTATCGAACTGAACAATCTCCCCATCACGCATGATACATATCCGATCCGCTAACTTGATCGCTTCATCCATATCATGAGTGACGAAAACGATCGTCTTTTTCACTTCCTCTTGTAAGTTGAACAACTCTTCCTGTAAATCATTACGAGTAACGGGGTCGAGTGCGCTGAACGGCTCATCCATCAAGATAACATCAGGATCATTCATTAAAGCTCGTGCGAAACCAACACGCTGTTGCTGTCCACCACTGAGTTCACTTGGATAACGATCGATGAATTGCTTTGGATCAAGCCCGACCATCGTCAATAATTGTTCTGTCCGTTGATCCATTTCATCGTGATCTTTCCCCTCAAGTCCAGCAATCAATTGAATATTTTCCCGGACCGTCATGTGAGGAAACAGACCTGTTTGCTGAATGACATATCCCATATGACGTCTTAATTCGATCGTATCCGTCTTCATGATGTCCTTCCCGTTGACTAAAATCGTACCTGAAGAAGGTTCGATCAATCGATTGATCATCTTTAGTGATGTCGTTTTCCCGCAACCACTCGGTCCGATGAAGACAACGAGTTCACCCTTTTGAATCTCGAGCGATAAGCCTTTCAAGACGACATTGTCCTTGAACTGCTTGCCGACATTTTTGAATTCGATCATTCCTTCTCACTCCTTTTTACTATTTCCATATATTATGGTTTCCCAAAAAGATTACGGTTTAAACAAATTTCCTGTAATTTAGTTTTATTCCTTTACAAAACGGGAATTTCTTAGTTCTTTTTTTAAAATAAAGGGAATACTTTAATAAAGAGTACATTTAAAGCATGTTTTTGATGAAGGAGGTACTAGACGATGAACATCAAGAAACCTACCATCATGATGATCGGACTGCTTCTCCTTACTCCACTCTCGTTTCCCTTACAAATCGATGCAGCGAGTTCTACGTTTGTCACGAAAGGAACGACGACACAAAAAGTCGTCGCATTGACGTTTGATGACGGTTCAGACGGAACGAACATTGCCAAAATCTTAAGTACCTTAAAAAGTAACCAAGTGAAAGCGACTTTCTTTTTGACAGGCAGTGGCGCAACCAACCATCCCCAATCGATCAAAAACATCACAACCGCTTCTCCGACACACCAAATCGGCAATCATTCGTATTCGCATCCGGATTTTACGACACTAACAGCGAGCCAGATGACGAGTGAATTATCCCGAACAGAATCTCTCATCCGGTCCTTGACCGGAAAAACGACGAAACCAATTTTTCGGGCACCGTTCGGTGCAAGTAATAGTAACGTGTTGAGTGCTGTTGGGGCGGCAGGTTACACGAAAACGATTCAATGGAATATTGATACGACGGATTGGAAAGGCATCTCTTCGACCGCCATCTTGGATCGTGTATTACCAAAAGTCGTTCCCGGCTCCATTATTCTGATGCATACCGGTGCTGGTGCGAAAGGAACACCGACCGCCTTGCCGACGATGATTTCGAAACTCAAAGCCAAAGGCTATTCGTTCGTCACGATTTCGGAACTCCTCCGCTCACCGACTTCAACCGGTACGACGTATACAGTCCAAGCGGGCGATACACTCTATTCGATTGCCCGTAAATACAACGTCTCGGTCGCTGCCCTCGCGAGTGCGAATAACATCACGAATTGGAATCTGTTGAATGTCGGTCAAGTCTTGAACATCCCGACAATAACGTATACGGTCAAAGCGGGTGATACACTTTACTCAATTGCGACACGATATGGTGTCACCGTCACAGCATTGATGCAGGCAAACAACATTACCAATCCGAACCTCCTGCTCGTTGGACAAGTCTTAAAAATCCCAAACTGAATCTGCTGATCGTAACAAAAAAACGATCCCTCTCTATTCAAGAGAAGAATCGCTTTAGATCGCATGCATAAAACCGGCGCGATAGCGTCGGTTTTTTATCCTCTAGTTTGACCCCTTACCTCTTACGACTCTGATCGGACACCGTTGATCCCAAGATCACACTGAATCAAATCCGCATACGTTTGTCGACGGACGACTTCACGGGATTCCCCGTTCCGGACGAAGACAAGTGCCGGACGTAAGAATTGGTTGTAGTTGCTTGCCATTGAGAAGTTATATGCTCCCGTCCCAAAGACAGCAAGGGTATCGCCACCGTTCGGTGTGACCAACTGTGCTTTTTCAGCGACGAGATCTCCTGATTCACAAGCTGCCCCGACGACCGTCACTTCAGTCGTTTCACCACTCATCCGGTTTGCAATGACGGTTTCATAGACGGCACCGTAAAGTGCTGGGCGAATGTTATCCGTCATTCCGCCATCGACCGAAAGATATGTGCGGACGCCTTCGATTTCTTTGATTGCGCCAACCGTATACAGTGTCGTACCTGCATTCGCGACGACCCAGCGCCCTGGCTCGATCCCGATTCGCGGACGTTCGATGCCGAGTCGCTCCGTTTCCGTCTCGATCACGTCCATGACGCGTTCGATCGTCGCTTCAAAATCAAGCGGTTGATCGTCCTGTGTATAGGCAATACCGAAGCCACCGCCAACATTAACTTCGCTGACTGTGAAGCCATGATGCGCACGAATCGTTTCGACAAAGCCCATCATCGTCCGAGCCGTCTGTTCGAACAGTGACGGATCTTGGATTTGTGAACCGACATGACAATGGATGCCGAGTAACGACAGATGTTCCGATGCTAAAATTGCTTCGATTGCGTCCAAGTAATCTGACGCATGCGTTGAGAAACCGAATTTCGTATCGACACCACCCGTTTGGATTTTCGCATGCGCTCCCCCGATAACTTGTGGAACGATCCGGATCAAGACATGAACCGTTTGACCAGCTTGCGCTGCGATCGCTTCCAGTTGTGCGATTTCGGCAAAGTGATCGATGACGATCCGTCCGACACCTTCCTCGACGGCATATTGAAGATCAGCCGTCGATTTATTCGAACCATGGAAATAGATCCGTTCTGCCGGAACGCCGGATTGGCGGGCGATGAAAAGTTCTCCCCCCGTAACGACATCGATTCCGAGACCATGACGCACGACTTGTTCGTACACGGCACTGACCGTCAGTGCTTTAGAAGCGAAGGAAGCATACGTGTTCGGATACTTATCAAGGAAGTGTTCCCGGACGGTCGCCAATCGATCCGTCAGCTCCCGCTCTGCCATCACGTACAATGGTGTTCCGTACTGTGCTGCAAGATCGGTCGCTGCGACACCATCGATGTGCAACGTGTTGTTTTCTTCTGTCAGGTATTGACTTCCATACATAATAAGTTCCTCCTTATAGATACTGATGCGTCAAACGCCACGACCGGGCGCACATCTGCTCTGAATTGTTCGCTGCTCCTGTCCGGGTAATATCGTCAATTTCAACGCCATCCCCGTATAGCACGACCTCGTCTCCAACCTCAACCGTCCCATCGACAGCGACGAACGTATGACTCATGAATAATTTATTGATGACCGGATAAGGTTTTTCTTTGATGTGAACAGGCAGCGCGGCACGCCCACGGACGACACCGTCTCCATAGCCGACGGGTAAAATAGCAATCCGCATCGGTTCTGTACTCGTAAAGTTCGTCCCGTATCCCACATGCTCACCCGGTCCAATTTCGCGAATTTCAACGATCTCCGTCGTCATCCGTAGCGAAGGAACGAGCCAGTCCATCTTCTCAATCGGTGAATAGCCGAACAAGAAAATGCCCGGGCGGACATAGTTACAAAATGCGAGACGCGGATCGTGTTTGACGATCGTCGCACTGTTTTCCGAATGGATATACATAAACGTATGGCGCTTTCGTAACACATCGGCAATGGCGACGAAACGTTCGACTTGTCCATCGTGATCCGCATCCGGTTCATCGGCAAGCGGAAAGTGTGTATATAAACCTGTTAAATCAAGCGAATCTGCTTGCGCAAGCGCAAGGACAGCTTCCGCCTCTTGAAGCGAACTGACACCAAAACGATTCATCCCGACGTTGATCTTCAAATGTAACTCGATTCCCTGCAGCTGTTTACTGTGTAGGGCGAGCCATTCTAGCGATGAGACACCGAGTGCGATTCCGAAACGTCGTGCTGTTTCAAAATCCTCCGTCGGATTCATCACCAGTACATAACTGTCTGGAAAATTCGTTTTGATTTCAATGGCTTCATACAACTCAGCGACAGCAAAGTGATGAACATCAGATGCCATCAGCGTCTCGACCATCTCGAGCATACCTAAGTTATACGCATTATTCTTGACCACGGCAAAAATACGTTTACGTGACCGAGCGAAGACCGATGCGACGTTCTGTCGCACCGCCTTCCGATCGATCGTGACGAGTGTACGCGTCGTCATTCTGCGACAGCAGGTGTCACATACGTCAACCAATCCGCATATTGCGGCAATTGACCTGTGACGGCTTGACGGTAAAGATCGAGCAACTCATCTGCGACGTTCCGTGTTCCGCCGTTGATCGAGATATGATCGATTTCACCGACACTCGTGATTTCAGCAGCTGTTCCTGTTAAGAAGATCTCATCTGCGACATACAGCTCATCGCGTCCGATGTGACGTTCAACAACAGGATAGCCTTGATCTTGTGCCAAACGAATGATGACTTGGCGTGTGATACCGTCGAGTACTGAACAATCCAGTGACGGTGTATGAATCGTTCCATTTTTAAGAAGGAAAAGGTTCGCAACACTCGCTTCACTAACATTTCCGTTCATGTCGAGTGCGATGGCTTCATCAAATCCATCACGGATCGCTTCACCTTTTAGAAGTTGAGAGTTCATATAGTTCGCAGCCGCTTTCGCTTGCATCGGCATCATCGTTGATGAGACACGGCGGTATGATGCGACTTTGGCACGGATGCCAGCGCCTTTATCGAAGTATTCTCCAAGCTCCCAGCAAGAGATACCGACATGAACCGTCGTATCTTTCGCCATCAATGCTTGCCATGGCGTACCGAGGAACACGAATGGACGGATATAACAAGATTCGAATCCGTTTTTCGCAACGAGATCAATCGTCGCTTGGACGAGTTCATCAACCGTATACGGAATCGTGACATGATAATACGCACAACTGCGGAAGAGACGTTCGATATGTTCCTTCAATTGGAAAATCGCCGGTCCGTCCGGTGTCGCGTAAGCACGGATTCCTTCAAAGAATCCACTACCATAGTGAATCGCATGTGACATGACGCTTGTGTTCGCATCTTTCGGATCATGAAAGACTCCATCTAACCAAATTGCTTCTCCATACTGTGTATCCACTGCCATGTGTTTTCCTCCTCTTCGACGTCAATCAGAGTGAACGTAAATCATCCACCAATTGCGTCTTCTCTTCTGTTTTCGCATCTTTCTGTTTGATGACACGTGCAGGTGTTCCGGCAACGACGCTTCCAGCAGGTACGTCTTCTGTGACGACACTACCAGCAGCGACGACGGCATCTTTACCGACTTTCACGCCTTCAAGGATGACTGCATTCGCACCAATCAAGACACCGTCTTCAATGATAACAGGTGTTTTTGAAGGTGGTTCGAGAACACCCGCGACCACGGCACCTGCGCCGACATGAACGTTTTTCCCGATCGTCCCACGTGCACCGACGACAGCGTTCATATCAATCATTGTACCATCTCCGATTGATGCACCGATATTGATGATCGCACCCATCATGACGACCGCGTTATCACCGATGACGACATGATCACGAATCCATGAACCTGGCTCGATGCGCGCATTCAAGTGACGTGTATCAAGCATTGGTACCGCACTGTTGCGACGGTCATACTCCACGTGAACATCCGTGATGCGATTTGAATACTTTTCTAAGAAAGTAGCCGCAAGTCCTGCATCCGCGAAGAAAATCTTTGATTCATCTGATCCGAACGCTGTTGCGCCTTCGATCGTCAAGCCCGCCAAATCGCCGTTGACGTAAAGTTTTACCGGTGTTTGTTTTTTAGCATCTTTAATGAATTTAGCAATTTCGTAAGCATCAGTGAGTAACATGTGAATCCTCCTGTGTGTAGAGCGTCTCTAATGTATAGAGTCCCGCTGTTTTTTGAATGAGTGCTTCAGCTGCTTTGATCGCACCAGAAGCAAATACTTTTTTCGATAACGCCGTATGTTTGATTTCAATCAATTCGTCGACACCTGCGAATAAGACTTCGTGTTCTCCGAAGATCGTTCCACCGCGCATCGCGTGCATCCCGATCTCGTTCGTCTCTCGCTTTTGTCGCGTCTGTGACCGGTCATATACCGGTGTGACGTCACGTGCCGTCTGAATCGTTTGCAATAACAACTCCGCCGTTCCGCTTGGCGCATCGACTTTTTGGTTGTGATGTTTCTCGAGCAATTCGATGTCATACGCTCCTGCTAGTGGTACGAGTGTCTTCAGCAGTTGCTGCACCATCGCGATGCCGTACGACATGTTGTACGACTGGAAGATTGGAATTTCTTTTGCGGCGTCCTTGATCGATGCCAGTTCCGTCTCTGAAAAACCAGTCGTCGCGATGACGAGTGGTGTTTTTGTCGCCAGCCCATATGCGAGCAGATCCGGTAACAAACTCGGATGCGAGAAGTCGATGATTGCATCGACCGTCTCTGCCATCTCTGTTAGCTCGGCATATGAAGCGATCGTATCGGATGACTTCGTCCGGTCAACGATCGCCACGACACTTTGTGGTGCGAGTTCGACGACGTATTGTCCTGTCGCCCCATAACCGTGTAACGCGAGTTTCATCGAACCACTCCTTTGTAAGCCCGCATCGTTTCGAGTAAGTGGGCATGTCCCGCTTCCGATTGACGGACGAGCGGCAAGCGCGGCGCACCGACAGCAAAGCCAAGTTCTTCAAGCGATGCTTTGACTGGAATCGGATTAACGTCACTGAACAAGGCACCGATGACCGGTAACAAGTCTGCCTGAATCCGACGAGCCGTGACGAGATCTTGCGCGAGTAACGCCTCAGCAAGTGCTTGTGTCTCTGCTGGGTACGGGTTCGAAAGAACTGAGATGACGCCTTGTGCCCCCCATGCCATGTACGGCAGGATTTGATCATCATTTCCACAGAAGACCGCGAAATCTTCCGGAATCGCCGCCATCAGTTCACCCATGAAGCTGACGTCTCCACTCGCCTCCTTAAACGCTTGGATGCGTGGATGACGTGCTAACGTCACTGCGGTTTCGACTGCGATCGCAACGCCTGTCCGCGATGGAACGTTGTACAGCATGATTGGTAATTCGGTTGCATCAGCGACCGCCGTGAAATGTGCGACGAGACCCGCTTGCGATGTTTTATTGTAGTACGGTGTGACGAGCATCGCTGCGTCCGCACCAAGGCGTTCTGCGAGTAACGTCTTCTCGATTGTTACTGCCGTGTTGTTCGAACCCGTTCCGGCAATGACGGGTACTCGTCCTGCCGTGACTTGAACGGCAGTCGTCAAGAGTTGTTCAAATTCCGTGTTTGTCAGTGTCGAACCTTCTCCTGTCGTCCCTCCGACGACAAGTGCCTGAATCCCTGCTGCGAGTTGTTGCTCGATCAAGCGTTCGAATACGTGTAGATCCAACTCGCCTGCTTCATTAAATGGTGTGACGAGCGCTGTACCTGCTCCTTTGAACATGAAGAACTCCTCCTTTTTTATGAATGAATCGACTGTTCGATCGCTTGGCGTGCGACTTGTACGGCGTTTGACGCGGCACCTTTTCGAATGTTGTCGGCTACACACCAGAGATGGAATGTGTTCGCGAGACTATCATCTTGACGAATCCGACCGACGTAGACGTCGTCCGTCCCGCTTGCGTCAAGTGGCATCGGATAACGTGTATTCGCGACATCATCGATGAGGACGACGCCCGGTGCGTTTTCCAGTGCTTCACGGATCGCTTCAACCGTCGTCGGTTGCGTAAACGTGACGTTGATTGCAACCGAGTGAGAATTCGTGACTGGAACCCGTACACATGTCGCACTGACTGGTAATGCTGGAAGATTGAAAATTTTCCGTGTTTCATCAATCATCTTCTGCTCTTCTTTCGTATAGCCGTTCTCAAGGAACACATCGATATGCGGCAAGATGTTATCGTGAATCGGATGCGGATAATTGACGGGCTCTTCTCCGCGTGCCCCGCGTGCCAGATCCTCGATTCCTTTTTGACCGGAACCGGATACGGCCTGATACGTCGTATAGTTGATCCGTTCGAATCCGAGTGACTGGAGCGGTGATAAAGCGACGACGGATTGAATCGTCGAACAGTTCGGATTTGCGATCAAGCGGTCTGTCGCTTGAATCGCTTGCGGATTGACTTCTGGCACGACGAGTGGAATCGTCTCCTGCATCCGGAAGGCACTTGAATTATCAACGACGAGTGTTCCATTTTCAGCTAGTAACGGGGCATATTGCTCACTGATCGTTCCGCCTGCTGCGAACAACGCGACATCGATCCCGTCTTCCGTGATGTTTGGCGTCAGCGCTTGGATCGTAATATCTTCTCCCTTGAACTGCACCGTGTTCCCTGCTGAACGAGCAGAAGCGTAAGCGGACAGGCGGCTGACCGGGAAGTCCAGTTCTGCAAGTACTTGTAACATTTTTTGACCGACGGCGCCGGTTGCTCCGATGACGGCTACATGATACATGCTGTTTTCCTCCTTATAACTCGAACGCGTTTGCAATCGCTGCAACCGTCCGTTCAATGTCTGCTTGTGCAATCGTGTACGAGATGCTGATTTCTGATGTCGTGACTTGATAGAACGGGATATTCTCCGCTCGGAAGATTGCGAACAATTTCGAAGCAACACCTGTTGCATCCCGCATCCCGATTCCGACGACAGATAACTTCGCATGCTGATTGTGGCGGTCGACCTTGACTGTCGTGAAGCGATCCATGATGTCTTTCAATGCTTCATCGAGGAACTCTTCCTCATCGAGTGGACAGGAGAACGATAAGAAGATGTCACTGTCGAACGTCGTTTGACTGATCATGTCGATGTTGACGTGGCGGTTCGATAAGAGTTCGAAGATATCGGCTACCGCTGCGTTCGTTTGCGGTACGTGTTTGATTGATACCGTCAAGACGTTCTTCGTCACACTGACACTCGTGACCGCTTTTTGTTCCATTGTTTCCGTCGCTTCCATGATCCATGTTCCCCTTTTCGATTCAAGTGTTTTCCCGACGAAGATGTGTACGCCGTATTTTTTTCCTAGTTCGACACTCCGCATTTCCATGACCTTCGACCCGAGGGCGCTCATCTCCATCATCTCATCATATGAGATGTGCGGAATCGGTTGAGCAGCAGCATGGATTCGTGGATCAGCCGTATAGACACCGTCGACATCCGTGTAGATTTCACACCGTTTATCAAGGACTGCCGCAAGGGCAACAGCCGTTGTATCCGATCCACCCCGTCCGAGCGTCGTGACATCACCGAGTTCGTTGACACCTTGGAATCCGGCGACGATGACGACATCGTACGTTTCGAGTTTTTGTCGTAATAGATCTCCATCAATCTGTTTGATCTTACTTTTCGTATGCAATCCCATCGTACTGATTCCCGCTTGTGCGCCTGTTTGCGATAACGCTTTGACGCCGAGTGAGTTGAGGGCGATGCTGAGTAATGAAATCGTCTGTTCTTCTCCGATGGCAAGCAGACGATCGAGTTCTCGGCGCTCGGGGCGATCCGTGATGGCTTGCGCCTGAGCAATCAAAGAATCTGTCATCTTGCCCATCGCTGAAACGACGACGACAAGTTTTTCACCTTCGGCTGCGCGACTCTTCAAATAATTCGCAATAGACTGAATCTGTTCGACAGTCGCAACCGAGCTTCCACCAAATTTAAGTACAGTTGTCACAATCCTATCTCCTTTGTCCCGATACAGAAAAAAACGACGGGCCGGTAGGAGCGTTCCTACGGCCCGTCGTTATCACGATCGGACAAACGAAGACAAAGTCATTCGTTCTTTTACGTAAGATAGCGCTCCGAAACATCGGTTTCGGCAGTACAACGGATCTTAACCGTTGTACCAGCAAATGAGAAGAAGCATCTTCTCGTTCACTTCGGCGGACTTCCCCTTTCACATCATTCAGCATGCTTGCCTTCAAGAATGATGCTACTCATGTCATCCGCGCCTCTATCTGTCGGTTGTTAGTTACAGTTATAGCAGACATCTTTTGTTAAATCCAGTCATTTGACTGATTTTTTTCAAAATCCATCAATTCGCAAGATGCTGTTTCGCGAGTTCGAGTTGCTTCGAAACGGCAGCAAACCCTGTACCGCCGTAGCTTGTCCGGCGTGCCACTGCTTGAACCGGATCGAGGAGCGGGTAGACGTCTTCCGTGATGTCTGGATGGAACGTTTGATACGTTTCGAGACTCAAGTCCTTCAGGAAACAACCGGTTTGCACACAGTAGAGGACGGCTTTCCCGACGATTTCGTGTGCTTCCCGGAATGGTATGCCTTTCGTCACAAGGTAGTCGGCGAGTTCCGTTGCATTCGAGAAGTCTTGCATTGTCGCCTTCTTGAGCGCTTCGGTCTTAAACGTCGCGGATTCAATCATTCCGGTGAAGATTTGAACGGATTGGAGAACGGTGTCGGCTGTATCAAAGACCCCTTCCTTATCCTCTTGCATGTCTTTATTGTAAGCGAGTGGTAATGCCTTCATCGTCGTCAAGAAGCCCATCAGGTTACCGTAGACGCGCCCCGTTTTTCCACGAATCAACTCAGCGAAATCAGGATTTTTCTTTTGTGGCATCATGCTCGATCCTGTCGAGAAGGCATCGGATAACTCGATGAAGCTGAATTCTTGCGACGCCCAGATGATGATTTCCTCACAAAAACGCGAGAGATGCATCATGACGGTCGAGGCGATCCCGAGGTATTCGATGACGAAATCGCGGTCCGAGACAGCATCAAGACTGTTTGGATAAACCGACTCAAAACCGAGCAACTCAGCAGACCGGAAACGGTCGATCGGGAATGTCGTCCCCGCGAGCGCCCCCGCTCCGAGTGGTGATTTTCGGATCCGTTTTTGATTATCCGTCAACCGTTCGACATCACGTTCGAACATCCAGAAATAAGCGAGCAAGTGATGCGCAAGGGAGATCGGTTGTGCCCGTTGCAAATGCGTATAACCTGGCATGACTGTCTCGATATGTTGCTCCGCTTGTTCCGTGATGACCGATTGGAGCTCGCGTAATGCTGTCGTCAACGCTTCGACATGTTGTTCCATCCATAGATGTAAATCGGTTGCGACTTGGTCGTTTCGACTTCGTGCCGTATGCAGTTTTCCTGCAACCGGACCGATCTGTTCCGTCAACAAACGCTCGAGGTTCATATGAATGTCCTCATCCGCTAACGTATAGGAATGGTCTGTTAACGTCGTTTCCAGTTGCTTCAGTCCTTGCTCGATTTGTGTCCACTCGTCTTGAGCGAGGATTCCTTGCTCAAATAGCATCTGCGCGTGTGCGAGACTGCCTTTTAAATCGACGCTCGCTAATTTTTGATCGAACGTGATCGATGCTCCGAAGGCTTCCGCTTGAGCGGAAGCACTTTCCGTAAAACGTCCACCCCAGAGTTTGGTCATTTCGTGACACCCGCCTGACGATGTACGCTCGCATGCGTCGAAACGGCAAGTCCGTGTAATTTGATGAAGCCTTTTGCTGCTTCATGATCGAACGCGTCTTCTTTCGTGTACGTCGCAAGTTTCTCATCATAGAGTGAGACTGCAGACTGACGACCTGTCACGGTTGCATTTCCTTTGAACAGTTTAACGCGAACTTCTCCTGTGACGTCCTGTTGTGTCGCCGTCAAGAATGCTTTCAAGCCTTTCGTCAATGGTGCGTGGAAGAGACCGTTATAGATTGTTTCTGCGTATTGTTTACTGAGCAGTGGTTTGAAATGTGCGACGTCCTTCGTCAATGTAATCGTCTCGAGTGCGGCGTGCGCTTTGAGTAGAACCGTTGCACCTGGGCACTCATAGACTTCCCGTGATTTGATACCGACGAGACGGTTCTCGACGTGATCAATCCGTCCGACACCATGTGCTCCAGCGATGATGTTCAGTTCCGTGATCAGTTTCGCCAGTGAATACGTCGTTCCGTTGATCGAGACCGGAACACCTGCTTCAAAGCCGATGATGACTTCTTCTGCCTGATCCGGAGCGTCTTCTGGCGCTACTGTCAACGCGTAAGCGTCTTGCGGTGGCTCTGTCCAAGGGTTTTCTAGGACGCCACATTCGTTACTCCGTCCCCAAAGGTTCATGTCGATTGAGTATGGGCTGTCGAGGTTGATCGGGATCGGCACGTTGTTTTCTTTTGCATAAGCGATTTCTTCTTCCCGTGACCATTTCCATTCCCGGACCGGTGCGATGACTTCGAGTGATGGATCAAGTGCTGCGACCGAAACTTCGAACCGGACTTGGTCATTCCCTTTTCCGGTACATCCGTGAGCGACAGCCGTCGCACCGTGCTGATGCGCGACTTCGACGAGCTTTTCTGCGATTAACGGACGCGAAAGCGCTGAAATCAACGGATAGGCATTTTCGTAGTGGGCACCATATTGAAGTGCTGGCAAGACGAAGTCTTGTGCGAATTCTTCTTTGACATCGAGGACGATCGATTCGATCGCACCGACGAGGAGTGCTTTTTCTTTAATGACGGATAAATCTTTACCTTCTCCGACATCCATGCATAAGGCAATGACGTCATAGTCCTTGCTCAACCATTTGATGGCTACTGATGTATCGAGTCCTCCAGAGTACGCTAAGATCAATTTTTGTTTCGACATGTATAATTCCCTCCTGGTTTTTAATTCATCTTTCTGTATAAAAATTCATTATGAATTATATATATACATAGAAAACAAAAAAAAGAAACCCTTTTTGCAGGATTTCTTTCAAAAAGACTTACATTTTCTTCTCCATCGTTCGGTGCGGGATGCCCGCATCGTCGAATTCATCGGAGACGATCGTATACCCGAGTCCTTGATAAAACGGAATTGCTTGGACTTGTGCACCGAGCGTCAGCAATTGCTTCCCTTCGCGACGTGCGACTCGTTCCATCGCTTGCATCAACTCGCCACCGTATCCTTTTCCTCGTGCTGTCGCTAGCGTCGCGACACGTTCCACCTTCATCCGTTGGTCGTCATATGGACGGGTGCGTCCCGTCGCGACCGGTCGGCTCTGTTCATCGAGGACAAGCAGATGAATCGCTGTTTCATCATGTGTATCGTATTCAAGATGACGCGGCACGCCTTGTTCCTCGACGAAGACACGCTCCCGGATCATCCGGACGGCTTGATGTTGTTCTGCTGTACGTACTTGAATGACTGTCATAACTGATATTCCTCCCGTAATCGATCGACATATGCCATCGCATCATCCCGATTCGTAAATTGTGCTTGTGCCTGGATCGCACTTCCACCGCCACGCCCATTGAATGCTTGGACATGCGCTTTGGCAAACTTCCCGAGATGCGGTTCACCTGGACTGCTCATCAGTAACTTGTTCACCGTCGCATTCCAGACGACACCAATGCGTCCCGCTTCTTGAATCGCTTTCGCGAGTTGTTCGGAAACCTTGATCTCTTCCTCCAGATGTTCAAACACAAGAAGCCCTTCTTGTTGTTCCAAAGCGTGAGCGAGTGTAAGAGCGGCGAGTTGCCCTTGAGCTTGTTCGACCTGTTTCGTTAAGCGCTTCTGATCGTCCTGTACCGCTTGAATTGCTTCTGGAATTTGAACTGGTTTAACTGATAAAGCTTGCGCTGCTTCCCGCAAGGCATGACGTTCTGCCTGTAGAAGTTGATGTGCTCGTTCTTTTGCGACATAAGAAAGACGAATGTTCCCACGAATTCGTTCGACTCCAGTAAAAAGAATTAACTCGAGCTGTGCCGTCGAATCGAGATGCGTTCCACCACAAGCACTGTAGTCGAGTGTGCCGATTTGAACGACACGAATCCGTCCTTCGACTTGCGGTGTTTTTCGTAATGGTAAGCGTAGCGCTTCCGCCTCGTCATATTCAGTCGCCGTGATCGGCAATCCTTGTTCAATCACCTGTCGTAATCGTCGATCCAACTGCTCTTGTTGAACAGCTGTCCATTCAGGTGTCTCGATATCAAGCGTCGAGACCTCACTCCCCGTCCGAAAACTGAGTGTCTTGATATTTGATTCATCTTGTAGGATCGCAGAGATGACGTGTTGTGCCGTATGCTGCGCCGCATGATCGATTCGGACTGCGTCATCCACGATCCCGGTGACGTCACCTGTGAGCGGCGTCGCCAGTTGGTGCCAGACAACACCATCTTCGATTTGAACATCAAGGACTGGTTGGTCGTTCAATGTTCCACAATCCGCTGGCTGTCCACCGCTCTCTGGATAGAAGTAGCTTTTCTCTAAAGCGACCCAATAACCATCTACTTGTTTTGTTGCGCGAATGGATGTCTGAAAGGTTCGGACATCGGATTCTATTTGTTCGGGGCGCATGCCTCGACCACCTTTCTCTGTCAGTTTCACTCTGTATTATGCCATATTTCATCCAGAATCGTTTGTCGGCTTGCCTTTTTCCTAGTACACTAGACGAAAGACTACCGATCGCGAAGGGACGAAATGCCGTGATTCAGCATATCAATAAAAATTCACCACTCCCCATCTACTATCAAATCGAAGCTGCCTTAAAACAACAAATCGAAAGCGGTGTTCTTCAACCTGGCGATCTGATTCCGTCCGAGCGCGAATTTGCGGAAGCGCATCAAATCAGCCGAATGACGGTCCGCCAAGCCATTTCAAACTTGGTCAACGCCGGTTACTTGATTCGTCAAAAAGGACGTGGAACATTCGTCGCGAATAAAAAAATCGTCATGCAACTGTCTGGCTTGACGAGTTTCTCGGAAGAAATGGAGCACTTAGGCTTAGAACCGACGAGTGCGCTTCTCTCCTATCAAATCATTGATGCCTCGATGACGATTGCCAACAAGCTCCGGATTCGCGAAGGGGCATCGGTATATGAAATGAAACGCTTACGTATTGCTGATGAGCAAGCGCTTGCCCTTGAGACCGTCTACATCCCGGAACAACTCCTACCCGGACTCGATCAAGACGTCGCGACCGCATCGCTCTATGCATTCGCTGAAGCGAGCGGATTGAACCTCGGACGTGCGAGTCAGACATTTGAATCACGTCTCGCGACGAAGGAGGAAGCGGGTCACCTTGGTTTGTCGACCGCTTCGCCCGTCCTATCCGTCGAGCAACTGACGTATCTTGCGACGGAACAACCGTTTGAATACGTCATCTCCGCTTACCGGGGAGACCGCTATACCTTCACCGTCGAAATGGAACGACAACGCTAAAAATCCCCTTATGTCGTCGTATAATGACGACATAAGGGGATTTTTCAACGCTTATTGTTGAGTTTCTGTATTGGTAATCGACTCTTCTGTCGTACTTTGTGCAGGAGTCGTTTCATCTTTGATCGGTTCAACTTCCTGTCCTTGCATCGCTTTGGCTAAATTACTCTTTACTTGTTCCAACTGAGCCGGATCGAGGTGATACTCCCATTTTCCACTGACGCCGATATATCCTTCTCCAGCAAGCTGATACTCTGTTGTATTACGTAATGCTGCCGTGAAATCCGCTAAACGGGTATAATCATTCGGTCCTAAATCCGTTTCGACGTTGTCTCCGACCGCATCTAAAATATCACGATATGCACCAAGCGAACGGAAACTTGCTGCTTCCTTCGCGACTGCTTGAATGACTTGCATCTGTTTTTGACCGCGACCGATATCACCGAGCGGATCATCATGACGATTCCGGACATAAGCCAGTGCTTGTTCACCAGACAAATGTTGCATCCCTTTATCAACAGTAACGGTACCCGCTTTTCGTTTGGAATCCTGTTCTTTAAATGCATAGCGCACATCGATGTCCACACCATTTAATGCATCAATCAATTGAACGAATCCTTGAAAGTTGACCTTGACGACGTGATCGATTTGAATGCCGAGCAGGTGTTGTGTGGTTTCTTTTGCTAATTTAATACCGTTATACGAATTCGATTTATCCATCGAACCGAAATAATGGGCATGCGTGATTTTATCTTGTTCAACACCCGTCTTACCGTACGGGATGTCATACTTCGAATAATCGATGTTCACGAGTGAATCACGTGGAATACTCGTCAACACTAATTGTTCCGTCTTTTTGTTCAAGATTCCAACGATCATGACATCTGAACGAGCCGGTTCATGTCGTTCCTTGCTTTTTTTCGTTTCGTCCGTCCCAAGAATCAAGAACGATTCGGACGGTACGTCATCATATTTAGAGCTGACTTTTGAGCCAGGAATCTTAATTTGTGTTCTAGCCAGTGTTTCTTGTGTCTTGATAAAAACAGCTCCGGCATAACCAGAACCAATGACTGTGACAAGCAGGATGAGTGCAGCGATGATCTTTAAGAACATCTTGCCAGCACTTGGTTGTCTCTTTCGTGCGGATCGCGTTTCCATCATGTAAACCCTCATTTTCATGTAAATTTTCCGTAAAGTTCGCTAATCTCCATTATCCGGACATTTAATGAAATGTCAATTTACGATTCGATTAAAGGAAACGTACGAAATAACTTTATAAATAATCCGTACATCCTTTATCTTGTTTCTCATCAGAACGGATGCTATCCGTATCTCTTCTTTCAATATTCCTTCCATCTACTTTACCTTAAAATATAAAATCGCATGAGACCGGGCTTCGTTCACTGCTTTTAAGAACCACCAAAAAGGTACAGAGCCCATCCATCGATTGGCTCTGTACCTTTTGATTCACTCGTGTTTCTCCGTCATACTTTCATGAAATTCAGATAGGCAGCCCTACCTGTACGTTTAGCGTCATCTGACAATAAAGAAGCCGCTTCTTCATCCAAGATCACCATGACATCAGCATGACGTTTGAGTACGGTCGCCGGACAATCCGTCGTCGCGATGCCTTCCATCATATCGCGAACGGCTTCTGCCTTTCGTTCGCTTGAAGCGACGAGCAAGATTTTTTTTGCCTCCATGATCGTACCGATTCCCATTGTGATTGCTTTCGTCGGCACTTCCTCCAATCGATCAAAGAAGCGTTGATTCGCTTCTCGTGTCGATTCCGTCAATTCCGTCACGTGTGTCTTAGCGTCGAACGGTGTACCTGGTTCATTGAAGGCGATATGTCCATTCGCTCCGATTCCGAGCAATTGGATATCGATTCCTCGATTACGGACGAGCGCTTCATATCGTTCACTTTCTTTAACCGGATTTTCCGTATTCCCGACTGGTACGAAAGACTCCTTGAAGCGTACGTCATTAAACAAGTGTTCTTGCATGAACGTATGATAACTTTGTGGATGCTCTGGGCTGAGGCCGACATATTCGTCTAGATTGACCGTCGTTACATGTCGGCAGTCGAGCGAGTCCTTTCGCCATTCTTCATAAACGCCGACTGGTGAACTGCCCGTTGCAAGTCCTACTGTCAACCCTTCCGGATGACGCTCAATTTCTTGTTTTAAAAATTGATAGGCCACCTGTGCTAATTCTTCTCCTTTTTCTACGATCATCCATTTCATGAGGTAGACTCCTTTCCGTTCGTGATCCGGTATCGCGTACCACGATGAATCGTTTCTTGAATGCGTAATCCCTCGTCGAGCAACACGATATCCGCATCCTTACCGACCGAGAGACTTCCCTTTTGTGTCAATTGAAGCTCTCTTGCCGCATTGACCGATGTCATGCGGACGGCTTCTTCGAGCGTACACCCTGTAAAGGCGATGATGTTTCGTAAAGCAGCGTCCATCGTCAGGACACTTCCGGCTAAACTGCCGTTCTTAAGACGTGCCGCACCGTCTCGAACGAATACAGCCTGCCCCCCTAATTCATATTCTCCGTCTTCTAGCCCTTTCGCGCGCATCGCATCCGTGATAACAATCAATCGATCAGCGCCCTTCATCCGGTAGGCGAAGTCGACCATTTCCGGTGCACTATGAATCCCGTCCGGAATGATCTCGGCATAGACTTCCGGCGTCAGGAGACAGTACCCGACCGTTCCCGGCTCCCGATGATGCAGCGCGCGCATTTGATTGTAAAGATGGGTACCATGCGTGACATGACCCGCTTGGTTTTGAGCATACGTCGCGTCCGTATGTCCGGCAGACGGAATCGCACCCGTTAATCGCACTGCCTCTTCGAACGCACGCGCTCCCGGGCGTTCTGGAGCATAGGTCACGAGTTTGATCGTATTGCCAGCTGCTTCTTGCCATTTTAGGAACTGTTCGACATCCGGTTCAACGATATGTTCGTGCGGTTGCGCACCCGCATAATCCGGGTTGATGAACGGCCCTTCGAGATGAACACCGACAATCGTCGTATCCTTTTCCTCAACGACTGTTCGCACCGTCTCGAGCGCTCGTGTGATGTTTGCCCAATCTTGGGTGATCGTCGTCGCTAAGAAGGATGTCACGCCTTCTTGTAACATCTGACGACTGAAGTCACGAAGACTATTCGCATCCCCATCCATGACATCGACATCATATCCTCCATGAATGTGTACATCGATCATTCCAGGGATGAGCGATTGATGATGCGCATCGATCGTCTCTTCTCCTGCGATCGTTTTAAATTCCGACATCAAACCAATCGCCTCGATCGTTCGACCGTAACGAATGAATCCATCCTCGATCGTCTGCTCTCCCGTATAAATCCGGGCATTGATGATTACTGTCATCTGTCGTCATCCTTTCTCTGTCCGTCCCATGACTTGCTTCCGTATTTAGTATAACGCTATTAATTCTAGTTGTATAGACCTTTGTACATTTCATCTTGATATATAAAAGGACGACTTCACTTGTATAAAGACAAGTGGTCGCCCTTTGTATACCCGTCGACTGTCGTCTTCATGCGTCAATCGATCATGGTAATAAAATTCGATCTTTTTTTCGAGAAATCAGACGCGTTGCTTTTAGAATCGCCATCGGTAACGATTGACGCTTCCGGTAAGCAAGGTATCGTCCTTCCCATTTTGGATCATACTTTTCTTTGTATCGTCGTAGACCGGTGAAACTATACATGTAACGAATATTATTGAAGACATCTGCTGCCACACGTTCTTGCCAGAAGGATGTCTCGTCCTCTCCGACGGACGAAAGCGGCGCCATTCCCATGTTGAATGTCCGGTAGCCTTCATCTTTCGCATACTCGAACAGTCGGATGAACATCGCATCCATGATTCCATTTGGTCCATCTGGTCGAAAACGCATCAGGTCAATCGATAGGACCCCATCTTGGTAAGCGGGCATGAATGTCATGAACCCGATCAACCGCCCTTCCGTTTCACGCATGATGCCGATTGGCGCCCGGTTTAAATAGGGCTCGTGGAAGTAACCGAGTGAGAATCCTTTTTCAGACTTACCACCTAACCATTCATCCGAGACCTCTTGCAGTTCTGCTAACAATGCATCCGAAAAAGGTGGCTCGACCACTTCAAATGTCATTCCTTCTCGTTCAAAGCGATTTTTAATCGAGCGAAGTCCAGCCCGTTTTTTTCCTGATACGGTGAAAGACGGAATATCGACGATCGCCTCTTCACCCAGTTTAAAGAAGTTGAATCCAAAATCATGATACAACGACATGTTTTGCGCTTGAATTTGATAGATGTTCGGAATGTACCCGAGATCTTCGACACGGCGCAGGAACGAAGCAATGACTTGTGAATGCTCCTTTGGATCTCCACTTGGATCACCGAGCATCATGATCCGATTACCAGTCTGACTGAATTGGATGAACGAACGACCTGTTTCGGAAAAGAAGAAACGTTTATCTCCAAGAAACGCCAAATGGCTCAAATAATTTCCACCCTGTTCACGCAATACCGTTTCGATTTTTTCAGCATCGAAGCGCTCACCGAGCACTGGTTGATTAAAGGAGTTGAATAGGCGTATGAAAACTAATCCATACACGAGCGCAAAGATGGATGAACTCGCGGCAAACATGAAAATCTCGTGTGATGGATACACTTCTGTTCCATCTGCCGATCCGAGTGCATAAAAAGCGTATCCGAAAAAGATGAACCCGCCAATGTACAACAGACCAACGAACGCGACCCGGATGAAACGCGACGTCGTAATCAGTGTTCGCTCCCGATGAAACGCGTTACGAGACATCAATAACAACGCGAGGACGACCACGACGGCAAGGAACGAAATCAAGTTAAATCCACGAAGTGCCATACCGACCAACGCGAAGAATGATGCGCCATACATCATATATAACGACCGTTTCGTTCGACGATAGAGCGCCGTCGATAGGAGGACAAATAATAATCCGCCCATCAAGAAGAAACTGTTCGCGAGCAACAACGCTTCATGAGGCAATTTCGATTCCAGATACTCATACTGCGTGGAGACAGGCGGTAAAATCGCCAGCCCCCAAATCGTGATACCTGCGACAAGCGTGATCAACGCTAAGGTGAAATGGCGAATTTTACTGAGGAATCGCAATTGCAGGCGCCAAATGACGCCTCCGACCTCCACTGACGGACCAACGATTGGTTTATCCTCAATCATCTTGACGACTGGACCGCTGAACTCTCGAGCTGAGAAGACGACACCAATCAAAAATGGAATCAAGTAGTAGACGAGACGATAAATCAATAATCCCGTCAAGACGATACCTTCCTCAACTCCGGCACGTTGCATACCGATCAAAAAGACTAAGTCGAACGAACCGAATCCGCCGGGTACCATCGAAATCAATCCGGCTGTCGCAGCGATGATGAAGACCCCGATGACTTTCGCAAAACTGACATCCGTTCCGAGTGCCGCCAAAATAAGATAAACGACGACACCGGCACTGAACCACTCCGCCAACGATACGACAGAGTATAAGGCAATCGATTTCGGATGAATACTGCTGTTACCCCGTCGAAACGAGAACAACAGATAAAGTGGGAAGAATAAGGCGACTCCGATGATGACGGGCCACAACCATTTCTTCATTTCAAGCACTTCAAACGCTGGGAAGATGTGTAAGAGAGATAACGTCGATAAGATTGACAGACCACTAATCAGTGTCGGTGCCATCCAACCGATCGCTTTCAACAGACGTCCACCTTCGACGAATGGTCGATACAGGGCGGACCGGATGGCCATCCCTGCGAGACCACCAAAACCGATGATGCCGTTAAAGGAGTTCGCAATCCAGGACGCTCGAAAAATCAGTCCGACTGGTGCTTTTGCTTCTAGCGAGCGCAACAAGAAGAAGTCGTAAAAGAACATCGTCGAGACTGCTAAAAGACCTGAAAGAATCAACAGAATGAACTGCCAAGACGGTACTTGGCGGATTGCTTGAATCGACTCCTTCAGGGACAAGCTGCGCAATTCATTTTGTCCTTGATAAAAAATGAATCCGATCAGGACGATCGGCAAGATGATCTTCGCAATCGTCATGATGCGTTGTTTTGAGAATTTCAAGATGCCAGCCTCCTTGATTTACGGATTAAGTACATTAGACGAACAAGCAATAGCGTCGCTCCGACCGCAAGACCGATGATCAATCCCCACCAGTATCCATCTGGTCCAAGCGCTGTGTAGCGTTCAAGATAAAAACCTAATGGTAGTCCGATGACCCAGTAGGCTGCGATCGTCAACAAGAAAGTGACGTTGACGTCCTTGAATCCACGTAATGCACCTTGCGTTGGTGCCGCAACGGCATCCGACAATTGGAAAAAAATCGCGAGAATCATGAAATGTGCGGCTGCTTCGATGACTTGCGGGTCTCGACTATATAACGCCGCGAGTTCTTCATTCTTTAAGTACAAGAGAATACCGGAAAACACGGAAACCGCGACACACATCGTCAATCCGATGCCGACATACTGAACCGCATCCTTGATCCGTTTGGCTCCGACCTCGAAACCGACTGTGATCGTCAATGCGGACGCAGCGGATAACGGAATCATATAGACGAAAGAAGCGAAGTTGATCGCAGCTTGATAGGCACCGATGATGACATCGCCATATGCTCCAAGCAACAAAGTGACGGCTGAAAAAATACTGACTTCTGAAAAAATCGCGAGACCGATCGGTGCACCGAGTAGAATCAATTCCTTAATCCGTTTCATGTCCGGACGGTAAAAACGACGAAGAATGCCAAGACGTTGGAACAATTCTCCTTTAAAGACGACAGCGATGATCGCTAGACAAAGAATCCAGTACGTGATCGCGGTCGCGACTCCCGCGCCGACACCACCGAGTTCCGGAAAACCGAAGTTTCCGAAGATGAATAGATAATTGAAAAGGACGTTAATGGGTAAAGAGATTAGTAGTAAGACCATCGTGATGTTCGATTTACCTAATGAATCGACGAGTGTTCGTAAGACGAAGAACACGAACATCGGTACGATTCCGAGCGCTAGCATCACGAGATAATTCCGCGCGACTTCACGCGCTTCCACCGATAACTCCATCCGTTCGAGAATCGGATTGACGGCGAGGAGTCCGATGACAACTGTCAAACCGATGATCACGACAGCGACGTACAATGCCTGCATGACGATTCGTTTGACTTCCCGCTCGCGTTTCGCTCCCATCGCTTGGGAAACAAGTGGTGCGACGGCAAGTAGAATGCCGGTCAGCCCTGTATAAACAGGCGCCCAGAGACTCGCTCCGACCCCGACTCCCGCTAAATCAGCTGACCCATAACGACCGGCCATGACCGTATCAAAAAAACTGATTAAATAAAACGCGACTTGCGTTACGAGAATGGGAAAGAAGATTTTCATGAATTGTTTCATCTTTCCTGAGAACGTAATTGTTTCTAACATATTTCCACCACATTTCAGGAGGAGTCCTCCTTAATTTTAAAACGTATCATTCTTACACTCTTACGAAATCGATCCAAGGAGGGATTCATCTCATGAACCATCGAGATACTGAAAAGTTGACCTTTGAACTGCTCGAGACATGGTCTACCTTCAATCATTATGCGAAGGAAGCGCAAACGTTCGAAAATCCGGAAGACGTCCATCAAGCCCGGATTCGCTTACGGAAACTGATTACGTTCGCTCGATTGGTCGATTTGACGGAGGAACCCGTCTACTTGATTTGGAAGCGTCTGATGCATGCCTTCGGTGAAGTGCGTGATCTCGACGTACAGCTCGAAGCGACTTCGAAAAAAACGGAAATCGATCAGTTGTTCGCGAACCATGTCGCCCTGCAACTTCAAGGGAAACGTTCGACCTTGATCGAGACGATGCATCTCTTAATCTCAAATGAGCTAGATCGATCTGTTCGTCGATTTTTAGCCAGCCCGATGACAAAACGCCTCAAGCGAATGTCAGAAAAAGAGCTGATTCATGCCGCAGAGAAACGCTATGAGAAAAAACGTGAACAATTTGATAAAGTACAACACAAGGATGGTCCGAAACGTATCGAACGGATGCATGAATTGCGGCTTGCGACGAAAGCGTACCGCTACACGGTCGAGTACCTGCGTCCCTATACGAATCAACCGAAGTCCGCTGTCGATCGTCTAAAAACAACCCAGACGCAACTCGGACGGATCAATGACACGTATCAGCGATTGGAAAGATGGCGGTCATTCGAGGTTCCGACTGCTTATCAAGAAGAGCGTTTGCGTCAGATCAAACGCTTAGAGGATGAACTGCGTACCGCTCTTGATCAAGTCGAGATTGCTCACGGGTGACGTTGAACAAGTAGTTCGAGCATCTTTGTCCCCGCGATTGAATTGCCTTTCGCATCAAGAGAAGGACCAAACACACCGATTCCAAGATCAGCCATATCGAAATCACTTCTGCCACAGGCGACGACCGCACCGGAAACACCACTTTTTCCAGGAAGTCCGACTTGGACAGAAAACTCTCCGGATGCATCGTACATGCCGCATGTCGTCATGATCGCTCGGATGATTCGTGCGTTGCGACGCGAGATGACTTGACGTCCGGATGGAGTCTTACCAGATGTACTTAAAATTTTCCCCATCATGGCAAGTCCTTTACAGTTCGTCAAAATCGCACATTGTTTCGTGTAAACGTCGATGATCTCTTCAACATTGCCTTCGATGACGCCGTGATAACGCATGAAATAGAGCAACGCTCGATTCAAATCCGTCGTTTCGAATTCTGATTCAGCGACATCTGCGTCATATTTTACCATTTCCACTTCAATATCCAATAGTTTTGCGATGAATTGACGCAATTGAAGTAATTTATCCGCAGCATCCGTTCCCGGCAACATGCTCGTCACGGCTAGCGCTCCTGCATTGATCATCGGATTGAGCGGTTTTGTCGGAATCGTCTCTTCAAGTTTCGCGATTGAATTGAACGCATCACCCGTCGGTTCCATCCCGACTTTCGAAAAGACATAATCTTCTCCGAATGTCTCGAGGACGAATGCCAGTGTGATGATTTTCGAAACACTCTGTAATGTAAACATCGTGTCCGCATCACCTGCCGAAACGAACGTCCCGTCGGCATTACAGACGGCGATACCAAGTTGTGTCGGATCAACCTTCGCAAGCTCTGGGATGTAACTGGCGACTTGTCCAAGCACCGTATACGGACGGCACTCCTCAATCAACTCCTCGAGTTGGGCTTGTGTAACATTCATGGCGTTCCCTCTTTCTCTTTTTTTCTAGCTTATCACGCATCTGGCGGATGCGGATATGGTTCTTCTGTAAACACTAAAAGGAGTCGACTCGTTTCAGCCGAGTCGACTCCTTTTTCTAGCATCTGCTTTATCCGTGTACGACAAGTTCACCATCTGCTACGTCGATCGCAATCCGAGCACCATCTTGAATTGCCCCACTGATCAAAGCTCGGGCAAGTTTCGTCTCAATCGTCCGTTGCATATAACGATTGATCGGACGCGCACCGTATTGCGGTTCGAATGCTTCTTCAAAGATTAGCGTCTTCGCAGCATCCGTGACATCAATCGTGATGCCACGTCCAGATAAACGTGAACTCATTTTCTCGACCGCTTTGTCGATGATTCGTTCAATTTCCGTCCGATGAAGTGGATGGAATAAAATCGTATCATCGATCCGGTTCAAGAACTCCGGTCGGAAGTGACGCTTCAGTTCTTGACGAACGGCTTCTTCTTCCGCCGCATCGATGACACCATCTTTCGCTGCTTCAAGTAGGATCGGTGCCCCGATGTTTGACGTCATGATGACGATCGTGTTCTTGAAGTCGACGACCCGTCCTTGCGCATCTGTCAATCGACCATCATCGAGCAACTGAAGCAAGATATTGAAGACGTCGCCGTGCGCTTTTTCGATCTCATCGAACAACAGAACTGAATACGGGCTCCGTCGGACGGCTTCCGTCAATTGACCGCCTTCTTCATAACCGACATACCCTGGAGGCGCACCGACGAGACGAGAGACGTTGTGTTTTTCCATATACTCCGACATATCAATGCGGACGATATGATCTTCACTATCAAACATCGCTGCCGCCAAGGCTTTGGCGAGTTCTGTCTTCCCAACCCCTGTCGGACCGAGGAACAAGAACGAGCCAATCGGACGGTTCGGATCCTTGATGCCTGCTCGCGCTCGAATGACAGCGTCCGCGACGAGACGGACCGCTTCGTCTTGACCGAAGACACGCTCATGGAGTGTATCCTCGAGATAGAGTAGCTTTTCCCGTTCGCCCTGCGCAAGCCGCGTCACCGGAATGCCAGTCCATTTCGAAACGATGTCGGATATCTCTTCTTCCGTCACGGCTTCTCGAACAAGTTCGTGTGAGACGTGTTCAGATGATTCCTCCGCGACTTTCAGACGTGCCTCAAGATCCGGAATTTGACCGTACTTGATTTCCGATGCCCGGTTCAAATCATAGCGCCCTTCCGCTTCTTGTAACGCCAGTTTCGCCTTCTCAAGATCCGCACGTAACTGCTGGACACTTTGTGAACTCTCTTTTTCCCGTTCCCATCGTGTCCGCAGCGCACTCTCGTCTTCTCGGACGGAGCTGAGCTCTTGCTGTAAGACGGCAAGTCGTTTTCGAGATGCTTCATCCGTTTCTTTTTTTAACGCTGCTTCTTCGATTTCGAGCTGCATGACTCGGCGGACAAGTGAATCGAGCTCAGCGGGCATCGACTCCATATCCGTCCGAATCATCGCACATGCTTCATCAACGAGATCAATCGCCTTATCCGGCATGAACCGGTCCGTAATATACCGATCGGATAACATTGCCGCCGCGACGAGCGCATTGTCATGAATCCGTACACCATGGTGAATCTCGAACCGTTCTTTTAATCCGCGCAGAATGGAGATCGTATCCTCAACATCCGGCTCCGCAACGAGGACTTGTTGGAAACGACGTTCGAGCGCCGGGTCCTTTTCGATATACTTCCGGTACTCGTCCAGCGTCGTCGCACCGATACAGTGTAATTCCCCTCGCGCAAGCATCGGCTTGAGCATGTTTCCGGCATCCATTGCGCCGTCCGTCTTCCCGGCACCAACGATCGTATGCAATTCATCGATGAACAAGAGAATCTGTCCTTCGGCTTCCTTGACTTCATTCAGGACTGCCTGCAGGCGCTCTTCGAACTCACCCCGGTATTTTGCACCAGCGACGAGCGCACTCATGTCTAAACTGAATAACTGCTTGTTCTTCAGACTCTCCGGTACATCCCCTCGCACGATTCGTTGCGCGAGTCCTTCAACGATTGCCGTTTTCCCGACACCGGGTTCTCCAATCAGGACGGGATTGTTCTTCGTCTTTCGACTCAAAATCCGGATGACACGTCGAATCTCATCGTCACGACCGATGACCGGATCTGTTTTCCCGGACCGGAAATCCGCTACGAGATCGCGTCCATATTTTTTCAGCACATCAAACGTCTCTTCAGGATTTTTTGTCGTGACCTTCCGATTACCTCGCATACTGACAATCGCTTCCCGAAGTGTCTCTTCTGTGATGCCTTGACGACGTAAATATTGAGCTGCTGGACTTGATTGTTTGATCAATGCTAACAATAAGTGTTCGACGGAGACATAGTCATCCTGCATGAGACGCGCTTCCGTCTCTGCTTCCGTCAATACGTTCAGTAACGAGCCACCAATCCGTGGCGTCGTCGCCTGGGACAAGGCAGGAAGTTTACTAATCGCCTCGTCAATTGCTCCATTCAATGTCTCAATCCGTTGATTTAGCTTTTCAAAGACGACCCGTGCAATTCCCTCTTCTTGAGCAAGTAAGGCAAGCAATAAATGCCACTCTGTGATTTCACTATGACGACGTTGTTTTGCGATCGCTTGGGCAGAGACGATTCCCTCGTGTGCCCGATCCGTTAAACGTTCAAAATCCATCCTTGATCACTCCTTCACTGCAAGCTGACGTTCCCACTCTTCATAAAAGGCGCGGTCCATCTCAGGTAACTTAACTTCGAGTTGAACGAGTAACGCCCCACGATGACCATTCGCTTGACTCAGACCCCGATTCGGAATCCGGAGTCGCGCTCCTGGTTTTGTGCCCGGTTTGACTTTCAGTTTGATGCGTTTTCCTTCGAGCGTATCCGCGACGACTTCGCCTCCGAGCACAAGCGTCGTCGGATGAACACGGACGGTTGAGATGACGTCTTGGTCGACCCGTCGGAACTGATCGTCATCCTTCAAGTGAATCGTCACGTAAACATCTCCCGCGACACCTTGTCGGTTTCGCATCGAACTTTTTCCACGCAAGCGGACTTTTTTACCGTCATAGACGTCTTTCGGAAGCGTCAGCTGAATCGAACCTGTCGCAAGACGCACCGTGACTTTTTCGTTCGTACTGAGGTGTCCGAGCGGCACCGTCAATTCAAGCTCTTCATCGGTCGACACTTCTTCCTGACTAAAGAACGAACCGAACATGTCTTCAAATCCGAACGATTGTCCAGGTCGTGTCCGTCCACCACCTCCGAACTGTCGGAACAGATCTTCGTAATCTCCAGCGCCACCAGCTCCAGCGCCTGCCATCTGGTCGAAGTTACTGCCGTATCGATCATACTGCGCTCGTTTTTCCTCATCTCCAAGCACATCGAAGGCTTCTTGGATATCCTTGAAACGCTGGTCCGCACTCGCCTCTTTATTGACGTCTGGGTGATACTGCTTCGCCAATTTGCGGTACGCGCGCTTAATATCTTGATTCGATGCATCCTTTGCGACACCGAGTGTTTGGTAGTAGTCTTTTGCCATTCGAATTCACTTCCTTTTCCTATACTTCATTACCTTAATTATAAAAGTCGTATCTTAATTGGTCAAATATAGTCAAACTTTTTTCTGACATTCTGTTCTCTTTTCACTTTACGTCCTTGCGACAAACAAGTTTCACCGACTGAACCATGTTATACTGATAGCCAAACAGGAATTGAACGATGGGAGGATCTACAGATGGACGGTAAAACACGTAAAAATATCACACCCGGTCTTAAAGTCAGCATCGTGCTGAAGCAAGATCAACGAACTGGTAAACGAACAGAGGGAATCGTTAAAGACCTTCTCACGAAATCGCCGCAACATCCGCACGGGATCAAAGTGCGTTTAGAAGACGGTCAAGTCGGTCGTGTTCAAGAAATTTTAGGTTAAGAAGACAACAATCGCTCGCCCTGATTCCATTTCGGAGTCAAGACGAGCGATTTTTTTCATGCTTCAGTCGTTTGTTCTAAGTAACGCCATGTCGCTTCGACGAGAATACGCGCTGCATCGAGCATCGCCGGCTCCTTAAAATCAAACTGTGGATGATGATGCGGTGGATACGAAGCATCTCCCGCTCCTGTAAAGAAGAACGCACCAGGTACGTGTTGCAAGTAATAAGCGAAGTCCTCGCCACCCATCGTCGGTTCAATTTCAAATACACGCGCGTCTCCTAAAACTTCTCGTGCGACAGATTCAATCAATGCGGTGGGTGCAGCATGGTTGATGACAGCCGGATAGCCTTTTTCGTATGTAAAGTGATACGTTGCTCCGACCGCCTCACAGATTCCTTTGATCGTTCGCTCCATCCGCTCGATGATCTCGTCCGCTGTCGCTTCATCAAACGTCCGGACCGTTCCTGTCAACGTCGCTTGATCTGCAATGACATTAAACGTATTCCCCGCATGTAATGTTCCGACGGTCACGACTGCCGGCTCCAGTGGATTGAGTTGACGACTGACGATTGATTGTAATTCCTTAACGATCGTTGCCCCGAGTAAGACAGCATCAATCGTCTCATGTGGTTTCGCACCGTGTCCGCCTTTTCCATATAAGGTCAGCTCGAACTTATCAGCCGCTGCCATGATCGGACCGGTCCGAACACCGACATGTCCTAAATCGATCGTTGACCAAAGATGCGTTCCGAAGATGACATCGACCCCTTCGAGACAACCGTCCGCAATCATATCGCGTGCACCACCCGGAACGACTTCTTCTGCATGTTGATGAATCAAGACGATATTTCCCGGTAACGATTCCCGCTGTTGCATGAGCGTTTCTGCGACGGCGAGTAACGTCGCCGTATGACCATCGTGACCGCATGCATGCATCACACCCGGAATCGTCGACCGATACGCGACCTCCTTAGCGTCAGCAATCGGTAAGGCATCGAAGTCGGCACGTAACGCAACGGTCTTCCCCGGTTTTCCTCCACGAATGTACCCGACGACACCACGTCCGCCGACTCCGGTCTTGACTTCGATTCCGAGCGCTTTTAAATGTTGCGCGATATAACGTGGAGTCTCAACTTCTTGAAACGACAATTCTGGGTGCTGATGTAAATAGCGACGGCGCTCGACCATTTCTGGATACAACGCGTCTAGTCCGGCAGTTCGTTCTGACATATATGTATCCCCCTTATTTCTTTTGATGCAGTGTCTTAACGCTTTCTCGCGTGTATTGAAGACGTTCAAGTGTGTCTTCATAATGTCCCGCAGCATACGATAAGAACAAGACATCGATCGCAAATAGTTGGGCGAGACGCGAACTGAGCGCTGCACTACGAAGCGGCGCTTCCGGTGCGCGTGATGTCCAAAGCGCGATATCCGCTAGTTGGCTGATCCGGTTGTCCCCGAAACGTGTCAGACTGATGACCTTTAGTCCTTGAATTTTCGCCAAACGGATCAACTCGATGACCTCTTCCGTTTCTCCGCTGTAGGAAATCGCAAAGAAGACATCTTCTTTACGTGCATTCGCTAGAATCGTTGCAAGTAGATGCTGGTCCGTTTCTTGAATTGCTAGTTTCCCAACGCGCGTCCATTTTTGAGCTGCGTCTTCGGCTACAACATGCGATGCCCCAATCCCGTAAAAATAAATTGCACGTGCCTGATCAATCACATCAATCGCATCCGCAATCCGTTCATCATTCAACTGCTTCGCAGTATCCTGTAACGCTTGAATGCTGTTGCTGAGTGTTTTTTCAATCAAGTCGACTGGACGTTCATCCTTTTCGATATCATGATATCCTTTTAAATCCGTTCGTGCCGTATCAGCCGAAATTCGCATCCGAAGTTCTGGATATCCCTTTAACCCAAGTGCGCGGCAAAAGCGAACGACCGCAGCAGCACTTGTATCCGACTCTTCTGCGAGTTGGTGAATCGTCATGCGCGCAATTTGGTTCATATGCGTCAGGACGTAGTCTGCGACTTTTCGTGAGGATGATGGTAGTTCCTCTCGGACTGCACCAATTTGTGAGTAGATACCGCCTTTCATCTAAATCTCCCCTTTATCATCTTCTTTTAAAAGAACTGACGATTCATCACGCCGTTTCCGTATATAGAACTGTTCTTCTTCCATTATGCTCTCTCCTACTGACTTTCGTAAATCTAAAAAATGGGAAAGTGAAACAAAATACCATTCTTCTTCCATACCCTTCCTTTCTTATTCATATACTTTTTTCTTCAAGCGTCCGTCATACAAAAAAGCGACATTCCGCTCATTGGGGAAATGTCGCTTCAGATAGTGGGACGAGCAGATAACGAAAATAAAGGAATCAGCGAATCTTAACGATCGGTTTTTTTGTATCTGGATCAAGAAATAACATTGCTTCCGTATCACCGTTCAGATTGGTCACGGTGATTGTCGTCGGAATATTTCTGTTATATTCCCAACGATTCTCGAGCAAGTACGTCACGTACTGTACGAACGCAACAAGCTCTGCCTTGCCGTAAAATTGAACAGGAATTTTCATCTCAAGCTTCTTGAGTTCACCTTCTTGATAGAATCCTTCTCCCATCATACCGGTATAGTTCGGGAAGTAGTCTTCTAGACGGTCCTTAAACAAATCAAACTTCGCTGCATCATCCCGTACATCATTCGTTGCGCGCGCTGATGGGTAGTAGTAATACCGCTCATCATAGTTTTTCCAGTCGTTCGCACTGATTTGATTCCCGCGACCGATGAAGGCAGACGACAGATAGTGACCGGAAACCGGTGACCCTTCTTTTTCTTGGAGATAGAGCGCGACATGAATCGGCGTCGTCTTCATCCCTTGCGTCTTACGCATCTTCTTGACTAAATCGTTCGCCATTTGCTTCCCTTTGGCAACGACCTTCTTTTCATCGAGTTTCACAGTGTAGGTCGGTCCGTAGTTCTCATCCTGAAAAACATATTCACTATTTAAGACAAGAGCGATTGATGTACCACCAAGTTCGAGCTTCTTATCTTCTTCAAGCATGTAGTCTTGCTCTAAAATGTGCGATAGAATCAAAGGAGACTTTTGATTTTTTTCTTTATACGACTTACCAGACGTGTAGGCTGGGTTTAAACCTTCAGGATCGCTGACGCCATCGCCTGCTTTCCCTTTTCGTAACAGCCATTTCGCGATTTGGTCAGCTTCGAGTAACTGCCCTTCTTGATAATAGTATTTTTCCGGATCAAAAAACTGTGTCGAGTGACGCATCAATCCTGTTTCGATTTCATCGAGTTCAAGACGCGAACTGACACGCTTTTGTGTCATCCCACGCGCGACACTCGGACGAAACGGTAAAACCGTCCGGTAATATGAATCCGTCGTATCAATCGCTGGACTGACGACCGCTTGGACTTCCTTGCCTTGTTCACTTTCGGTAATAACTTCTTTTGTATCGCTACTTGGCGAAAGGTCGAACGAACAAGCACCTAAAAATAACGTACTTGATAACGTCAACGCTACTGCTGTTTTATAGTTCATCTCTATTTGCACCCCATGTTTTCAAATCGTTCTCTTTATCATAACAGAATCGTTTTCCATCGGGGAAGGACAAGTTTTCCCCTGTTTTTCAAAAAAGATGATGCGCCTTGGCGTATCCGAAAGGACTTTTCTTATGACACGTCGTAAATTCATCGGTCTGCTTTTTTTACTGGCAGGCATCGCCCTTATTGCTTGGCCCTTCATCAGTGACTATCAGCGTGAACAAGAGGCAGCCAATTTAAAGGAACAATGGACGAAAAGTTTGAAGACCGTTGATGCGAAAGAGACCAAACAACCGCTCGCGAAATCGGGTGTCGGATTACTCTCGATTCCAAGCATCGATTTCGAACAAGTCATCTTAGAGGGATCGACGACAGCGGTCCTCGACCGAAGTATCGGTCATATTCCGAAAACTGGATCACCCGGCAAAGGGAATTACGCACTCGCCGGACACCGAAGTTTCACGGAAGGGCTTCACTTCAATCGTCTGCCTGACGTCAAGAAAGGTGATACTGTCATCGTCACGACAAAAACACATCGGTATACGTACCGCATCACCTCAAGTCGTCTTGTCACACCGACGACGTTGTCCGTCCTCGATCAATCCGTCGCTTCCCCAACCATCACATTGATCACCTGTGATCCACCGGAAACGGCAACGAATCGTCTCATCAAACAAGGTACCTTGATTCGGAGCGAGACAATCACTTCGTAACAAGTTCTCCCACACGAAAAAAGGAAGGCGGAATTCCGCCTTCCTTTTTTGTTTGATTATTCTCACGCTTCGTGTTTAGCTAGTTCTTCTAACAGACGCGCTTCATCCCAAATTTCGATGCCAAGCGATTCAGCCTTCGTCAGCTTAGAACCTGCCTTTTCCCCTGCGACGAGTACGTCTGTCTTTTTACTGACACTTCCTGTCACATCGGCACCGAGTGCTTCGAGTCGTTTACCGGCCTCTGATCGTTTTAAGCTTTCGAGCGTTCCCGTCAAGACAATCGTTTTGCCACCGAGTGGTGCATTTGTCTGATCGACCCGCTCCCCGAGGAAACGTTGATTGACGCCGAGTTGTTCCAAATCACGAATCAACGCCTGAGCTTCTGGATGTTCGAAATACTTCACGATCGAATCCGCGATTTTCCCACCGATGCCATCGATCGCGACGATCTCATCGTAGCTTGCTGCCGCAATCCCTGCTAACGAATCAAAACGTTCCGCTAAGAGATACGCCGCTTTTTGACCGACGAGTCGAATTCCGAGACCAAATAAGAGACGTTCGACTGAGTTCTGTTTCGAGGCTTCGATTGCTGCAAGTAATTTATCGACGGACGTCTCACCCATTCGGTCAAACGTCAATAACTCCTCACGATCGAGTCGATACAAATCGGCAATCGTCCGGATCGCTTCATGATCATACAATTGACGGACGACTTTTTCACCGAGACCATCGATGTTCATCGCTTGACGCGAAACGAAATGAATGATGCCTTCCATCAATTGTGCTGGGCATTCCGGACTGACACAGCGGATGTCGACTTCACCTTCGAGACGGACAAGTTCCGACTGACAAGCCGGACAATGCGTCGGGAAGACGATCGGTGTTTCTTCCCCTGTCCGTTCTGCCGTGACGACTTGTACGACTGCCGGGATGACATCGCCTGCTTTTTTGATGATGACCGAGTCCTGAAGACGGATATCTTTTTCGGCGATGAAGTCAGCATTGTGCAGTGTCGCATACGTCACCGTTGATCCTGCGACGACGACCGGTGCAAAACGAGCACGCGGTGTGACTTTCCCGGTCCGACCGACACTGAAATCAACGTCTTCGACCGTCGTCATGACTTCTTCCGCCGCAAACTTATAGGCTGTTGCGAAGCGGGGACTTTTTGCTGTGAAGCCGAGCTCTTCCTGATCATCGTATCGATCGACTTTCAAGACGATTCCGTCGATCTCATACGGTAGGCTCGCGCGTGCTTCCGTCCAGTGCGCGATATAGGCAAGTATCTCTTCCACCGTCTCACACGTCTGCATATGTTGATTGGTCGGTAACCCGAGTGAAGCGAGTTGGGCCATCGCTTCGCTATGTGAACGGGCCGTCAACGTATTGACGCCGACGCCATACACGAACAACGACAGATTGCGCGACGCTGTAATCGACGAATCCAGCTGACGCAGACTACCTGCGGCCGCGTTACGCGGATTCGCGAACAATGTCTCTTCCCGGCTTGCCCGATCTTCATTCAAGCGTTCGAACGATTGTTTCGGCATGTAAGCCTCACCGCGGACCTCGACCGTCTCTTCTGCCTGCAAACGCAGCGGTAACGCTTTGATCGTCCGTAGGTTCTGCGTGATGTTTTCACCGACTGTTCCATCGCCACGCGTTGCTCCACGAACGAATCGACCGTCTTCGTATTTCAGTGAAATCGCAAGTCCATCGAATTTTAGTTCGGCGACATACGTCGTCGAACGTCCGAGCGACCGCTCAATCCGAGCAACCCATTCGCGAATTTCTGTCTCATCAAAGACATTTCCGAGCGACAGCATCGGTAAATCATGCGTCACCTTCTCGAACGCTTCGAGCGGTGCCGCACCGACGCGTTGCGTTGGCGAATCCGGTGTGATCAGTTCTGGATGCTCTGTTTCTAACTCCGTCAGTTCACGAAGTAATTGATCGTACGTCGCATCCGGTACAGTTGGTTGATCCAGTACGTAGTATTCGTAGCTGTATCGGTTTAATGTTTGACGAATCTCATCTATACGCTGGCTTGCGTCCATCTGCGGACCTCCCGTCATACCTTTTTAATCGGTGCAAATTTCGCGAGCAGTCGTTTGATTCCGACTGCTGGGAATGCGATATCGATTTCAAGATTATCTCCTTCACCACGAGTCTGGACGACTGTACCGAGTCCCCATTTCCCGTGCTCTGCCTTATCTCCGACCGACCAACCGAGCGTTTCCGCACCTGACGTCTTCATCGCTGTCGGTTTGCTGATTGAGCGACCGATGACAGCTTTGCCTTGCGGGACAGGACGGTCTTCCCACGGGAGTGGCTTCGCTTTTTTACCGGTCCGCTCGATGACGACTTCCGGCAGCTCCGCTAGGAACCGTGATTCTTGGTTCGCGTTCGTCCGTCCGTACAGGGAGCGCATCCGAGCATGTGACAAGTAAAGGCGTTTCTCAGCACGTGTGATCCCGACGTACGCGAGGCGACGTTCTTCTTCCATCTCGTCTTCATCTTGAAGCGAACGGCTATGTGGGAACAACCCTTCCTCCATCCCAATCAAGAAGACGACCGGGAACTCGAGCCCTTTTGCCGAGTGAAGCGTCATCAACGTAACTTGTTCTTCCGGATCCGTCTCGTCGAGTGAATCGACATCAGCGACGAGTGTCAAATCAGTCAAGAAGGCGATGATCGTCCGGTCTTCTGGATCGGCTTTCGCCGTTTCCTTCTCAAAGTTTTGCGCAACGGTGATGAACTCGTTGATGTTCTCAAGACGACTTTGCGCTTCAAGCGTCTTATCTTCCTTCAGTACTTGACGGTAGCCTGTTTTCTCGAGCACTTCTTCGACCAGTTCCGACAGGCTGATGAATTCTTGCATTTGGCTGAGTCCAAGAATCATCGTCCGGAAATCCGTCAGCTTCGCTGCCGTCTTCGGTGCAATACTCGACAATTCGATATCGCGAATCGCTTCCATCAATGACACGCCTTGCAAGTCGGCGAAATCACGCAGCTTATCAATCGTCGTCGCGCCGATGCCGCGTTTTGGTTCGTTGACGATCCGCGCGAAGGACAGATCTTCATCCGGGTTCGAGATTAAACGAAGATAAGCGAGTACGTCCTTGATCTCCTTACGATCGTAGAACTTCGTGCCGCCAATCATTTTATACGGAACGTTCGACTTAAGAAGCGTTTCCTCGATCGCACGCGATTGTGCGTTCGTCCGGTATAGAATCGCGATATCACTCAGTTTCATCCCGTAGCGGAGTGAGTTCCGAATCTCTTGGACGATATAAAAGGCTTCTTCTCGCTCATTCTCCGCTGTATGAACGATCAGCTTCTCGCCTTCATCATTATCCGTCCAAAGTTTCTTATCTTTACGCGTCGAGTTGTTTTGAATGACGTGGTTGGCCGCTTCCAAGATCCGTTTCGAAGAACGGTAGTTTTGCTCGAGTAAGATGACGGCTGCATTCGGATAGTCCTCTTCGAACGAGAGGATGTTCGCGATGTCAGCACCACGCCAGCGATAGATTGACTGATCCGAGTCCCCGACGACACAGAGATTCTGATGTCCCGACGCTAACAGGTTGACGAGATCATACTGAGCTTTGTTCGTATCTTGATACTCATCGACATGGATGTAACGGAATTTCTTCTGATAGTAAGCAAGAACATCCGGACTCTTCTTGAACAATTCCGTCGTTTTTCCGATCAAATCATCAAAGTCGAGCGCATTGTTCCGGCGTAAGACCGCTTCGTATCCTTTATAGATTTCAGCAACGGTCTTCTCATACGGGCTCGTCACGATCGAGGCGTAGAATTCAGCACTGCGTAATTCATTTTTCTGTGACGAGATGATCGTCAGCATCGAACGTGGATCCCATTTTTTTGGATCCAAGTTTTGTTCCTTTAAGACGAGCTTGATCGCCGACTGCTGATCACTTGAATCAAGAATCGTGAAGTTGCGGTCGTACCCAAGCTGATCGATGTCACGACGTAACATCCGGACACACATCGAGTGGAAGGTCGAGACCCAAATATCATTCGCGACACCACCGACTAAACGACCGATCCGGTCTCGCATTTCCCGCGCCGCCTTGTTCGTGAACGTAATCGCGAGGATGTTCCACGGTGCGACTTGTTTAGCCGCCATCAAATAAGCGACCCGGTGTGTCAGGACGCGTGTCTTCCCGGAACCGGCTCCTGCCATGATCAGCAGTGGACCTTCCGTATGCTTGACCGCTCTTGCTTGCTCAGGGTTTAGTCCACTGACGAGCTGTTCACTCAAATTAAACATATCAATAGCCTCATTTCTTATATTCCGAACTTTTGTTCCTATATTTTATCGTGTCGCTGCGACGGTCGCAAGCGCTGCTTTTAAATCCTCATAAATGACGTTCCCGACGACGATCGTATCCGCATACTGTAGCATCTCACGCGCTCGCTCTTCGGAGTCGATTCCACCACCGTAAAACAGGCGTGCCTGCTTCAAGACGTCGCGAACGGCCGCGACTCGTTCCGGTTCTCCGTAAACGCCGCTGTATTCGAGATACACGACCGGTAGACGGAAGACACTATCCGCTAACTGCGCGTAAGCGACGGTCTCATCTAACGTTAACGGTTTTGCTTGCGTCACATGCGCGACCTTCGCATCAGGATTCAGGACGATATACCCTTCCCCGACAAGATCAGCGTGCGCCAGCATATGACCGACTTGTTCTAATGCTTCGACTTGTTTTTCAACGACGTACTCCAACGTTCCGGCATTCAGGACAGTTGGTGTCAAATACGTATCGAATCCCATCGTCGCGGCTTCGAGTTCTGAAATCTCGAGCGCTACTGCGACGGGATATCGTCGCAAACGCATCAAAAGATCAAGCGTCGCATCAAGTGTGATGTCATCCGTTCCACCAACAAGGATCGCATCCGTTCCGGACGTCGCAATCGCCTGCAGGCTCGCATCATCGATTGCTTTAGCTGGATCTAGTTTAAAGACATGTCGCCATTCATTAAAAGGTAATAACACGGTTCGTCCCATCCTCTCTTTCTCATTCCACATTCAGTATAAAACAAAAAACCATCTCGCGCAGGGCGAGATGGTTAGACGCGTGTCCGTCGTTTCGTCAATAACGATGCAAGTAACAACGCAAAGACCGCATATACCGGCACGAACGCCCATGGTTCTGCCAAAAAGAAGCCGAGTATCGGGACGTCCAGTAACGGTGAATCCGGTGAACAGAGTGCTCGCCCATTGACGAGCGCCAAAAACGGTAAGACAGGAACAGCAAAAATATAGGCGAAGTTGATCCAAAAGGCACGTTTCATGAAAGAGCCTCCTTATCCGATGATGACGGATTCCTTCGGATAGTTGTAGTTACGTTTCGGTTGGTTTGCTTTCAGGAGAAGAACGAACGAGATGACACCGATTCGCCCAATGAACATCAGCACAGACAATGTCCATTTTCCGATATCCGACAGTTGATCGGTGATGCCGAGCGATAGACCGGTCGTTCCGAACGCTGAACAGGCTTCAAAAAACAGCACCAGGAACGGTGCATCCTCAACAATCAATAAAACGATCAGCCCGACGATCGTCACGCCGGTCGAAACAACGATGACGACGAAGGCCTTCCAAATATCCGATTGACCGATTTCACGACCAAAGATTTTAATCCCGTATTCGCCCCGAATAAAGGCGATGACACTCAAGACGGCGACAGCGAAGGTCGTCGTTCGAATCCCTCCACCAACCGAAGACGGCGACGCCCCGATGAACATCAAGAGCGATAAGACGAAGATCGAGGCTTGTGAGAAGGACGTGATGTCGACCGTCGTTAATCCACCATTTCGGGTCGTGACAGATTGGAACAAGGCATCGACGAGCTTCTCATTGATTGGTAAGCCTTTAAAAGACTGATTCCATTCAAATAGAAGCAATGCTACCGTTCCAAACAGGACGAGAATGAAGAACGTTGACGCCGTCAATTTTGTAAATAGTGAAAAGTGGTACGGTTGACGCGTTGCTTGGCGTGTCGCCCGGTAGGAAATATAGCGCCTGACTTCGACGAGTACAGGAAACCCGATCGCACCAAGTGTCAGTAACAAGATTTGCATGAAGACGACGAACAAATCACCGCGAAACGGTAGTAACGATTCACCCGTGATATCAAAACCAGCATTCGTCGTCGCACTGACCGATCCGAACAGTCCTTGAAGCATCGCTTCTCCGAGTGTCGGAAAATATTTCGTGTAATATAGTCCGAGAATCAAAGCCCCAATCAATTCAATCGAGACGATGATCAAGATGACTTCCCGGATGTATTTGACGACACCCTGCATCGTCGTCTGGTTTTGATCTCGGACGACAAGCTGGCGTTCCCGAAAGCCGATTCGTTTTCCGAGGATGACCCACATCGCGATATGAAGCGACATCAAGCCAATTCCGCTGACTTGCACTAAAATCATGATCATGAAGTAGCCAAACGTCGTGAAGGTTTCTGAGACTGAGACCGTCGTCAAACCCGTGACACTGACACAACTAACCGCCATGAAGACGAGGTCCGTGAAGTCCCAGTTGTAATTTCCTTTCGTCGACCACGGCAGACCGAGCAGAATGATTCCGATGATGACTGCAACGAAGTAGATGATGACGAGTGACTGGATGGGCGTCAACTTTCGAATGAAATGTTGAATTCTTTGTTGTAACGCAAAATCCAATGTGACACGCCCCCCTTCATAGAAGTAGCGGATAACATTAGTTATCCGCTACTTCTTGCTCGATAAGACCTAGGCGGGCAAGCGCCAGATCATAACCGCCCGAACCGTAGTTCAAGCAACGTTTGACACGCGAGATCGTTGCTGTTGAAGCACCGGTCGCCTTTTCGATTTTGTGATACGTATTGCCTTCACGTAATTGACGCGCGACTTCCAGACGTTGGGCGAGCGCCTGGATTTCGTTGACGGTCGCTAAGTCTTCGAACAACGTATAACAATCTTCTAATGAATCCATCTTCATGATGGCTGTAAATAACTGATCTAATTCTTTTCCACGCAATTTATCGAGTTGCATCTTGTAACTCCCTTTCCCATTCAATTGCTCTTTAATAGTTTAAAGCGCGACGTTTTAAAATTCAAGCGTCATCGCAAAATCGCTGGGAAAAGGACTTTTTTTCGAAGGACTTCGTATATTCCCTGCGGTGTGATCCGCACATATGGTAAGTGAGTTGACGCTAGGAATAGCAACGTATAGACAGGATCTTCAAACGCATAACCGCGTTCGAACAACGCTTCCCGTAGAGCGGTTTCCTGAACGATCAAATCCTCAAGTGGTAAGTCGGACGTCTGCCCCATTAAGGTCAATGGAACTTCAGCGATGACTTCTCCGTCCTCGACGAGAACGATTCCGCCGCCGAACGCTTTCATGCGATCAAACGCGACTTGCATGTCTCGTTTCGATTTACCGATCATCAAGATATCACCGCTAATCGAGTACGAACTGACGAGACCCCCGACTTGTGTCGCAAAGTTTTTCAGAACGGTATTCAGTCGCCACTTCCCTTCTCGGTCGAGTAACATCAGGAAGGATTCATCACATCCTGCTGGTAGCACAGGCACACTTGTATCGTGTTCGACTTGATAGAGCTTCATGATGACGGAATTGACCATCTCAAGACCAACCGGCATGCTGAATGAAAAATCCTGTTCCGTTAACGAAACCTGGACTTCTGATCGTGGCATGAGTGCATAAGCAGCATCAAGCGCTTCTGCCGGGTAACATGGGATGTCGGTTTGACGGACCCATGTGCCGCGCGCAAGTACGGCGACAGGTGTCGGAGCGTCTTTTGCCTCAAGGAAATTAAGATGCGCAATCCGTCCTGGTGCGATACTCCCGAGTAGATGATCGAGATTAAAATGACGCGCTGCATTGTACGACGCGATCCGATACGCTTCTTCGACCGGGATGCCTGCCTCAAGCATCAATCGAATCGTCTCGTCCATCATGCCTGCCTTATAAAAGGACGGCGTTGAACCATCTGTCGTCACGAGTACCTTATCGAACTGCGTCAACCCTGCTTCGACGAGACCTTTAAAAATATCCGGTAAATCCGGACGAATCGATGAATAACGAATCGTCGTCGTGTAGCCAAGTTCAAGACGTGTCATCGCTTCTTCAACCGTCATCGCTTCGTGATCGCTCGTCACGCCGTACAGCGCCATCTTCGTCAGCGTCTTCGCTGAAGCCCCAGGGAAATGACCTTCGATCGGTTTTCCGAGTTTGATCGCATCCTGCATCCAATGGAGCAATTCATCGTCCCCTTGCGAGAGACGTGGCCATCCCGTCAACTCACCTGCTTGGATGACTTGTGGATGCTTGAGCCACGCTTGAATCCGGCGATTATCGATTGAGATACTGTCGGCATCAAGCTCGGTTTGTGCGTCGAGTCGTGCCCACCAGTACATTGAGGTCGGTAAGTCTGCTAGCGCCTCGACTTGAGCAAACGCTTGCTCCGTCGGCTCTAATAATAACAACATGTTATCGTTGACGAGCGTCGATGTTCCCCGCTCTGCTGCGAATTTTGCAAGACTCGCTGGATTGTAAAGTTGGAACGGATGGGCATGGGGTTCAATGTAACCGGGTACGATATATTGACCTGTCGCATCATGGTACGCATCGGCTTGTTCCGGCATCTCTGGACCGACATAGACGATCCGGTCGCCACTGATCCAGATGTTCGCCGTCCGCCATGCTTTGACACCATGATTCAGGTAAGTGGCATTCTGTATGACAAGTGTCGGTGCAAGCTTTCCGCTGATGACCGCTTGGTGTGTTCGTACTTCAGATTTCGTCCAAGGGGATCTTCCACAATTTTTTTTCACGAAAGCTCGACCTCCTTTGTTTTATTGAAAACGCTTTCTTATAGTTCTTATACTAAAATGTTGCTAAGTAAGTTTCAAGAAGTTTTGCCCCGTTCCGGATTCATTTGGTCAAAATAACACAAATTCGCCATGGAAGACAAATCTTTTCGTGCACTTCGCCAAGAAACAAAAAACCAGACGCGACTCCTTCGAGCACGTCTGGTTCAGATATCATGATTCATGCGAGGCACGAAAGGCTTTTTGAGCGATATCAGTTCGGTAAAAGAATGGCTGATCCGTCACGTCTGGTAAGTTTGCATAGACCTGTTCGACAGCCTGCTCGATTGTCTCAGCACGGCTGACACACACGAGGACACGTCCACCAGCTGAGACAAGTTGATCGTCTCGTTCTGCCGTGCCGGCATGAAAGACGAGAAGACCGTTCCCAATCTGATCAAGTGGAATCGCTTGTCCCGTTTTTGGCGCTTCCGGATATCCTTCTGCTGCGACGACGACACCGACAGCTGCTTGATTTGTCCAAACGACTTCTGGTGTCTGTCCGTCCATCAACGGCATGATGACATCAAGCAACGGCGTCTCTAAGCGCGGAAGAATGACCTCTGTTTCCGGATCACCGAACCGAGCATTGAACTCGATGACAAATGGTCCTTGTTTCGTCAGCATCAGACCGGCATAGAGGAAGCCGGTGAACGGAATCCCTTCGCTTGCCATCTGATCGACGAGCGGCTGAATGATGCGATCAACAGCTTCTGTCGTCAACGCTGCTTCGTCCCACTGAGGAAGCGGTGAATACGCGCCCATTCCTCCTGTGTTCGGACCTAAGTCACCGTCAAACGCTCGTTTATGATCTTGCGACAATACCATCGGGATGACGGTCTCTTCGTGCACGAATGCCATCAACGAACATTCTTCCCCGACTAGACATTCTTCGATGACGACGCGGCTTTGATGACCGTATTCTCCGGCAAACGTATCGTGAATTGCTGCAAGCGCTTGGTCGACAGTTTCTGCGACTGTGACGCCTTTTCCGGCAGCAAGTCCATCGGCTTTGATGACGATCGGTGCACCCGCTTTGCGAACATACGCTTCTGCATCTGCTGCTGAAGTAAAGACTGCGTGAGCAGCGGTCGGAATACCGGCACGCTCCATCAATTCTTTTGCAAACTGCTTACTTCCTTCGATCGCCGCCGCTTCCCGTGTTGGTCCGAAGATCTGCAGTCCCGCTGCCTGAAAGGCGTTAACGACTCCGAGAACGAGTGGTCCTTCTGGTCCGACGATCGTCCAATCAATCTGTTCGTCTTGTGCGAACGTCACGAGTTCATCGATAGCATCTTCGGCGATCGGAACACATGTGGCTTGTGTCATCCCGGCATTTCCGGGCGCCGCATACACTGTCTCGATCCGTTCATCCTGTGCCAGCTTCCAGACGAGCGCGTGTTCACGCCCTCCTTTACCAATCACCAATACCTTCATTCAAATCGCCTCCGCTTAGTGTTTGAAATGTCGAACGTTCGTAAAGACCATCGTGATGCCGTGTTTGTTACACGCATCGATCGACTCTTGGTCGCGAATCGAGCCGCCTGGTTGAATGATTGCCGTAATGCCAGCTGCTGCTGCCGCTTCGACTGTGTCCCCCATCGGGAAGAAGGCATCGGAAGCAAGGGACGCACCAACCGCTTTTTCTCCAGCTTGCGTAATCGCGATGTTCGCTGAACCAACACGGTTCATCTGACCTGCACCAACACCGACGGTCACTTCGTCCTTCGCGAGAACGATCGCATTCGACTTGACGTGTTTGACGGCGCGCCATGCGAGTTTCAAATCTTCCCATTCCGCTGCTGTCGGTTTGCGGTCCGTGACGACGCGTGCGGCTGCATCATCTAATGTCTCATCGTCACTGTCTTGAACGAGCATGCCGCCAGCGACTGCCGTATAACGGATTGCTTGGACACGTTTGACGTCAAGTTCAAGCAGACGGATGTTCTTTTTCGCTGACAACAAGGCGAATGCTTCTTCCGTGAAGGATGGGGCGATGATGATCTCAAGGAAGATGCCGCTTAATTGTTCTGCTGTCTCTAAATCGACTTCACGGTTCAAGGCGACGATGCCACCGAAGATCGACACTGGATCGGCTGCATGAGCGCGGCGGAATGCCTCTCCGATCGTTGGACCGACGGCAACACCACATGGGTTCATGTGTTTGACGACGACGGCTGCTGCTTCACGGAACTCGTCGAGAATTTCGAGTGCGGCGTTCGCATCTTGAATGTTGTTATACGACAACTCTTTACCGTGTAACTGTTTCGCTGAAGCGAGAGAAGCTCCACGGTAAATCGGTGTTTTATAAAAGGCTGCTTCTTGGTGTGGATTTTCTCCGTAACGGAGATCCTGGACTTTTTCAAGCGTGATCGTCAACTGATCCGGGAACTTCTCACCTGTTTGCGTCAAGAAATAATCCGCGATCAACGCATCGTACGCCGCTGTATGACGGAAGGCTTTCGCCGCAAGACGTTGACGTGTCTCAAACGTCGTACCGCCTTCACGAATCTCAGCAACGATCGTTTCGTAATCAGCTGGGTCGACGACGACCGTGACAGCTGCGTGATTTTTCGCTGCTGAACGCAACATGCTCGGTCCACCGATATCGATGTTCTCGATTGCATCAGCATAAGCGACGTCTTCTTGTAAGACCGTCTGCTTGAACGGATACAAATTGACGACGACGAAATCAATCGGTTGAATCTGTTGCGCAGCCATCTGCTCACGATGCGATTCGAGGTCACGACGACCGAGTAATCCACCATGAACCATTGGATGGAGCGTCTTGACACGTCCATCAAGCATTTCTGGGAATTGTGTGACTTCACTGATACCAATGACCGGAAGCCCAGCTTCCTCTAACGCTTGATGTGTTCCGCCTGTCGAGACGAGCTCGATCCCTGCTTCATGAAACGCTCGTCCTAATTCGACGATTCCTGTTTTATCCGACACACTAATTAACGCTCTCATACGTTTGCCTCCTCTTTCATCCACTCTTCGATGACTTGCGGATACAGTCTATGTTCGACACGCTGAATCGCTTGTTGCAATGTTTCACGCGTCATCTCTTCTGTAATCCGGACGGCTTCTTGAGCCATGATTGGTCCTGTGTCCATGCCTTCATCGACTATATGAATTGTAACACCTGTGATTTTAACTCCGCCACGAAATGCTTGTCCGATCGCATCTTTTCCCGGGAAGGCCGGAAGTAGCGACGGGTGGATGTTGACGATCCGCCCTGCATATCGTCCGAGCAACTCTTCGCCAATCAATCGCATGTAGCCGGCGAGAATGATCCGTTCGACACCTTTCGCTTCAAGACGGGCAATGATTTCCCGCTCAAAGCTCGGTTTATCCGGATAGTCCTTCGCCCGAAAGACGAAGACGTCACATCCGCGTCGTTTCGCCCGTTCAATGACTGCTGCGTCCGGTTGATCGCAGACGATCAGTTCAATCGAGGCATGTAACGCTCCTGCCTCGATTGCTTCAAAAAGTGCTTCGACATTACTACCGCTTCCTGATGCAAAACAGGCGATCTTCATGCGTCGACTCCTTGAATCCGAACACCTTCTTGATCGGTCACCTGACCGATCACGTACGCTGTCTCATTTTCACGAGCGAGGCGTGCTGTCACTTCCGCGACATCTTCCGGTTTGACGATCAACATGAAACCGATCCCCATGTTGAAGACATTATACATATCATGTCGTGGCAAATCACCCGCTTGCTCGAGCCAGTCGAAGACTGGTAACGTCGGCCACTTTTTCGGGTCGAACGATGCGCCAAGACCTTCCGGTAAGACTCGTGGTACGTTCTCGTAGAATCCACCACCCGTAATATGGACCATCGCTTGAATCTTTTCCGTCTCAAGGGCTGCTTTGACCGCTTCGACGTAGATACGTGTTGGCATTAGGAGCGCATTTCCGAGCGTATGACCGAGCATCATGACTTCATCTTCGTAGCGGAGACCACTGTCGGCGACGATTTTACGGACGAGTGAAAACCCGTTCGAATGGACGCCAGACGAAGCGAGACCGAGAATGACATCTCCCGCCGCGACCTGATCACCTGTGATCAATTTTTGTTTCTCGACGGCACCGACGGCGAACCCGGCGATATCGTATTCGCCGTCCGCATACATTCCTGGCATTTCTGCTGTCTCACCACCGATTAACGTACATCCCGCTTGGACGCACCCTTCCGCGACACCTGCGACGATCCGTTCGATCTTCGCCGGAATCGCCTGACCGAGCGCGATATAATCAAGGAAATAAAGTGGTTCCGCGCCTTGGACGATGATATCGTTCACACACATCGCGACACAGTCGATTCCGATCGTATCGTGTTGTTCCAGTGCGAAAGCGAGTTTCAGCTTCGTACCGACACCGTCTGTCCCACTGACGAGGACTGGTTCTTTCAACTGCAATTGGCTGAGGTCGAACATCGCACCAAAGCTACCGAGTCCCGTCAATACTTCTTTACGCATCGAACGGGCGACGTGTTTTTTCATTCGCGTGACTGACTCATATCCTGCTGTCAGACTCACACCTGCTGCTTCGTAATGTTTGCTCATGTTCTTCCCCCATCTATCAAAGTTTAGCTTCTAACTCGAGCGAACCGAGCGGTGTCGGATACTCTCCTGTGAAGCAAGCGGTACATTGTCCTTTTAACGGTCCATCGAACGGGCGATCGATGGCATCGACCATGCCCGGTACAGTTAAGAATTCAAGTGAATCCGCACCGATTTCCTGACGGATTTCTTCCGGCATCAACCGGGCAGAGATCAGCTCGTCTTTTGACGATGTATCAATCCCGTAATAACATGGATTCGTAATCGGTGGTGCCGTGATGCGGACGTGGACTTCCGTCGCACCCGCTTCCCGTAACAAACCGACGATACGACGACTCGTCGTTCCCCGGACGATTGAATCATCGACCATGATGACACGCTTTCCTTGTACGACGCCGCGTAGCGCGGACAACTTCATTTTGACCCCACGTTCCCGTAACTCTTGTGACGGCTGGATGAACGTCCGTCCGACATACCGATTCTTGATCAATCCCATTTCATATGGAATTCCACTCGCTTCCGCGTAACCGATCGCTGCCGAAATACTTGAATCCGGCACTCCGGTAACGACGTCTGCTTCAACCGGCGCTTCTTCATACATCTTTTTCCCAAGTGCTTTGCGTGCTGTATGGACGTTGACGCCATCAATGATTGAATCCGGACGTGAGAAGTAGATGTATTCCATCGAACACATCGCCCGTTCACGTGGTTCCATGTATTGACGAGACGACATGCCGTGTTCTGTGATCGTTACAAGCTCCCCTGGCTCGATATCACGAATGAACTCCGCGCCGACGATATCAAAGGCACATGTCTCTGACGCGAATACGATGCCGCCGTCCGGTGTCTTCCCGAGTGACAATGGACGCAACCCGTGTGGATCAACCGCTACGAATAACGTGTCTTCCGTTAAGAAAAGGAAGGCGAACGCTCCAACGAGACGGGCGAGACTGTCAGCAATCCGGTCTTCAAGTGTGTCGAGCTTACTGCGTTTGACGAGATGGGCGACGACTTCCGTATCACTTGTCGTCTGAAAGATGGCACCTTCTGCTTCTAACAGGTGCTTCAGTGAATCCGCGTTGACGAGGTTTCCGTTATGTGCGAGGGCGAGATCTCCCGTCCGCGATTTGAAATGAAGCGGTTGAGTGTTCTCAAGCGTGTTTCCTCCTGCTGTCGAATACCGGACATGTCCGATTGCATGATGTCCTTTCAGATTCGTCAGTGTCTCTTCCGAAAAGACTTCCGTTACGAGTCCTTGCCCACGGTGCGGGAAGAGGTCGTCACCGTCACTCGTGACGATGCCTGCCCCTTCCTGTCCCCGGTGTTGCAAGCTATGCAAGCCGTAATAGGCGAGTTGCGCTGCATTCGGTTGTCCGAAGATCCCGAAGACGCCACACTCCTCATTTAGTCCTTTGATGTCATATAACACGCGATTGCTCCTTCCCAGTCTCCCTGTAAGGTCGAACGGTCTGCTTCGATCCGTGTCTCTACCGTTTCGATGACGAGAAGTTCATCGTTCGTGACGACACCGATCGCTTGAGCACCAGTCCGTTGTTCGAATGCTGTGACGTGCGCTTGTGGCACCGTGACGACGAAGCGTGATTGCGATTCACTGAACAGGTGTAAGGTTGGTCCGTCAAACTGAACCGTCAACCCGAGATCCGTTCCAAACGTCATCTCAGCGAGAGCGATGGCTAGACCACCTTCTGACACATCATGCATCGCATTGACTTCACCTGCTTGTACTGCCTGCTGTAACAATTGTAAGCGTGCGTGTTCAACGGCTAAATCGATCTGTGGTGCGCGACCGAATGATTTACCGAATTGCATATATTGAAGCTCACTACCACCAAACTCGGCTGTTGTTTCTCCTAATAGATAGATCTGGTCACCAGCTTGTTTGACGTGTTGCGTTGTGATCCATTCCGTTTGCTCGTGTAAGCCAACCATTCCGACGACCGGTGTCGGGTGAATCGCTTGACCGGCTGACTCGTTGTAGAGTGAGACGTTTCCTCCGATGACAGGTGTCTCAAGGACACGACATGCTTCAGCCATACCGGCTGTTGCTTGCTGCAACTGCCAGAAGCCTTCTGGTTTATCCGGATTTCCGAAGTTCAGGCAATCCGTGATGGCGAGTGGTGTCGCCCCACTCGCGACGATATTACGGGCTGCTTCCGCCACCGCGATCTGTCCACCGACATATGGATCCAAGTAGACGAAGCGGCTGTTACAGTCGGTCGTCATCGCGAGCGCTTTGTTCGTGCCGCGGACACGGATGACGGCTGCATCTGATCCTGGTGCGACGACTGTTGATGTCTGGACCATATGATCGTACTGATCGTAGACCCAACGTTTTGAAGCGATCGTCGGCTGACGAAGTAATGCCCGCCATGTCTCAACGACGTCTTCAACGACTGGAAGTGTCTCTTCCATCGCTTGGAATTCTTCGTAATACGCAGGGACGCGCGATGGTTTTTCGTAGACTGGTGCTTCTTCTGCTAACGCATCAACTGGAACTTCTGCCACGATATCTCCGTGATGAATCAACCGTAAGACCTTCTCTTCAATGACTTCTCCGACGTGAACGGCATGGAGTCCCCATTTGCTGACGATCGCTTCGATCTCTGCTTCGCGACCACGTTTGACGACGAGTAACATCCGCTCCTGTGATTCCGAGAGCATCATTTCGTAAGCAGTCATCCCTGTTTCTCGTTGTGGAACGTCATCGAGGTGCATCTCGATGCCCATACCGGCTTTTGAAGCCATCTCCGCTGAAGACGATGTCAGTCCGGCAGCACCCATGTCCTGCATCCCGACGAGTGCCGGATGCCCGACGATTTCAAGACACGCTTCAATCAATAGCTTCTCCATGAATGGATCACCGACTTGAACAGCCGGACGTTTTGCTTCCGTATCCTCTCCGAGATCCTCCGAGGCAAACGTCGCACCATGGATCCCGTCGCGTCCAGTAGCTGCACCGACGTACATGACTGAGTTGCCGACACCTTTTGCCTGACCCTTTTGAATATCGGCATGGTTGATCAAACCGATACACATCGCGTTGACGAGTGGATTGCCTTCATACGAGCGATCAAATCCGATTTCGCCACCGATCGTTGGGATACCGACACAGTTGCCATAACCCGCGATCCCAGCGACGACTTGTTCGAACAGTTGATTGACACGTGGTGTACCGAGATGCCCGAAGCGGAGCGAGTTCATGAGTGCGACCGGTCGTGCGCCCATCGAGAAGATGTCACGAATGATTCCGCCGACGCCTGTCGCAGCCCCTTGGTACGGTTCAACAGCGGATGGATGGTTGTGGCTTTCGATCTTAAAGACGACTGCCTGCTCATCGCCGATATCAACGACACCTGCACCTTCCCCTGGTCCTTGTAAGACACGTGGTCCAGTCGTTGGGAATTGACGGAGGACGGGTTTAGATGTCTTGTATGAACAATGCTCGGACCACATGACCGAGAACAATCCTGTTTCCGTATAGTTCGGTTGGCGTCCGAGTAAATCGACGACCATCTGGTATTCCGTATCACTTAAGCCCATCGTGGCATAGACGCGTTGCTCTTGAATCAATTCTGGTGTTGGTTCAGACTGTTGTTTTAGCATGGTGTGCCCCCTGTTTGACGAGTGAAGTAAAGAGTTTTAGTCCATCTGTTCCGCCAGTCAATAACTCGACCGCTCGTTCCGGGTGTGGCATCATCCCGAGAACGTTGCCGGCTTTGTTCGTGATCCCGGCGATATCACCGCGTGAGCCGTTCGGATTGTCGACATACGTGAAGGCGATTTGTCCGTTCGTTTGGAGCATCGCGTAAGTCGCATCGTCACAGTAGTAGTTTCCTTCACCGTGCGCGATTGGAATCGAAATCGTCTCGCCTGGCAGATAATCCGATGTAAATCGTGTCTTCGTGTTTTCAACCTTTAGTTCAACCGTCCGGCACATGAACTTCAAGCCGTTGTTGCGGTGCAAGACACCTGGCAAGAGTCCCGCTTCGACAAGGATCTGGAATCCGTTACATACCCCGAGGACCGTTTTCCCTTCTGCCGCAAAGCGTTTGACTTCTTCCATGATTGGTGAAAAACGTGCGATCGCACCGCAACGAAGGTAATCTCCGTAGGAGAATCCGCCCGGCAGTAGGACGCCGTCGTAGCCTTCAAGTGATGTTTCGGTATGGAAGACATATTCAACTTCTTCTCCGAGCGCATCCTTGACTGCATGGTACATATCTAAATCACAGTTCGATCCCGGAAAGACGATGACCGCGAACTTCATGCTGGCGTCACCTCTTCGATCGTAATCTGGTAATCTTCCATCACCGTGTTGACGAGTAATTTTTGACACATCTCATGAATCATCGCTTCTGTCGTTTCCGTTTCAACGAGCAGTTCAATCTGTTTTCCGATTCGAACACTTTCGACACCCGTAAAACCAAGCTGTTGCAATCCGCCTTTTACAGCAACTCCTTGTGGATCTAAAATGCTTTCCCGTAATGCGATCGATACGATGACTTTTTTCATTGTGTGTTTCCCCCTAGGCGATTGAATAGTGTTTGGTAAGTCTCTGTCAGTGAACCGATATTGCGGCGGAAGACATCTTTATCGAGATGTTCTCCTGTCGCCTGATCCCACAGGCGGCATGTATCGGGTGAAATCTCATCTGCTAGTAGAATCGTTCCGTCTGCCGTCTTGCCGTACTCCAATTTAAAATCAATCAACGTGATTCCGTTTTGACGGAAGTAAGGTTGCAATACTTCGTTTACGCGAAGCGCTTTGTCCGACAACTCTTTTAACTCTTCAGAAGTCGCAATCTTCAGTAAATTAATGTGTGATGAGGTGACGAGTGGATCGCCTAACGTATCATCTTTATAGTAGAACTCAACGATTGGTGTTTCGAGCACCGTACCTTCTTCGATACCGAGCCGTTTACTCAAGCTCCCCGCGACGACGTTTCGGACGACGACTTCGAGTGGGATGATGGTGACACGACGTACGAGCTGTTCGCGCTCCGAGACACGTTCAATGAAATGTGTCGGAATGCCCGCTTGTTCGAGGATTTCAAAGAAATGACTCGTCAATCGGTTGTTTAATTCGCCTTTTCCAGCAAAGACTTCTTTTTTCTCGCCGTTGAATGCCGTGGCCTCGTCTTTATAGACGATCCGGAGCACATCCTGCTCCTGCGTCGTGTACAATCGTTTTGCTTTTCCTTCATAAAGTGGTTGCATCGCTTTCGTCCCCCATGATCCTAAGATGTAGACGGGGCACGTGCCCCGTCTCAGGTTGATTAGTTCAAGCCACACCGTTCAAAAATTTCATCGACGCGACTCGTATGGTACGTCGGATCGAAACACGCATCGAGCTCTTCTTCTGTGAAAAGCTGTTGAATCTTTTCTTCTTGCCACAACAAGTCACGGAACATGATTTGTTCTTCCCACGCCTGCATCGCACGCGGTTGAACGAAATCATACGCTGCTTCACGCGACCAGCCTTTTTCGATTAAAGCGAGTAAGACATGTCCCGAGAAGATGACGCCGAACGTCCGGTCCATGTTCCGCTTCATGTTGTCCGGGAAGACCGTCAAGTTCTTCACGATGTTTCCGAAACGGTTCAACATATAGTTGAGCAGTCCTGTCGCATCCGGAAGAATGATGCGTTCTGCCGAAGAATGGGAGATATCCCGTTCGTGCCAGAGTGAAACGTTCTCGTACGCCGTCACCATGTGTCCACGGATGACTCGGGCAAGACCTGTCATGTTCTCTGAACCGATTGGATTCCGCTTGTGCGGCATCGCCGATGATCCTTTTTGACCTTTAGCGAAGAATTCTTCGACTTCACGTGTCTCCGTCTTTTGCAGACCACGAATTTCTGTTGCCATCTTTTCGATTGATGTTGCAATCAGAGCAAGTGTCGACATGTAGTGTGCATGACGATCACGTTGTAACGTTTGCGTTGAGACCGGAGCCGGTTTTGTTCCTAACTTTTCGCAGACATACTTTTCAATAAATGGGTCGATGTTTGCGAATGTTCCGACGGCACCTGACATCTTGCCGTATTCGACCGTCTCACGTGCTGCTTCAAAACGGACTTTGTTTCGTTTCATCTCTTCATACCAAAGCGCTAGTTTCAGACCGAACGTCGTCGGTTCTGCATGTACGCCATGTGTGCGTCCCATCATGACCGTATATTTATGTTCGTTCGCTTTGACCTTTAAGATGTCGATGAATCGATCGAGATCCGCAGCAAGGATGTCGTTTGCTTGCTTCAATAGATACGAGAGTGCTGTATCGACGACGTCCGTTGACGTGAGTCCGTAATGGACCCACTTGCGTTCTTCTCCGAGTGTCTCAGAGACGGCACGCGTGAAGGCGATGACATCATGACGTGTCTCTTGCTCGATTTCAAGGATGCGGTTGACATCAAAAGAGGCATTGTCCCAAAGCAACTGGACGTCCTCTTTCGGGATGACTCCTAGTTCGCTCCATGCTTCACACGCAAGGATCTCGACTTTTAACCAAGCCTCGAATTTGTTTTGTTCGGTCCAGATCGCTTTCATCTCAGGACGTGTATACCGTTCGATCATTGAACTGTCTCCTTCCATATCGACAGGCGTTCGACTTCTGCCAAAGCATCGTCGACGGTGTCCGCAAGAATGTTCAAATGGCCCATTTTGCGTCCTGTCTTGGCTTCTGCTTTTCCATATAAGTGAACTTTCGTCCGAGCGCTTAGTCTCGGTAGTTCCTCGTATAATGCTGTGACATGCTGACCCAGGATGTTCGCCATGACGACCGGTGTCGTCAGACGGGTATCACCGAGTGGGAGACCACTGATGGCACGGATATGTTGCTCGAATTGGGATGTTTCGCAAGCATCGATTGAATAGTGTCCCGAATTGTGTGGTCGGGGTGCTAGTTCATTGACGATTAGTCGAGAACCAACGACGAACAACTCGATAGCCAGTGTACCGATCAGCCCGACGGCATCCGCGATCGATTCAGCGAGCGCAATCGCTTCTTGTTCGAGTGATTCAGAAATCCGTGCCGGTACGATCGATAGATGCAAAATGTTCTCTTGATGAATGTTCTCACTGACCGGGAATACACGTGTTTCTGTTGCGCTGCGAGTAACGATGACGGAAATTTCCTGATCAAACGGTAACCACTGCTCCGCAACATACTCTGTTGGTTCGAATTGTTTGATTGCCGCTTGGAACTGTTCTTCCGTCCGAATGACGGTCTGTCCTTTTCCGTCGTATCCGAATCGTGCTGTCTTTAAGACGAACGGTAACCCGAGTCGTTGTTTTGCTTCCTCTAAGTCAGACGGATGCGTCACCGGATAGTACGGAGCGACAGAGTGTCCAATGCGTTCAATCATCTCTTTTTCCCGTACCCGATGTTGCGTTTGAAAGAGGAGATCCGTTCCATGAATCAGTTTCGTCCCGATCGCTTCAGCGACTTCCGTTGAGATATTCTCAAATTCGTAGGTGACGACATCTGATTCAGCTGCGAGCTGTTTCGCTGCCTCGACATCCGTGAAAGCAGCTTGAATATGTTGATCCGCCACTTGCGCACATGGTGCGTTGTCCGTTGGATCGAGTGTCAGAATCTCAAAGCCCATCTCACGCGCCGACAGAGCCATCATTCGACCAAGTTGACCGCCGCCTAGTATCCCGATTCGTTTCATAGCAGGTTCCCTCCAGATGCAATGACGTCTCCTTCTAGTTCGACTCGCATATGATCGAGCTTGCGGGCAAGTCGTTCATCTTGAATCGAGAGAATTTGAGCAGCTAGCAATCCGGCGTTTTTTGCGCCTGCTTCTCCGATGGCGACCGTTGCGACCGGTACTCCACCTGGCATTTGAACAATCGAGAGCAAGGAATCAATTCCTTGGAGCGCTCTACTTTTCACAGGAACACCGATAACGGGTAATGTCGTTTTAGCAGCGACCATGCCCGGGAGATGAGCAGCACCGCCTGCACCGGCAATGATGACCTTCAGTCCTCGTTCACGTGCTGATTCAGCATAACGAAACATTAGATCCGGTGTCCGGTGTGCGGAAACGACTTTCTTTTCGTATGGAATCTCAAGTTGCTCCAACACATCACATGTATGTTTCATCGTTTTCCAATCCGATTGACTTCCCATGATGACGCCGACTTCTACATTTCCCATCGCTGTTTCCTCCTTTATGCATAAAAAAAGCCCAAACCACGGCTAAAAGGGTGGCTTAGGGTATAAAAAGGTACGCCAAAGAAATATCGACGAACATCCATATACCCCATAGTCCAACGATTTAGGGTCGTTGGGTAGAAACTTGCAAGCCATATCCCTGCTATTATACGAGGTGTTTATATTCAATCATCCTGTCACGACTTCATCTTAACAAGTCCATCCCAAGGCGTCAACCAAAGGCGAACAATTTAATTTTCTGAAAATTTATCGTTCGGTTTTAAAAGGTATTTTTCTGATTTTGTTTAGTGTCCATTCGGAGTTTATTTCTTGGGAGGTATCACATCGAATCGAGCACTAAAAAAAGCACCCTCCACATGAATCGGAGTATGCTTTAGGCAGTTATTCGTTCTCTTTCACTTTGCAATCGAAGACGATTTGCTGACGAATTGGATACGGTTCGCCATTCGCGTCTAATCCAAAGATCGGCTCTTCTCGTCGGACCGTCGGGCGGTATCCCATGGCATCGATACGATCCAAACAGGCACCAATCGTCTCGTTCTCTTCGACGGCTACGCGTAGTTTCGTTTTTTTCGCCATATCCCTGTTCAGTCCCTTCATTAAAATGGATGCATGCCTTTCTACAAAAAGACACAAAAAAGCGGCGGCCCTTGAGCGTATGCTCCAGAACCACCGTTTGCCTGGCAACGTCCTATCCTCACAGGGGGAAGCCCCCAACTACTTTCGGCGTTCAAGTGCTTAACTTCCGTGTTCGGCATGGGAACGGGTGTGACCACTTGGCTATCGTCACCAGACGACGGGCTCGCGCCCTCAAAACTGAAGTCATCAACAA
>NZ_CAXYJR010000001.1:0-41671 GCF_964277885.1 uncultured Exiguobacterium sp. | reverse complement strand
GGTGACGATAGCCAAGTGGTCACACCCGTTCCCATGCCGAACACGGAAGTTAAGCACTTGAACGCCGAAAGTAGTTGGGGGCTTCCCCCTGTGAGGATAGGACGTTGCCAGGCACTTGACCGATCTGCAGATTGCAGGTCGGTCTTTTTGTGTAATCATTTTAGAGGAAAAGGAGTTTTTTCATGAAACACGAACTTCCTATTGTACATGCACTTCAACGTCACTTAGATCGAACGCCCATCTCATGGCATGTTCCCGGTCATAAGAATGGAACATTGACGCCTCTTCCTGACTTCTTTAAATGGGACGTCACAGAATTACCTGGTCTAGATGATTTTCATCATCCGGAAGAGGCTATTGCTGACGCGATAGCTTTGCTGCAAAAAGTCTATGGTGCAAAAGCGAGTCATTTCCTTGTGAATGGTTCGACCGTTGGGAACTGGGCGATGCTTGCAGCTACAGCAGCAAGAGGAGAGCGTGTTTATGTACAGCGTAATTCGCATAAATCGGTGTTCAATGCATTAGAATGGCTGGGGATCGAACCGATCTTTCTTGAACCAGACATCCATAAGGAAACGGGAATCAGTGGACATGTTTCACGTGAAACATTAAAGGAAGCGTTTACGAAATATCCAGGAGGAGTCGGCGTGTTTATCACTTCACCGACCTATTACGGGGAAGCAGCTGATATCGCGTCACTCGTTCAGATCACAACGTCGCACGGGCTCCCTTTGTTAGTGGATGAAGCACATGGTGCACATTTCGGTGAAGCATTTGGTGTACGTTCTGCATTTGAGTTGGGAGCAACTGCTGTTGTCCAGTCTGCTCATAAAACACTTCCAGCACTGACGATGGGAGCATGGATGCATGAGCGATTTTCAGAAAAGATGAGAAGGAAGTTACAGCGAGCGCTTCAAGCGTTTCAGACTTCGAGTCCTTCATATTTACTCCTGGCTTCATTAGATTATGCCCGTTCCTATCGTGAACAATGGACAGTTAAAGGGATGTCAGATGTTCAAGCTAGTCATGATGCATTCATCAAAGCACTTCAACGGTTCGATCATATGGCGGTTCTGCGATTCGACGATTGGTCACGGATGACATTAACATATGAGGGATATTCAGGAGATGCGCTGCTACATGCGTTACGAGCTGTTCAACTCGATGCGGAATTTGCTCTAGGAGATCACGTCGTCTGTATTTTGCCACTTCGTCCGCTAGCTAAGTCTGAGCAGGCTGACTGGGTCCACCGTGTCGAACGAGCCATTCAAATGATGAAATCAGAAGGAATTCCTTTGAAAAGGTATATCGAGCAACCAATTATGGGTAAAATACAAGTATCTGCTTTAGCTTGTTCTTATGAACAGTTAGAACAAGCAACAGGTACGTTCCGTCAGCTGGATGAGTGTATCGGTCATGTTTCACTCGAAACGATTATTCCGTACCCGCCAGGCATTCCGTTGATCGTCAGAGGCGAACGCATTACGGCGGAACACGTACTACGTTTACGACATTATCAAACCGTAGCCGTTCATTTGCAAGGGGGCGAACAATTGCAACGAGGAGCGTTACGCGTCATAGAGGAAGGGTTTGAAGGATGAAAGGTACGTTCATTACTGTCGAAGGACCAGATGGTGCCGGTAAAACGACACAATTACAATTGCTTAGTGATGTGTTAAAAGAAAAAGGCTATAACGTCATGACGACCCGTGAGCCAGGTGGGACACGCGTTGGGAACGAAATTCGTTCGTTGATTTTGAATCCTGATTTTGAAGAGATGAAAGAGATGACAGAAATTCTGTTGTATGCAGCGTCTCGTGCCCAGCATGTCGAGGAATTGATTCGACCGGCGTTAGAGGCAGGCACAATCGTCTTATGTGACCGATTCGTTGATGCGTCACTTGCGTATCAAGGGTATGGTCTTGGACATCCGATTGATCTCGTGCGTCAAATCAATGATTCTGCAACAGGTGGGTTAGCGCCAAACCGAACGTATTTATTTGATTTAACGGTAACGGATTCTAAAAAACGAATGATGGACCGGGGAGCACTTGATCGAATCGAGCAGCGAGATGATGCGTTTCGTGCCCGCGTCTATGAAGGTTTCCAACAGATTGCAGCATCGGATCCGGAACGGGTGCAGATCGTACAAGCTAATCGATCGATTGAAGCGATTCATCAGGACTTAGTGGAAGATGTCATTACGTATTTAGAAGAAAAGGAGAGATTCTCATGAAAATGGTCATTACGATCGTTCAAGATAAAGATAGCTTACGTTTGGCGGAAGCACTTGTCGAGCATGATTTCCGAGCAACGAAACTGGCAACGACAGGTGGTTTTCTTAAAGAAGGGAACACGACGTTCATGATTGGTGTACAGAGTGAGCGTCTCGATGATTTGTTGCGATTGATCAAAAAGAACTGCTCAAGCCGCGAACAGATGGTTTCTCCAATCTCACCAATGGGTGGTCATGCCGATTCTTATATCCCATACCCTGTTGAAGTCCAGGTAGGCGGGGCAACGGTCTTCGTCTTACCAATCGAAGGGTTTCATCAATTCTGATGCAGACGTTTCATGAACTGGAACAGACACAATCGGTCATTTCGACGATTCTTCAAAATTCGTTACGAAACGATCGAATCAATCACGCTTATATCTTCACCGGAGACTATGAGCCGCTTCTACTTGAAGCGGCTCACTTGTTCGCGAAAAGCCTTTTTTGTGAGGACCCGGTTGATGTAGAGCCGTGTGGTGTCTGTCGTAGCTGTCGGCGGATGGAAAGTGGCAACTTGGTCGATTATTATGAAATCGAACCAGATGGCGCGACCATCAAAAAAGAACAGATTCAACAATTGATGCATGATCTCTCACTCCGAGGACTTGAAGGCGATCGTCAGATTTATGTCATTACCCAGTCCCATAAGATGACTCCCCAGGCAGCAAACAGTTTGCTGAAGTTCTTTGAGGAACCAGGAGAAGGAAAAGTGGCTTTATTGTTGACGAATCAACCCCAGCTCCTTTTACCGACGATTCGATCGCGGGGACAGTTATTAAGTTTTCGTCCGGCGGATCGTCAAATGATTGGCGAGGTTTTATCTGAAAAAACGGGACGGGACCACGAGTTGACGCAATTGGCAGCGCGTGTCTATCCAAAAGTTGAGGATGCAGAAGAAGCATTACTCGAAGACTGGTTTGTAAATGCGCGAGCGTCAGTGTTACAATTGATGGAGGAATTAGCGAATCGTCCGGCTGATTTACCACTGTTCGTACAAGAGAAATGGATGGGACAATTCAAGAACCGTCAGGATGTCCGAATCGGTCTTGAACTCGTCACCTGTTTCTTCGAGGATGTCTTACGTCTGAAACTGAATCCGGCGTGGGAAGGTATGACCTATACGAATAGTAAACCCCAACTTGAACAGATGGGGTCCAAGAGCCAGACGACGATCACCCGCTGGTTGCAAGCTGTGCTTGCCGCAGTAAGACGGGTCGAAGCGAATGTTAATCCCCAATTAACAGTTGAGCGTCTCATGTTTGACTTACAGAAAGGGTAGAGCGACATGCTAGAAGTAGTAGGCGTTCGCTTTAAAGAAGCGGGCAAAATTTATTATTTTGCACCTGGACAAGAGTCATTATCACGAGGACAAGCAGTCATCGTTGAGACGGTACGGGGCATTGAATATGGCGAAGTGGTCATCGCCGATAAACAAATGGACGAAGAAGATGTGGTGTTGCCACTGAAATCCATTCTTCGTATTGCTGACGATAAGGATGCAATGATCGTCCGCGAAAATAAAGTCGCAGCGCTTGATGCACATGCGGTATGTGTCGAAAAAATCCGTGAACATAAACTCGATATGAAATTGGTCGATGTCGAGTACACGTTTGATCGCAATAAGGTCATCTTCTACTTCACGGCAGAAGGACGTGTTGACTTCCGTGAGCTCGTCAAAGATTTAGCGGCGGTCTTCCGGACGCGTATTGAACTCCGTCAAATCGGTGTTCGGGATGAAGCGAAGTTACTGGGAGGCATCGGTCCGTGTGGTCGTGTCTTATGTTGTTCATCTTTCCTCGGTGAGTTCGAACCGGTTTCGATCAAGATGGCAAAAGATCAAAACCTGTCGTTGAATCCGACGAAGATTTCAGGAGTATGTGGTCGTTTGATGTGCTGTCTGAAATATGAGAACGATACGTATGAAGAAATGCGCCGTGATTTGCCGGACTACGGAAAACGTTTGACAGTACCTGAAGGCGAAGGACGCGTCGTTGGTTTGAACATCCTCGATCAAGTCGTTCAAATCGAACTGAAGGATCGTTCCCGCGTCTTGACGTACTCAATGGAAGAACTATTATCCGTTGGTGCCGTAAAACCAAAACGACCAAAAGAATAACGGGGTGCATACGCGTGGAGAGAGTCGATAAAAAAGAAATCATTACGCGTGTCGATGCGATTGAGCAACAGATTCATTTGCTGACTGAGCATCTGAGCGTGTTAAAGGATCAGCTGGCTTACATGATGGAAGAGAACCAACATCTGTACCTGGAGAATCATCATCTTCGAGAAAAAGTCGAACGCGATGAACAACAGCCGGTCACGGAAGCGGAAGAAGCGGAAGCAGGCGTCGGTGCGGGCTACGATAATCTCGGACGATTGTACCAGGAAGGGTTCCATATCTGTAACTTGCATTATGGACAAGTACGAAAAGACGGCGATTGTCTCTTCTGCTTATCCATGTTAACGAAACATTGAGAGGCTGACTTCTACATGAGTCAGTCTTTTTTTCGGAAAGGAAGGCACGACATGTTTGAACTATTACCAGACGAACGACTTGATTATCTCTTAGGACAGGAAGGGAAGATCATTCAAAGTCCATCCGTCTTCTCGTATTCACTCGATGCGGCACTGCTCGCACGATTTGCGTGGGTCCCGATTCAACAGGGACGGATTGCCGATCTTTGCTCGGGAAACGGTGCGATTCCACTCTTTTTATCCTACCGGACGAAAGGGCAGATCACGGGTCTTGAAATCCAGCCACGACTAGCGGAGATGGCACGACGTAGCATCATCTTGAATGAACTGAACGACCAGATCGAGATGATTGAAGGAGACGTCAAAGAGGCAGGAGCACGTCTTGGATACGGCATCTATGATGCTGTCACCTGTAATCCGCCTTATTTTTTAGCAAACGAGACATCGAACCAAAACCAAAGTGAACATTATACGATTGCAAGGCACGAAGTCCTCTGTACCCTTGAAGACTGTATTCGTGGTGCATCAGATTTGTTGAAACAAGGCGGAAAAGCAGCGTTCGTCCATCGACCGGAACGACTGCTCGATATCGTCACCTTGATGCGGACATATCGCTTGGAACCGAAACGGATGCAGCTGATTTATCCGAAAGCAGGAAAGGAAGCAAACATGCTCTTGGTCGAGGGGATCAAGGATGCAAAACCTGGACTAAAGGTGCTTCCCCCATTCATTGTCTATGAAGCGGACAACTCGTATGCGGATCAGATGAAGGAACTGTTCGATGTCTGAGCATGCAGTCTATATCGTTCGGTGCCAAGATGATACGTATTATACGGGTTACGCGGTAGATGTCACGCAACGCATCGCGACACATAATGCAGGTAAGGGAGCGAAGTATACACGTGCTCGTCTGCCAGTCGTTCTCGTTCATCAGGAAGTTTTTACGACGAAGTCAGAAGCAATGAAGCGGGAATATGCGATTAAACAATTAACCCGTTCACAAAAAGAACGGTTGATTCAAGGAGGAACCTCATGAAAGCGACGAGTAGCTATCAACAGCAAGGGGCTGGGCTCTATATCGTCCCGACACCAATCGGCAATTTAGAAGACATGACGTATCGGGCCGTTCGAATCTTACAGGAATCCGATATCGTCGCAGCAGAAGATACCCGACAGACGATGAAACTGTTTCGACATTTTTCAATTGAGACGAAGCTTGTCAGTTACCATGAACACAATAAACAAACAAGCGGCGAACGACTCCTCACTGATTTAGAGGCAGGAAAGCAAATCGCCCTCGTCTCCGACGCCGGTATGCCTGGTATCTCGGACCCGGGAAGCGATCTGATTCGCCAAGCAATCGTTGCAGACATTCCTGTCATCGTTCTTCCGGGTGCGAACGCTGCGTTGACCGCTCTTGTCGCGTCCGGTCTGTCGACGGAACGCTTTTTGTATTATGGCTTTTTGCCACGGAAGAAAAAAGAGCGCCGCGAAGCGTTGGAGCAATTGAAATACGAAACCGGAACGCTCATCTTTTATGAAGCACCGCATCGTTTGAAAGAGATGTTGCAAGGGATTGAAGAAGTGCTTGGTGATCGCCAGGTAACGTTAGCCCGGGAACTAACGAAACGGTATGAAGAATACATTCGGGGGAGCGTGAGTGAATTACGCGCTTGGGCAGCAGAAGAAGTGCGAGGTGAATTCGTCGTTCTTGTCGAAGGATCAAACGAAGAACGACCGGAAGCGGTCATCCAAGACAGTGATCCGCTCGAGCAAATCCGTCGGTATATCGAAGAAGGCGAAAAGCCGAATGCAGCGCTGAAACGTGTCGCAAAGGAACGTGGACTGGATCGTCAAGAGCTGTATCTTGCATTTCACGAAGCAGATTAAAAAAGGAAGCCCTGTTAAGGAGCTTCCTTTCTTAATTATTCGTTGCTTGCGTAGTGACGATCGAGGAAATCTTTTAATTCAACGAGAACGCGCTGCGCGCCGTCTGGTGAAAGAATCAATTTACCATCAGCCAATTTGAAGTTATCTTCTGATACTTCGCCTGTGACTTGGCAAGTCATGTTTGGTTTATATTTTTTAAGGATGATCTGTTCGTTGTCGACATAGATCTCGAGGGCATCCTTTTCTGCGATTTGAAGTGTACGGCGCAATTCGATTGGAATTACGACACGACCGAGCTCGTCTACTTTACGTACAATACCTGTTGATTTCATTTTGTTGTTCCTCCTTTGATGTCATGGATCTCTTTTTCTTTTGAAAAATCGTCAAAATTCGACATCGTTTCTATAGAATGTAGAATACTAGACTTTCCAAAAGTAGTCAACCAATCTGAATAGCTTGAAATCAAAATGTCATTTATTTCTCAAAAACCCCATATTTGAAACGATTTATTAATACATTTTCCCTTTTTTAAGGAAATGAAACTATAGAGTGTGTTTTTTTGTAATTTGATGTCTGATGTCAAAAAATGTTTTGATTCGACAAAAAGCGAGTTTCGACATCAGCCCCGTAACAGCGTATAATAGCCTATAATGAAGATGGAAATCAGAGAACGGAGGAATAACATGGCAAAGACATTTTACATCACGACCCCGATTTACTATCCAAGTGCAAAACTACATATCGGTCACGCGTACACGACGGTGGCTGGAGATGCGATGGCACGGTACAAACGACTTCAAGGATTCGACGTCCGGTATTTGACAGGTAGCGATGAGCACGGTCAAAAAATTCAGGAAAAAGCAGCAGAAGCAGGGATCTCGGAACAGGCATTCGTCGACGGTGTCGTCGAACAGATTAAAGTCTTATGGGATCGTCTCGACATCTCGTACGATGACTATATCCGGACGACAGAACCACGTCACAAGAAAGTCGTCGAAAAAGTGTTCGAGACACTTCTTGAATCGGGCGATATCTATTTAGGTGAATACGAAGGTTGGTATTCAATTCCGGATGAGACGTACTATACGGAATCACAACTCGTCGATGGGAAGAGCCCTGACAGTGGACACCCGGTCGAACTCGTTCGTGAAGAATGTTACTTCTTCCGGATCAGCAAGTACGCGGACCGTCTGCTTGAGTACTTTGAAGCGAATCCGTCATTCATCTTGCCAGAATCACGTAAACACGAAATGATCAATAACTTCATTAAACCAGGTCTTCAAGACTTAGCGGTCTCACGGACGACATTCAACTGGGGTGTACAAGTCCCGTCGAATCCGAAGCACGTCGTCTATGTCTGGATCGATGCGTTGACGAACTATATCTCGTCACTCGGTTATGGTACGGACGATCATGGTAACTTCGATAAGTACTGGCCAGCAGATGTCCATCTCGTCGGAAAAGAAATCGTTCGTTTCCACACGATCATCTGGCCGGCACTCTTGATGGCGCTTGACCTCCCATTACCGAAGAAAGTCTTCGCACATGGTTGGTTGTTGATGAAAGACGGAAAAATGTCGAAATCAAAAGGAAATGTCGTCGATCCGATTCCATTGACGGATCGCTACGGTCTCGACGCTCTTCGTTACTACCTCTTACGGGAAGTGCCATTCGGTTCGGACGGTATGTTCACACCTGAAGCATTCGTTGAGCGGATGAACTATGATTTAGCGAACGATCTCGGGAACTTACTCAACCGGACGATCGCGATGGTCACGAAATACTTTGATGGTGAGATCCCAGCCTATACAGGTAACGTGACACCGTTTGATGCGACACTGTCGGATCTTGCAAAAGAAACGGTCACGAAAGTCGAAGTATCGATGGAACACATGGAATTCTCTGTCGTACTGTCGCATATTTGGCAATTGATCAGCCGTGCCAATAAATATATTGATGAGACACAACCGTGGGTGCTTGCAAAAGACGAATCCCAAACGGCGGAACTCGGTTCTGTCATGGTGCACCTCGTCGGTGTCTTGCGTCACGTGGCAATCATGTTGCAACCGTTCATGACACGTTCACCAAAAGAGATCTTCGCGCAACTGGGTCTCTCTGGGCAAGCGATGGACTGGGCAGCGCTCGAGAAATTCGCAGATATCACGCCAGGAACGAAAGTCGGTACAGCGACACCGATCTTCCCACGTCTCGACGTCAAAGAAGAAGTCGAAGCAATCGTCGACATGATGCGTCAAGCTTCTGCAGCACGTGTTGAGGAAGAGGAAGTCGAAGAAGAAGACGAAGATATTCGTCCAGAAACGACAATTGATGTCTTTGACCAAATCGAACTCCGTGTCGGTGAAGTCGTGACGGCTGAAAAAATCAAAAAGGCGAAAAAACTGTTGAAGTTACAAGTTGATATGGGCAAAGAAACACGCCAAATCGTCTCAGGTATCGCTCAGTGGTATGAGCCGGAAGATTTAGTCGGACGAAAAGTCATCGTCGTGGCGAACTTAAAACCAGTCACGTTACGTGGCGAACTCTCACAAGGAATGGTCCTTGCTGCTGAAAAAGCAGGAAAACTTGAACTGGCGACGGTCCCATCAACGATGGCGAACGGCGCAAGCGTAAAATAAAACCGATGCCTGTGGACTTCATGTCACAGGCATTTTTTTAAAGAAGGAGTCGAACAGCTATGTTAATCGATACACACACTCACTTGAATGCAGACCAATTTGCAGATGATGTCCACGAGACGATCGAGCGGGCACGTGCGAATGGCGTTTCGCCGATGATCGTCGTCGGATTTGATCATAAGACGATTGATCGCGCGATGGAGCTCGTTGAAGCGTATGACGATCTTTATGCGGTCATCGGCTGGCATCCCGTCGACTCGATCGACTTTGATGAGGAAGCCTACCAAAAGGTCGAACGGTTGATGGATCATGAAAAAGTCGTTGCGCTTGGAGAAATCGGACTCGACTATCACTGGGATACATCACCGAAGGGCGTGCAGCAAGAAGCCTTCCGCAAACAGATCCGGCTTGCGAAGCAGAAAAAGAAACCGATCGTCATTCATAACCGAGAAGCGACAGAAGATACGTTACGGATCCTTGAAGAAGAGGATGCAAAAGAAGTTGGAGGGATTCTGCACAGTTACAGCATGAGTGCTGAATTATTACCACGATGCCTCGCGATGAACTTCTATATTTCACTCGGAGGTCCCGTCACGTTCAAGAATGCGAAGATGCCGAAACGTGTCGCGCAGGAAGTGCCGCTCGATCGTTTACTCGTTGAAACGGATTGTCCTTATCTGACGCCGACGCCACACCGTGGGAAACGCAACGAACCCGCTTACGTCCGATTCGTGGCTGAAGAGATTGCGCAGCTTCGTGGCATGATGTATGCCGATGTGGAAGCAGCAACGACAGAAAATGCAAAACGGATCTTCCGTCTGCCATGATGCGTTCGTTGACGTTTACTACGATTGGATTCAGCCTCTTACTTGTCGCTGCACTCATCTATGGGATGATGGATCATCCACAAACCGTGACCGTCTTGATTGATGGACGAGAACAGCAAATTGAAACGACAGCCGATTCCGTTTATGGCGTACTCAAAGAAGCAGGCATTACGACGCGAACGAATGACATCATCGAACCGGCGCTCAGTGCTGATTTACCAGAAAAACGGTTGATCGTCATTCAGCGTGCGAAAGAGATCACACTGATCATGGGCTATGGTGAATCCCGTCGCGTTCGGACGCAAGCGCGCCAAGTAAAGGATTTGCTTGCAGAACGTGGGATCAAGAAAGCGGAGACGGATGATATCTATCCGTCCTCTGACGCTATTCTGACGAGTGGTATGACGGTGCGATACCGGGAAGCTTTTCCTGTTGATCTCGTCGTCGGTGGAAAAGCCCGACAACTCTACACGTATGAGACAACGGTCCGGGAATTGCTAGCACGAGAAGGAGTCCGTCTTCAAAAGGAAGATCGGGTCGCTCCAGATCCCGACACCCGTGTGACGGAAGGGACGTTGATTACGGTCAACACGACACGTCGTGCAACGTTGACACAGGAACAGCTCGTTCCGTTTGAAATCGAAGAAGTCAAGGATCCGACTTTACCGGAAGGCGAACAACTCGTGACGGCATCTGGTCGTCCAGGTGTCCGAACGAAAAAGTATCAATTGACGTTAGCTGACGGTCTGAGCAAAGAGAAAAAACTGATTGATGACCAAGTGACACGAACACCAATCAAACAAGTCGTCAAAGTCGGAACCAAACCGGTTGAGACACCCGTCGAAGCACCTGTCTTCAACGAAGAACAGGCGACGAATCCTCTAGCTGAAACACCGAAGGCTGATGCAGACCTTGATTTTGCGAGTGCGAAGAGCTTGATGGTTGAAGCGACAGCGTATACAAACGACCCAGCTTCAAACGGCAGTCGTTTGTATAACGGTCGCGCCTTGACCGCGACCGGGTATGACGTGACCGATACGATTACCTACCAAGGGTTGCCAATCATCGCAGTTGATCCGAAAGTTATTCCGCTTGGTACGAAGGTCTACGTCGAAGGGATTGGTCTCGCAATCGCCCTCGATACCGGCGGCGCCATCAAAGGCAATAAGATCGATGTCTTGGTCGATGGGGAACAAAAAGCGAAGACGTTCGGTCGAAAACAACTGCAAGTCTGGGTCATTCCTAGTGCAACGGAAGCGGACACGTGACGCTTCCTTGTTTTTTTCGTGGAAACAGGTACAATTACGAGAGTGTTTGAAGAAGGTGGAGAGATCATGCGGAAACGCTTAAAAGAAGTCATCGTCGTCGAAGGACGCGATGATACGACACGATTACAAGAAGTCTTTGATGTCGATACAATTGAAACGAACGGCTCAGCCGTTAATGAACAGACGATGCAACGCATCGAGAAGGCGCTGGAACGACGCGGTGTCATCATTTTCACGGATCCTGATTTTCCAGGAGATCGTATCCGTGCCCGGATCAACGAACGCGTACCAGGCTGTAAACATGCCTATCTTCCGCGTGCTCAAGCAAAAGATAAACGAGGTAAAATCGGTGTGGAACATGCCTCACCTGCCGCAATCGAAGAGGCGCTCGCTGCTGTCTATGAAACGGAAGAAGCACCGGTTGCCGAAGTGACACGTGAAATGATTCTAGCAGCCGATTTGATCGGTGGACCAGCAGCCTCGATCCGCCGTCGTCGTCTCGGTCAGATTCTTGCAATTGGTGAACCAAATGCCAAACAACTCGTCAAACGTGTCGCATCAATCCGGATCACGCGGGCAGAATGGGAAGCGGCTCTGAAACAATTAGAGGAGGAAGAAGTTTGAAAGACATTGCTACATTGCACCGGACGAAAGAAATTTTAGCGAAACATGGCTTTTCGTTTAAAAAATCGTTAGGACAAAACTTTTTAATCGATTTAAACGTATTAGGAAACATCGTCGGAGCAGCTGGGTTAACGCCTGAGAGCGGCGTACTCGAGATCGGACCAGGCATTGGCTCATTAACGGAGCAATCGGCGAAACAGGCGAAAAAAGTCGTAGCTCTTGAGATTGATCAGCGTCTACTACCGATTCTTGACGATACACTTTCACCGTATCCTCATACGAAGGTCATTCACGGGGATGCCCTTGAACTTGATCTTTCGACGATCGTCGCAGAAGAGTTCACGCAAGAAGGAATCACTGACATTGCTGTCGTCGCGAACCTGCCGTATTACGTCACGACACCAATCATCATGCGGATCCTCGAGGCGAAAGCGCCGTTTCGAACGCTCGTCATGATGATTCAAAAGGAAGTCGCTGAACGAATCGGGGCAAAACCGGGCACGAAAGCATACGGTTCTTTGTCGATTGCGATTCAGTATTATGCGGAAGCTGAAGTCTGCTTCACGGTTCCAAAACAAGTCTTCATTCCGGCACCAAACGTCGATTCAGCAGTCATTCGTTTGAACATTCGAAAAGAGCCAGCGGTACAGACACAGGATGAGGCCCTCTTCTTCGAAATCGTCCGAGCAAGTTTTGCACAACGTCGGAAAACGATTTTGAATAACTTGACGACACACTTTGGGAAGACAGAAAAGGCGGCGGTCGAAGCGGCATTGTTAGAAGCTGGAATCGAACCACGTCGTCGTGGAGAAACGCTCAGCCTGCAGGAATTCGCACAGTTAGCGGATGCACTTTTGCCAATTAAAAAACGTTGACGGATACGATTAGAACAGATATAATATTTCCCCTTTCTAATATTTATTTAATATGCTATAATAAATATTAGTGAGGTGAAGCGTATGCCAAAGACGTTGAACGAAATCAGACATGTTTTCGAAACACATGTTGGTGAAAGACTGACGCTAAAAGCAAGCGGCGGTCGTAAAAAGGTCGTAACCCGAATCGGAACGCTCGTTGAGACGTATCCTTCGGTGTTTGTAGTCAAGCTAGACGCAGAGCGCCACAATGTCGAGCGAGTTTCTTATAGCTACGCCGACGTGCTAACAGACTCCGTACAAATCGAATTTGCGAATTCGTAAACTTACCTTCCGAAGCGGACAAAATGTTCGCTTCTTTTTTTGTGGAAAGGTTGATACAATTCCTACAGGAAACGAACTAGAGGAGGAACGGCACGATGACGATTATTGTAAAGGCTCCGGCCAAGATCAACCTAGTCCTGGATGCGACGGCAAAGCGCCAGGACGGCTATCACGATGTACATATGGTGATGACGACAGTCGATTTGGCAGACCGTCTAGAATTGACGGAGCTGCCGTCAGGAGAAATTCGCATGAATGCCCAGCATGCTTACGTTCCGAACGACGAACGTAATCTTGCGTATAAAGCAGCAGCGATCTTAAAAGAAAAATACGAGGTTAAGACGGGGGTCGAAATCTTTTTAGAGAAACACATCCCGGTCGCAGCGGGACTTGCTGGTGGTTCCAGTGACGCGGCAGCGACGTTACGCGGTTTGAATGAGTTATGGCAACTCGGCTTGACACTTGAAGAGTTGGCAGAAGTCGGCGCAGCGGTTGGATCTGATGTTCCGTTTTGTGTCATGGGTGGAACAGCGATTGCAACAGGTCGCGGAGAGAAGCTAGAAAAACTTGTCTCACCACCCCCATGCTGGGTCGTTCTTGCTAAACCGACGATCGGTGTCTCGACGGCTGACGTCTATGGTGCCCTCGACTTGAACACGGCAAAACGTCCGAACGTCGAAGCGATGATCGATGCGGTGAAGGCGCAAGATTTCCAAGGTATCTGCCAATCACTCGGAAATGTTCTCGAATCGGTCACGTTGCCGATGCACCCGGAAGTCGAGCAGATCAAGGAATTCATGGCAAGCTGTGGCGCAGAAGGCGTCTTGATGAGCGGAAGTGGTCCGACAGTCTTTGCATTGACGGAACACGAGAATCGGGCACAACGTCTCTATAATGGATTACGTGGCTTTTGTAACGAAGTCTACGTCGTTCGTCTTTTAGGCGAAAACCATTGATAACATCCGTATGAAAATGATATATTCACTATTGAATATTCGGAATTACGGAGAGGTGGAACAAAACAAATGAAAATTCGGAGAAGTGGTCGATTGGTCGACATGACGCGGTACTTGCTTGACCATCCCCATCATCTCGTCTCATTGACGATTTTTGCAGAACGCTATAAATCGGCGAAATCGTCGATCAGTGAAGATTTAGATATCGTCAGTGAGATGTTAGAACATGAGGGAACAGGTCGTCTCGTCACCGTACCAGGTGCTGCGGGTGGCGTTATGTTCATCCCGACGTGGAGCAGTAAGAAGGCGTTACCGTTCATCGATGATCTATGTGAACGTGTCGCACGTCCAGATCGACTGTTACCGGGGGGATACCTCTATTTAACGGACTTACTCGGGGATCCGAAGATGGTCAAACAAATGGGGCAAGTGTTTGCGTCTGTCTTTAGCCAAAAGAAAGTTGATGTCGTCATGACGATCGCGACGAAAGGAATTCCGCTTGCTTATGCGGTCGCTGAGCAACTGGGTGTGCCGTTCGTCATCGTGCGATCGGATAGTCGCGTCACGGAAGGATCAACGGTCAGCATCAACTATGTCTCAGGGTCTTCAAAAGCGATCCGGACGATGGCACTTGCGCGCCGGAGCTTACCACGCGGAGCGAACGTCTTATTGATCGATGACTTCATGAAAGCCGGCGGAACGATTCGTGGAATGATGAGTCTCTTGAGCGAGTTCGAAGCAAAGGTCGCAGGTGTGGGTGTCTTGATCGAGGCAGAGGGTGCTGAGAAGAAGATGGTCAACGAATACGTCAGCTTAATGAAATTAGCAGACGTCGACGTCGATCTCGGTCAAATCCAAGTCAAGCGTGGAAACGTCGATCACTATTTCTCGGAAGCTGAGACTACCTGAAATTGACAGCCGTATAGATTGTAACTATACTGTAATTATCAAACTTTTGGAAATTATGCGTAAAAAGATTGGGAAAGACTAAACCTTTATTTGTTTTAAGCCGTAAGTAGAAGTAGACAACGAAGAGTTGTGACAACGGTTAAAGGGGTGCGGACAAAATGAACGTTACGGACGTTAAAATTCGTCGCGTCGTGGCAGAGGGTCGAATGAAAGCACTTGCCTCTATTACGCTCGACCACGAATTCGTGGTACATGATTTGCGTGTCATCGAAGGGAATAGTGGTCTCTTCGTCGCCATGCCAAGCAAACGAACGCAAGAAGGTATCTTCCGGGATGTCGCTCATCCAATCAATGCATTAATGCGAAAAAAGGTCGAAGATTCAGTACTCGAAGCCTATGCGGCACGTGAGGATCAAGAAGAAGGCATCGGTTACGAAGTCTCTTCTGTTCAAACGACAGATCAAGTATAAGAAAAAAGACAGCTTTTCTCTTCTTGGGAAAAGCTGTCTTTTTTCTCGTTTTTTCCTCGATTCCGCTTCGTCCCATCATTGAATAACGGTGCCGTTTTCGTTATAGTTGGAACGAGTGTACTATTTCTGAACGAAATCAACACTAATTTACGTGGAGGAGCGACAAGGATGAATCATTTCGCGGTAATTCTAGCAGCGGGTAAAGGGACTCGGATGAAATCGAAGCTTTACAAAGTACTTCACCCAGTCGCTGGGAAACCTATGGTACAGCACGTCGTCGATCAATTAGCGACGCTCGGCGTCAAGCGACAGGTCGTCATCGTCGGTCACGGTGCGGAATCCGTCAAAGAAGTGCTTGGCACATCGGTGGAATACGCACTTCAAAGTGAGCAGCTTGGCACAGGACATGCTGTTCAAATGGCAGAACCCGTACTCGGGAACGAACAGGGAGCAACGCTCGTCGTTTGTGGCGATACACCACTCTTGACAAGTGATACACTAGCTTCATTGTTACAACATCATACGGAGACGAACGCAAAAGTGACCGTCTTGACGGCACTCGCTGATGATCCGACCGGTTACGGACGAATCGTGCGTGGCGAGGACGGAAACGTCTCGAAAATCGTCGAGCATAAGGATGCGAATGCAGAAGAACTCGCGATTCGTGAAATTAATACTGGTACGTATGTATTTGATAACGAGATGTTGTTCGCGACGCTGAAGCAGGTCAAGAACGATAACGCACAAGGTGAGTATTACTTACCAGACGTTATTGAGATTGCAAAGGCAGCAGGCGAAACGATCGCAGCGTACGCGGCACCTACGTTCGAAGAGACGATTGGCGTCAATGACCGCGTCGCACTTGCACAAGCGGAAACGTCGATGCGTAAGCGGACGAACGAGTACTGGATGCGTCAAGGTGTCACGTTCGTTGATCCGTCTTCGACATACATCGGACCGGACGTCACGATTGGTTCAGATACTGTTCTTTATCCGGGAACGCAGTTACTCGGTCAGACGGTCATCGGTTCAGAATGTACGATTGGTCCGAACTCGGATATCCGTAACAGTGAAGTGGCAGATGGTGCTGTTGTTCGTCAATCCGTCGTCACGGACAGCAAGATTGGTCCAGCGGCACAAGTCGGTCCATTCGCGCATTTACGTCAACAAGCGGTTCTCGGAGCGAACACACGCGTCGGAAACTTCGTTGAAATCAAAAAATCAACATTTGGTGAAGGTAGTAAATCAGCCCACCTGAGCTATGTCGGAGATGCGACAATCGGAGAGAACGTCAATCTCGGTTGTGGATCGATCACGGTCAACTACGATGGAAAAAATAAATTCCAGACGATCATTGAGGACGATGCTTTCATCGGCTGTAACGTCAACTTGATCGCACCGGTCACGGTCGGCAAGAACGCCCTTGTTGCTGCCGGATCAACCGTCACGGATGATGTGCCGGAAAACGGTCTCGCGATCGCACGGGAACGTCAAACGACGAAACCCGATTATCGTTAATTCATTACTTGTCGCTCTACTCGTCTAAACCCAAACAAATGGAGGCCACCTACACATGTCTACTGTCTTAGAACATGAAATTCGTATTTTCGCACTCAACTCGAACAAACCACTGGCAGAGGAAATCGCTAAAGTCATCGGAATCCCGGTCAGCGAAAGTTCAGTCAAACACTTCAGTGATGGCGAAATTTCGATGAACATCGAAGAAAGTGTCCGAGGAGATGATATTTACATCATTCAATCGACAAGCCAACCAGTCAACGAAAACCTGATGGAACTTCTCATCATGATCGATGCACTGAAACGGGCGTCTGCACGGACGATCAACGTCGTCATTCCGTATTACGGTTACGCGCGTCAAGACCGCAAAGCACGTTCACGTGAGCCAATCACGGCGAAACTCGTTGCGAACTTGCTTGAAGTAGCAGGGGCGACACGCGTTGTGACGATGGATCTCCATGCAGCGCAAATCCAAGGGTTCTTCGATATTCCAGTAGATCAGTTGATGGGTGTACCGCTTCTCGCTTCATACTTCGAGAAAAAGAACATCGATCCAAACGAACTCGTCATCGTTTCTCCAGACCATGGCGGTGTCACACGGGCACGTAAATTAGCAGAACAATTAAAAGCACCTATCGCGATCATCGACAAACGCCGTCCGAAACCGAACGTCGCAGAAGTCATGAACATCGTCGGTCAAGTCGATGGCAAGATTGCCATCATCATCGATGACATCATCGATACAGCGGGTACGATCACACTTGCAGCGAACGCTTTGATCGAAAACGGAGCGAAGCAAGTCTATGCATGTTGTACACACCCTGTTCTTTCAGGTCCAGCAATGGAGCGAATCGAGAATTCAGCGATCGAAGAACTCGTCGTCTTGAACACGATCGACTTGACACAACGCGAATGTGCAAGCAAAATCAAACAAATCTCTGTGGCACGCTTGCTTGCAGAAGCAATCATCCGTGTACACGAACAGAAATCAATCAGCCCGCTCTTCAGCTGATTGCTTGATGCATACGAACGACGTGGTCCGGTTTATTGAAATCGGACCCTTGTTCGTTTACTTTTTTAAATAGAAATGAGGAATCGATATGAAATGTATCGTCGGATTAGGGAATCCTGGAGCGAAGTATGCGAATACGCGCCACAACATCGGTTTTCTTGCGATTGATGCCTTAGCGGAGAAGCACGGGATCACGCTTTCAGAATCGAAGTTTAAAGCCCTCTTCGGAACGGGAATGATAGACGGAGAACGTGTCGTGCTCGTCAAGCCATTGACGTATATGAACTTATCAGGGGAAGCGGTGCGACCGTTACTTGATTTCTATAAAATCGCGGTCGAAGATGTGCTCGTCATCTATGATGATCTAGACTTGCCGCTTGAGAAACTACGGTTGCGTTCAAAAGGTAGTGCAGGCGGTCATAACGGCGTCAAGTCGTTGATCCAGCACCTCGGTACGCAGGAGATCAAGCGCCTTAAGCTCGGCGTCGGTCGACCACCGGTACCCATCCAAGTCATCGACTGGGTGTTAATGAATTTTTCGAAGGCGGAACAAGGAAGTTTGCAACACGTACTCAATGCGTCTGTCGATGTAGCGACGGACTTCATAGACACACCGTTTCTCGCTTTGATGAATCGGTATAACTGAACGCAACGCTTTGGGGTTCCAAAGCGTTTTTGCTGTCGTGTTTTAGGAGGAAGAAGATGAAACAATTACAAGAACTCTTACTAGCGATTCCTGAAATCAAGACGGTTCGGGAACGTTTCCGGGACGGTGTTAACGCCCAGTTGATCACCGGTCTGATGAACAGCGGGAAAGCATTGTTCGTCGCCGGGATTTATCAAGAAACGAAACGTCGGTTCGTACTCGTGACACATAACATGTTCCAAGCACAAAAACTGTACGATGATTTGATTGAACTCGTACCGGAAGAAGACGTCATGCTCTATCCAGTCGATGAGACATTAGCAGCGGAACTTTCTTATGGCGCTAGTCCAGAGCTGCGGGCGACGCGGATCGAGACCCGGCATCGTTTACTGACGACAGACGACGGGATTCTGATCATTCCGCTCGTTGGCTTGCGTCGATATGTTCCAGATGCACAGACGTTCCTGTCACACGTCAAACAGGTGAAGCCGGGCGACATCATATCGATTCCGGACTTCGTCCAGGATTTAGTCGATGCGGGGTACGAACGGACAGCGACCGTGACGACACCAGGTGAGTTTGCTGTTCGCGGAAGTATCATCGATATTTATCCGCTGACGGTCGAACGCCCATACCGGCTCGATCTATTCGACGAGGAAGTCGACTCGATCTATACATTTGATGCGGAGACTCAACGTTCGCTCGGCGTCGTCGCAGAAGCATGTTTAATGCCAGCGGCGGAACACTTCGCGACGAAGGATCAGTTGAAGGACGCAGGTGAAAAAGTCCGTCGTCTTTATGAGGCGACGAAAGAGCGCGTCCAAAGTACGGAGGTCCTCGCGGCACTTGAAGAGGGAATTGCTTATGACGTCGAGTTGTTAGAAAACGGCGATCGTCCGAAACAGTTCGCGAAGTATGCACCGATCCTCTACACGTCGACGTTACGCCAAGACGTGACGGGAAGCGTCTTGATCGTCGATGAAGTCGCACGGGTCGAAGAAGCGGCGGAAGTCCAGGATGCAGAGGAAGCAGAATGGATGGCGTCTCTCATTGAACGCGGACAAAGCGTCAGTGATTACGTCCTGTCCGTTCCGATGGCACATGTCTTTGAAGGACAACCATTGTTGTATCTCTCGCTCCTACCGACCCGTCGGAGTGGGGTACCGGAAAGTGCGGCAATCCATTTCAGCATCAAACCGATTGCACCGTTCCATGGTCAGATGGAACGCCTGAAGCAAGAAGTCGAGCGATATCGTCGCGCTGACATGTGGATGGTCTTCTTAGCGAGTAACCGAGAACGTGCCGAGCGGATGCGTCAGACGTTATCCGACTATGGGGTCGAAGCCTCGATCGTAACAAAAGAAGGCATCACTCGTGGTCAACCCGCGATTCTGATCGGTGGAATCCATGGTGGATTCGAGATGACGAATGCGCGTCTCGTCGTCATCACGGAAGAAGAAGTCTTCAAGCAACCAGCGCGTCGCCGGAAGCAGACGACGAAGCTGACGAACGCTGAACGGATCAAGAGTTACCAAGAATTGAAGACAGGCGATTACGTCGTCCATATTCATCACGGGATTGGGCGGTACCATGGCATCAAGACGATTGATGTAGCCGGTAATCATCAGGATTATCTCCATCTCGTCTACGCGGGAGAGGACTCGTTGTATGTTCCTGTTGATCAGATCGACTTGATTCAAAAGTATGTCGGGGCTGAAGGAAAAGAGCCGAAGATCTATAAACTCGGTGGAACGGAATGGAAAAAGGTCAAAGCGAAGGTCCAGAAATCGGTCGAGGATATCGCTGACGAGTTAATCAAGCTCTATGCGGCTCGCGAGGCTGCCGTCGGTTTTGCGTTCCCAGAGGACGACGACAACATGCAAGCATTCGAGGCTTCGTTCCCATATGAGGAAACGGTCGATCAATTACGATCGATTGCCGAGATCAAGAAGGATATGGAACGTCCGCGTCCGATGGATCGTCTATTATGTGGCGACGTTGGATATGGAAAAACGGAAGTTGCGATTCGAGCAGCGTTCAAAGCGGTCATGTCTGGAAAACAAGTCGCGTTACTCGTACCAACGACCGTCCTTGCACAACAACACTACGAAACGATGCTTGAGCGATTCAGTGAATGGCCGATTCGTGTGTCGGTCATGAGCCGGTTCCGTTCGCCAGCAGAATTAAAGGCGACGAAACAAGGACTAAAAGAGGGAACAATCGATGTCGTCGTTGGGACACACCGTGTGCTGTCGAAAGATGTCCAGTTCGCTGATATCGGATTGTTGATCATTGATGAAGAGCAACGATTCGGCGTGAAACACAAAGAGCGTTTGAAACAGTTGAAGACGAACGTTGATGTCTTGACGTTGACAGCGACACCGATTCCGCGGACATTGCACATGTCGATGATCGGGATCCGCGATCTCTCAGTCCTTGAGACCCCACCTGAAAACCGTTATCCGGTCCAGACGTATGTCATGGAATACGACGGAATCGTTATGCGAGAAGCACTCGAGCGGGAACTCGGTCGAGGTGGACAAGCGTTCTTCCTTTATAACCGGGTCGAAGGCATCGAGCGAAAGGCAGAAGAGATTCGCGCGCTCGTACCGGAAGCGCGGATTGTCACGGCGCACGGTCGGATGACGGAAACCGAACTCGAAAGTCAGTTGATCGCATTCTTTGAAGGGGATGCAGATGTTCTTGTCAGTACGACGATCATCGAGACAGGAATCGACATTCCGAATGTCAACACGTTGATCGTTCACGACGCGGATCAAATGGGACTATCCCAACTGTACCAATTACGCGGTCGTGTCGGTCGTTCAAGTCGTGTCGCCTATTCGTACTTTACGTACCGTCCGCAAAAACGATTGACGGAAGTCGCAGAAAGTCGACTACAAGCGATAAAGGAATTCACGGAGCTCGGTAGTGGCTTTAAGATCGCGATGCGTGACTTATCGATTCGTGGTGCCGGGAACTTACTCGGTTCCCAACAATCGGGCTTCATTGATTCGGTCGGTTTCGATCTCTACTCACAGATGCTCGCAGAAGCGGTTGAAGAACGGAAAGAACGGATGAAGGGAAAAAAACGCGTCCAGAAATTCGTACCTGAGTTCACGTTCAGTCTCGATGCGTATATTCCATCGCACTACATGACGGACTCCGAGCTGAAAATCGAATTTTATAAACGCTTGAAATATGTCGATACCGTCGATAGTCTCGAACAACTTGAAACAGAGATGCTCGAACGATTCGGTGAGTTCCCAGATGAGGTTGCTCGTTTGATCCAATTGACACGGATGCGCATTTTTGCTGAACGAGCGCGTGTCGAGCGCGTCAAACAAACCGATTCGAAAATCGAGATCGTCTTGTCGCTCCAATCCACACAGCAGCTTGATGTGGCGGATTTCGTTAAATGGACTGTTCCACTGGGTCGTGGTCTAGGGATGGGACAACAAGAACAAAAGCTTGTCTTGACGCTCAACCGGAACAAGCAGTCGACGCAACAGATGACGATGCAAGCAGAACAGTTGCTAGCAGAGCTTGATCGTCGGCTCGTCGCACGATGAATAGACGAACGATTGCGCAAGGCGCAGCACTGCTTGCGATCTCTAGCTATATCTCGAAATTGCTCAGCTTCTTTTACCGGATTCCGTATCAGAATCTTGCAGGCGACTTCGGACTGTACGTCTATCAGACGGTCTATCCCTTATTCGCGATAGCGGCAGCGCTAGGTATTTATGCGCTGCCTGTCATTGTGGCGAAGTTGACGCTCCATCATCCAGATGAAAAACGAGAAGTCTTGTGGTCGATTTTGTACGTCTTACTTGCGATGACGGTCTTCTTTGGTTTGCTCGGATGGTGGATTGCCCCGACACTTGCGGGGTGGTTTGGAGACGACAAACTCGTTGTTCCGTTGCGAGCCGTCACGTGTACGTTTTATTTACTACCGGTGATTGCCGTTCTTAGAGGTATGTTCCAAGCGGATCTTGAAATGCGACCAACAGCTGTATCCCAAGTCTCTGAAAATGCCGTCCGCGTCGGATTATTGTTGCTCGTGACCTATATCGGTGTCTCGATGCAAGCGGACCCTTACTGGATTGGTGCCAGTGCCCATCTGACAGCAATCGGTGGCAGCATCGTCTCGTTATTCGTCCTGTTGCGTTTTGCGAAAGGAAAAATCGGTCGCCCTGTGTTTTCAAGTATTCACGTACGGCGGGTTGGGAAGGTACTTGTGACAAGCGGGGTGGCGGTCAGTATTGCCTCACTTGCTTTATTGCTGATGCAATTGATCGATGGATTGACGTTCGTCAATCTACTTGGCAATACGACAGAGACGAAAATTGAAAAAGGGGTGCTCGACCGTGGCTATCCGTTACTGCAATTCGCGATTCTCTTTGCGACATCGATGAGTCTTGCGAGTGTTCCGTCCTTATCAACCGCATATCGAAAGCATGATCCGCAGATGATGCGTCAACAACTCGAGACATTACTCCGTTCCGGTCTATTGATTGCCGCTGCAGCGACGATTGGACTAATGGGTGTGATGCGTCCGCTCAATATTGCGTTGTATCAAGATGACCAGGGAACAGCAGGGCTGATTTGGCTCGCGGCGACGGCATTTGCTGCTTCGATTGCAATGATGATCATCTCTTGTCTCCAGTCGGTCGATGCTGAAAAATATGCGCTCGTTGGTGTTCTTGTCGGATTAGGGGCGAAGCTCGCTCTGAATCTCTATTTCATTCCCCGATATGGTATGATCGGGGCGGGTATGGCGACATTTGGCGGTTTTGCCGTCATGGCGGCAGCACAATGGATTTTATTGAATCGGAAGTTCGGTCGCGTATCGGCAGGAAACACGTTCTACCGCCGACTGGTCTTACCTGTGCTCGCCATGGGTGTGTTTCTGTACCTGATCGAAACGTTCTTCCAGCTGTTTGAGCTTGAGACACGAATCGGTGCGGCACTCGAAGTCGGCGTCCTTGTCGTCGGTGGTGCCATCATTTATGGCAGTATGGCATTACGCGTCCGTGCATTAACAGCACAAGAGTGGGCGCTATTGCCTTTAGGAGATAAGTTATATCAGATGTACCAACGTAGGAGGAGTATATGACACACCGAATCACGATCGTCGGCCTTGGCGTCGGCGAACTGGAACAATTGCCGTTTGGCATCTATCGATTATTAAAAAACACAACACAACCTGTCTATTTACGGACAATGGATCATCCTGTCGTTTCAGAACTCGCAGCAGAGGGAATGAACTTTACATCATTTGACTCGGTTTACGAACGACATAGTCGCTTTGAAGACGTATACACAGAAATTGTTGAGGAATTGCTTCGCCTTTCCGAAACGACGGACATCATCTACGCCGTTCCAGGTCATCCACTGGTCGCTGAAAGTACCGTCCAGCAGTTGTTAGAACGGACGGACGCGGTCGATGTTGTAGGCGGACAAAGTTTTCTTGATCCGATGTTCGCGGCGCTTGGTGTGGATCCGATTGAAGGATTCCAGTTGCTTGATGCAACGGCGTTTGCCGTCGATGAAGCACAGATCCGTCAACATCTGCTGATTGGACAAGTCTATGATGCGCTCGTCGCCGGTGACTTAAAGGTTCAGCTGATGGAACGTTATCCGGACGAACATCTTGTCACTCTTGTCACGGCAGCAGGTACAAGCAAACAAACCGTCCAAAGTGTGCCGTTGTATGAACTCGATCATGTGACGACGCTCAGTAACTTGACGACAGTCTACGTGCCACCCGTCACGGATGAGCAGACGTTGAATCGTGACTTCGCGACATTAAAAGAGATCATCGCGCGATTACGTGGTGAAGGTGGTTGTCCATGGGATCAAGAGCAGACACATGAGTCCTTAAAACGTCATTTAATCGAAGAATCTTACGAATTACTGGAAGCAATCGATCTTCAGGACGATAACTTAATGATAGAAGAATTAGGAGACGTCCTGTTACAGGTCATGCTCCACGCACAAATTGGTCTGGATGAAGGATATTTCGATATTCGAGATGTCATTGGAAGCGTCAGTGACAAGATGATTCGTCGCCATCCGCATGTCTTCGGGGAAGCGACTGTTGATTCTTCAGCCGACGTCGTTTCGAACTGGCAAGACATCAAAGCACAAGAGAAACCAGAGCGAACATCCTTGCTCGATGGTGTGACGAAAGGAGCACCCGCCTTGATGCGCGCAGAAGACATTCAAAAGAAAGTGGCGAAAATCGGTTTTGAATGGGCAGACGTCGAGGGTGCACTTGAAAAAGTGATCGAAGAGTTACGAGAATTGAAGGAAGCGACACCAGAAGAACAACTTGGTGAATTTGGGGACGTCCTGTTTTCGATGACGCTCGTCGGGAAGTATCTCGGTCTCTCGGCAGAAGAGGGACTGCAACGGACGAATGATAAATTCATCCGGCGATTTACACGAATGGAACAACTAGCGGATCGACCGCTCGTTGAGATGACGCTTGAAGAGCAAGATTCACTTTGGCATCAAGCGAAGCAGGAGGAACAGTCATGAGACTTGATAAATTTTTAAAAGTATCGCGTTTGATTAAACGACGGACGCTTGCGAAAGAAGTCGCCGATCAAGGTCGGATTACGATCAATGGTAATGTGGCGAAAGCAAGTAGCACGGTAGCAGCAGGTGATGAGATGACGATTCGGTTCGGAAACAAGATTGTCACGGTTGCGATTTCGAGTATTAAAGAACATGCGAAAAAAGAAGAAGCATCTGACATGTATGAGATCATTCGTGAAGAAAAAGTGAATTCCGAAGAATCAATGTAATTTACCTGAAAAAGGAAGTATACTAGAGGGAATCAGGGATGACCATTCAGAAAGAGGAGGGATGATATGCCAACACCGCTCGAATCGGGGCGCCCTACGCCAAAGATCAAGCCGCTCAATGACCGTAAGAAGCAGTTGAGTCAGAATGCCATCGAAAACCGTCGACGTCTCAAGAATCGCTTTTTCCTGTGTCTGACCGTCTTTTTGCTCATCTTTTCCCTCATGGGGTGGTCATACATGGAAAAGCGGCAATTGATCGCCGAACAAAAGCAGTCGTTTCAAGTCGCTGAACAAGAACAGACGAAAGCGAAAAAAGAAACCGCCCGTCTGAAAGAAGAAATTAATCGTCTTAATGATAAAGAGTATGTAGCGAACTTAGCCCGGAGCGAGTTGCTCTATTCGAAAAAAGGGGAAACGATCTTCTACTTTTCACCAGAAGACTAACTGAAGGTTGCCGATTGATTGAAAAAAGAATAAATCACTCGTATAATAAGAAACGAATCAACTAAAAAGGAGCAATACAATTTATGTCGATTGAAGTAGGCAGCAAAGTACAAGGGAAAGTAACAGGCATCACGAATTTCGGAGCGTTTGTTGAGTTACCAACAGGGAAAACTGGTCTTGTTCACATCAGTGAAGTGGCAGATTCTTACGTTAAAGACATCAATGATGTGTTGACGGTTGGTCAAGAAATCACTGTCAAAGTCTTAAGTGTTGAAAACGATGGTAAGATTGGTCTTTCCATCAAAAAAGCCGTTGATCGTCCAGAAGGCGAGCGTCCTCGTCCTGCACGTCAGTTCGACCGTGGACCACGTCCAGCAGGACAAGATCGCGGACCACGTTCGTTCGATAACAAGGGACCACGTGGAGGCGGTAACCGTGGAGGCTTCAACAAAGGTGGTCGCAATACACCACCACCGCGCAAAGAACAATCGTTCGATACGTTGATGTCTAGTTTCCTGAAAGATAGTGAAGATCGTCTTGCTACATTGAAACGTCAAACGGATTCAAAACGTGGCGGACGCGGCGCAAAACGTCAATAACTTGCTGACCTGTTCTTTATAAGAATAGAGATGGAATGACGCCGTTCATTCCATCTTTTATTTTTTTGAAATTATTTTTATAAAAAGCGTTGACTTTCATTTGACCTGCCCGTATTATAGAAAATGTGCTTAAGACGCACGAGTTAAAAATATGGCGGTGTAGCTCAGCTGGCTAGAGCGTACGGTTCATACCCGTGAGGTCGTGGGTTCGACTCCCTCCGCCGCTACCATATTTTTTTTGGCCCGTTGGTCAAGCGGTTAAGACACCGCCCTTTCACGGCGGTAACACGGGTTCGAATCCCGTACGGGTCATTCTTAAAAGCTATCTCTATTATATAGAGATAGCTTTTTTAGGTTTTGATGGAAAGGGGTGAATTCGTTATGAAAGGTGTGCCGTTCGAACCACTTTTAGTAGGTGTGTCGGGAGGATGTGACTCGATGGTACTCATTGATCGATTGTACAAAGAAGGGTATGATGTCGCAATTGCACATGTGCATCATGGATTACGAGAAGCATCAGACGAGGAAGCGTGCTTTATTAAGGAGTGGGCGACGTCCCGAAAGATCTCCTTTTTCATGACACGTTTAGAATGGACCGGACGTACGAGCTCTCAAGCAGCTTGTCGTGAGGAACGGTATGCGTTTTTTGAACGAATCATGGAAGAAACCGGGCGTTCGCATCTCGTTCTCGCTCATCATCAAGACGATCAAATTGAGACGCTACTCATTCAGCTCGTTCGTGGAGAAGCGCAAATTGATGGGATTCCGACGGTTCGTCCGTTTGGTAACGGTTGGTTACATCGTCCGTTGCTACACGAATCGAAGCAAACATTACTCGAGTATGCGTTGCAACATGAAGTTCCATGGCGAGAAGATGCATCAAATGCAGAAACCACATATTTGCGCAATCAAATTCGACATACGATTGTTCCGTCACTTCGCGACATTCGTCCCGGGTTTGAACAGGCAACAGCAGCGGCAGCACATGCGCGACAGCAAATCATGCGTGAGCAGACGACATTCGTCGCGACCTATCTCGACCAGTGTAAGGAAGAGAACGGAATTCCGCTCGTACGTATTTTAGAATTACCGACGGATTTACAGCGACTCGTCTTGCCGACATTAACGGGCGAAACGTTTTCTTCCGATGTGATTCGTCACTTTGTTATGTGGCTTCGGGTGGATAAGGGCTCGGACGAAGTGTATTATGGAAACTGGAGGATGCGACGTGCATATGGCTTTTTGATGCAGGATCGTGTGATACGGTCAATGAATGACGATTTACCGTTTCAAGTAGGGGAGAATTTGGGAACGTATCATTATGGTGAACAAATGGTTCGCTTCTCAATCGGACACCAAGGTATCCCGCTGGACGCGATTACGTTCCCGTTGACGGTACGTCCACCACATCCGGGAGATCGGATTCAGCTTGCGATGGGATCGAAAAAAGTCAGTCGAATTCTGATTGACGCTAAGGTTCCGCGTTATCTCCGAGAACAGGTTCCGGTCGTCGTCGATGCAAATGGAGTGATTTTAGCCGTCATTGGACATCGAATTGCAATATTCGGGTCATTTGAACTCCTCGCAAAATCTTATTTAATGATAGAATGGTAATGTAGTGTTTATTATGGAGGAGGAATACCTAGCATGACCTTGATGAACGATATGGAAAAAGTACTGATTTCAGAAGAAGAGATCCAAAATAAAGTGGGCGAACTCGCCGGCGAATTGACAGCGGATTATCACGATCGTTTTCCGTTGCTTGTGTGTGTCTTAAAAGGCGCAATGCCGTTCATGTCTGATCTTGTCAAAAAGATGGATATGCACCTTGAAATGGACTTCATGGACGTTTCAACGTATCACGGTGGGACAACATCAACAGGTGAAGTCAAGATTGAAAAAGATTTGAACACATCGGTAGAAGGACGCGACATCTTGATTGTCGAAGATATCATCGACAGCGGATTGACGCTTGGTTACCTCGTCGACCTCTTCAAGTACCGGAAAGCGAAGTCCGTTAAAATCGTGACATTGCTCGACAAACCGACAGGACGGAAAAACGATTTGCATGCGGATTACAGCGGCTTCGTCATTCCGCACGAATTCGTCGTCGGTTATGGTTTGGATTACGAAGAGAAGTACCGTAACCTTCCGTACGTAGGTGTCTTGAAACCTGCAGTCTACGGTGGCTAATTATTTTTAATCTCGTCTGTCCCATGATAAGATGAAACCAATTACAAAGCGCGCCCCGTCGCGCCAGGATTCGTATTCATCCACTAGAAAAACGAGATGGATGCGGAGAGGAGGCATAAGATGAACCGAGCAGTGAAGAATACCCTCGTGTTTGGGGTCATTTTTCTAGCTTTGATCTTGTTTCTGCAATACTTGCAGAGTCCAGTGAACAAAAGCAAAGAAATCAATTACACACAGTTTGTCGAGTCTGTTGAAAAAGGTGAAATCAAGACGGCTACCTTCCAATATGAAGGCCAGACGTATAATGTGACAGGAGATTTGCGTGAAAAAGATTCGACGTATGAAACAGTCGTACCGGCTGTTGATACGGAACTAACGGATCTCTACACGCAATTGAAAAGCCAAGGAGTCAAGATGGACTTCAAGGCAGCAGAAACGAATGGTGGTTGGATCGCGTTACTAACGACGATTGTTCCATTCATCATCATCTTCATCCTCTTCTTCTTCTTGATTAATCAAGCACAAGGTGGCGGTGGTGGCGGTCGCGTCATGAACTTCGGGAAATCGAAGGCACGCCTCTATGATACAGAGAAGAAAAAGATCACGTTTGATGATGTAGCCGGCGCAGACGAAGAAAAACAAGAACTCGTCGAAGTCGTCGAATTCTTGAAAGATCCGCGTAAATTCGCGAAGCTCGGTGCCCGTATTCCGAAAGGGGTCCTCCTCGTAGGTCCTCCAGGTACAGGTAAGACGTTGCTCGCACGTGCCGCAGCTGGTGAAGCTGGCGTACCATTCTTCTCGATTTCAGGTTCTGACTTCGTTGAGATGTTCGTCGGTGTCGGGGCATCACGTGTCCGTGACTTGTTCGAAAACGCGAAGAAAAACGCTCCATGTATCATCTTCATCGATGAAATCGATGCTGTCGGTCGTCAACGGGGCGCAGGTCTCGGTGGTGGACACGATGAGCGTGAGCAGACATTGAACCAACTTCTCGTTGAGATGGATGGATTCAGTGAAAATGAAGGCATCATCATGATCGCAGCAACGAACCGTGCTGACATTCTTGACCCAGCGTTACTCCGTCCAGGTCGTTTTGACCGTCAAATCACGGTTGACCGTCCAGATGTCATCGGTCGTGAAGCAGTCTTGAAAGTTCACGCGCGGAATAAACCGCTCGATTCAACGGTTGATTTGAAAGCCATCGCACAACGGACACCTGGATTCTCAGGTGCGGATCTTGAGAACCTTCTCAACGAAGCAGCACTTGTTGCGGCTCGGGCAGATCGTGATAAAGTCTCGATCGTTGACCTCGAAGAAGCGATTGACCGCGTCATCGCTGGACCAGCGAAGAAGAGCCGGATCATCTCGCCGAAAGAGAAAAAGATCGTCGCATGGCACGAAGCTGGACATACGATCATTGGTGTCACGCTTGACGATGCGGATGAAGTACACAAGGTAACGATCGTTCCTCGTGGTAACGCGGGCGGATATGTCGTCATGTTGCCAAAAGAAGATCGTTACTTCATGACGAAGCCGGAACTCGAAGATAAGATTACTGGATTGCTCGGTGGTCGCGTCGCAGAGGACATCGTCTTCGGAGAAGTTTCGACTGGGGCAAGCAATGACTTCCAGCGTGCGACAGGTCTTGCACGGAAAATGGTCATGGAATTCGGGATGAGTGAAAAACTCGGACCGCTTCAATTCGGATCGGGTCAAAGCGGTAATGTCTTCCTCGGCCGTGATTTCCAAAACGAACAGAATTACTCGGATGCAATCGCACACGAGATCGATACGGAAATCCAAGCGATCATCAACCGCTGTTACCAAAAGGCGAAAGATATCCTGACTGAGAAGCGCGATCAGCTCGACTTGATTGCAACGACGTTGCTTGAAGTTGAAACACTTGACCAAAAACAAATTCACCATCTCCTAGAGACGGGCGAATACAAAAAACATGAACCAGAAGCAACAACTCCAAAAGCAGAAGAGAAAGCACCGGAATCGACAGATGCAATCGTCGATCAACCGACAGAGTCTCCAACGCAAATGGGTTCAGTCGTTGACGAAGGGAAAAATGTAGATACGGATACACCAGATACGCCGCGACGCGACGATCAAGTGTAAACGGATGGAACGGATTCGATTGATATCGAATCCGTTCTTTTTTGTGGCAGACCGAGCGAATACACATCGGTAGGTGTGACTATACGAGCATGGTATAATCACAACGTATATAGTTCCGATCGTGTAATAACGGAATATAAAAAGAAGTATGAAAATCGAGAAGAAGCGGGGAAATAAGCAAATGATCTTAGTCATCGATGTCGGAAATACGAATATCGTCTTAGGTGTCTATCAAGGACAAGAGTTGATCGAGCATTGGCGGATTGCGACAGACCGGACACGGACGACGGACGAATACGGTATGCTCGTCAAAGCGTTATTCCGTGACGCAGAGCTAAACGTGGAAGAAATCGAGGGAATCGTGTTATCATCTGTCGTACCCCCCGTCGTGTTTCCACTAGAAAATATGTGTGTACGTTACTTTAAGCGCCGTCCGTTCTTGATTGGACCAGGAATCAAGACAGGACTCGATTTAAAAGTCGATAATCCACGTGAAGTGGGAGCCGATCGAATCGTCAACGCAGTAGCGGCGACGGCGAAATACGAGGGACCGATGATCATCGTCGATTTCGGAACAGCGACGACATATTGTTACATTGATGCACAAAAACGGTATTACGGTGGTATCATCTCACCCGGTGTGATGGTTGCGACCGAGGCACTCTATAATAAGGCGGCAAAATTGCCGCGAATCGAAATTGCGAAACCACAGTCAGCGATTGGACGGAATACGATCCATGCGATGCAGTCGGGAACGTATTTTGGATATGTGGCACAGGTGGACGGACTCGTTCACCGGATGAAAGAAGAAATGGGTGAAGCGAAGGTCATCGCGACCGGCGGCTTAGCCCGATTAATCAGCGAGGAATCCACGATGATCGAGGTCGTCGATCCATTCTTGACGTTAGATGGATTACGGATTATCTACGAACGAAATAAGTGAGGGAATCAAGATGAAACGTGAAGAATTATTAGCACAATTAAAAGATGACTATTTAGTACGGGCGTTAGGCTTCAATGGAGAAGTCCGTGCGTTTGCAATCCGTTCGACGAAAACGGTCTATGAAGCACAACTGCGCCACCAGACGACACCGGTCGTCACAGCAGCGCTCGGTCGAACACTGACAATCGGTGCAATGATGGGTACGATGCAAAAAGGCGATACGCGTGTCACATTAAAAGTCGAAGGCGATGGACCGATTGGGAAAATCATCGTCGATGCCGACGCAAAAGGTGTCGTTCGTGGATATGTCAGCCGTCCTCGCGTCGAGATGGATACGTATGTTAATGCAGACGGTCTGACGAAACTAAAAGTCGGTGAAGCCGTCGGTCGCGGAAACATTTCTGTCATCAAAGATCTTGGGTTACGTGACTTCGTCGGTGGTCAGTCACCGATTCAAACAGGTGAGATCAGTGAAGACTTCACGTATTACTTCGCTGTATCGGAACAAAGCCCATCGGTCGTTGGAGCAGGTGTGCTTGTTTATCCAGAAGACGAATCGGTCATCGCAGCAGGAGGCTTGATCGTCCAATTGATGCCAGGTGCATCGGAAGAAACGATTGCAGCACTTGAAAAACGTGTTGCTGCCCTTAAACCGATCTCGATTCTTGTCGGTGAGGAAAAAACACCAGAAGAAATGTTAGAACTCGTTCTTGGTGACTATGAACATCTGGATACGATTCCAGTGTCATTTGAATGTACGTGTGACCGTGACAAATTAGCGACAGCTATCATCGCCCTTGGACCAGATGAGATTCAAGCGATGATTGATGAAGATGGTGGTGCGGAAGCTGTTTGTCACTTCTGTTCAGAACATTATCACTATGACGTTCCGGAATTAGAGGAACTTCGCGAAAAATCACTCGAAAGAGCATAAGAGGGATCCGATATGGGGAATGTACAACCTAAGTACTTGTGGATGTTGATCTTCATCTTATTGTTGACGAATTTCATGACCGGTGCTTATGCCTTCATGGGTGAGCTCCCAAAGGTCGATTCTCCTAAAATCGTTCAGGACAGCATTGGTGGTCCACTCGAGGATGTCATTGCCGAAGTCGGTAATGAAAAAATCACACGAGCGATGGTCTATCAGACGATGCGAACGGAGCAAGAGAAGCAGACAATCGATCGTTTGATTCAAGAAGCGGTCGAACGCCAGACGAAGGATGGAAAAAAGCCGGAAGTCAAACGCTTTGATTGACAGATTTCATCCAATCCGCTGATAATTAATCTATCGGATTACTTGGAATTCAAGCGGTTCACTAATGAGGAGGAATGGTCATGCGTATTGCGAATTCAGTATTAGATTTAGTCGGTCGTACCCCGATCGTCAAGTTACATCATCTAACGGGTCCTGAGGATGCAGATGTATATCTGAAACTGGAGTACATGAACCCTGGATCAAGCGTAAAAGACCGGATCGCGTTATCCATGATTGAAGCGGCGGAAGAAGCGGGTCAACTTAAAGAAGGAGACACGATTATCGAGCCGACGAGTGGAAACACAGGGATCGGGCTGGCGATGGTCGCTTCGGCGAAAGGATATCGCGCCATCCTCGTCATGCCAGAAACGATGAGCATGGAACGTCGGACGTTGCTCCGCGCATATGGTGCGGAATTAATTCTGACACCGGGTCCTGAAGGAATGAAGGGTGCGATTGCTCGCGCGACAGCGGAAGCGGAAGAGAACGGTTACTTCATGCCACAACAATTCAATAACGGTGCCAATCCGGTCGTCCATGAAAAAACGACAGGTCCTGAAATCGTCGAAGCGTTCGAAGGCATGCAACTCGATGCGTTCATCGCGGGAATCGGAACGGGTGGAACGATCACAGGTGCTGGTAAAGTGTTACGCAAGGCCTTCCAAGGCATTGAAATTATCGCTGTCGAACCAACGGATTCCCCAGTCTTATCAGGTGGTAAACCGGGACCGCATAAACTGCAAGGGATCGGTGCAGGATTCGTGCCGTCGATTCTCGATACAGACATCTATGATGGGGTCGAGCAAATCACGACGGAAGAGGCATTCGATCACGCGCGTCGAGCAGCGAAGACGAATGGTGTCTTAGGCGGTATCTCATCAGGTGCTGCGATTGCAGCGGCGCTCAAGACGGCGAAACGTCTCGGTAAAGGGAAAAATGTTCTTGCGATCATTCCTTCGAACGGAGAGCGGTACTTAAGTACACCGCTGTATCAAGTCGAGGAAGAAGCAGACTAATCGAAGTAATCCATCATACGTACACGGAAGTCATTCGGCTTCCGTGTACTTTTTTGCGTATAATGAGAGCAGAATAGTGTGAAGTGGGGGACGCGTATGCGACAGACGAAATATAAAGCAGTACCATGGACGAAAGAACAATTCTACAACCGATATGTCGAACAGACGATTGGAACGACAGGACACGTCTGGCTCGAAAGCGGTCGAATCGGACGGTATACGATGGCAGCGACTCGTCCTGTCGGATACCTCCGGACGAAGGACGGAACGACGACGATTGAGACAGATGGAAAAGTCGAGAGATCGCTGGCGAATCCGTTTAATATACTCGAACGACTTCGCATCGAACGTGAATCGATCCGACCGGACGGAATGCCACCATTCTTTGGTGGATTTGCCGGATATGTCAGTTATGATGCCGTCCGTTATTTAGAAAAACTACCGGAACAAGCGATGGATGATCTGCAAACACCCGATCTGTCATTTTACTGGTACGATGAAGTCGCCGTGTTTGATGAGGAAACGAAGCAGTTGTTCATTGCCGTGACACGAGACACGGCAGAGGAAGCAGAGCGAGTCCTTGAAACGGAAATCGCGCGTTGGTGTATCGAGACGGTCGCACCTCGATTTACAGCGACCGGTTCGTCCGGCGAGCGAGAACGAGCTTTCGGGCAAGAAGCGTTCATGACAGCGGCACACCGGATTAAATCCTATATTGAGGACGGTGACGTTTTCCAAGTTAATTTGTCCGTCCGTCAACAAGAACCGCTTGGGACGACAGCGGAACATTTGTATGATGTATTACGACAAGTCAATCCTTCTCCATACATGGGTTACTTTGCGGATGAGGATTTAACACTCGTGTCCGCCTCACCCGAGTTGCTCGTCGAAAAAATCGGCGATGCGTTAGCGACACGCCCGATTGCAGGAACACGACCACGCGGGAAGGATGAAGCAGAGGATTTACGACTTGCGAAAACTTTACTCGATAATGAAAAAGAACGGGCGGAGCATGTGATGCTCGTTGATTTAGAGCGGAATGATTTAGGACGCGTCAGTCGTTATGGCACGGTTCATGTCGATGAATTGATGGTGATCGAGAAATACTCGCACGTACAACACATCGTCTCGAATGTTAGAGGGGAAGTAGCTCCGGAACACTCTGGAAGTCAGGTGCTTGCTGCGATGTTCCCAGGTGGTACGATCACTGGAGCACCAAAGATTCGGACGATGGAAATCATTGAAGAACTCGAACCGGTCCGGCGTGGTATCTATACCGGATCGCTTGGCTTCATCAGTTGGGCGGATGATGTCATCTTCAACATCTTGATTCGGACACTTGTCGCAAAAGACGGTATGGCATATGTCCAAGCAGGTGCTGGAGTCGTCACGGACTCGGACGCAGCACGTGAATACGAAGAGTCGCTCAGTAAAGCAAAAGCGTTATGGGTGACAAAAGAAACAGCGGAGGGAACGCAATGATTGTATTGATTGATAACTATGATTCCTTTACGTATAACTTAGTCCAGTATTTCGGTGAACTCGGGCAAGACATTCGGGTATTTCGTAACGACGCGATCACGCTTGCGGAAATCGAAGCGTTGCAACCGGATCATCTGGTCATCTCACCTGGTCCCTGTACACCGAATGAAGCGGGGATCAGTCTAGAGGCAATTGCTTACTTCGCTGGGAAGGTGCCGATACTAGGGGTCTGCTTAGGTCATCAAGCGATTGGACAAGTATTCGGTGGTAAAGTTGTCCGCGCGAAGGAATTGATGCATGGAAAAGTCTCGCCACTGATGCATGACGAACAGGGCATCTTTGAACGGATCCCACAAGCGACGCCGGTGACACGTTACCACTCGCTCGTTGTTGAACGCGAGACATTCCCGGAAGTGCTTGAAGTGACTGCGGAAGCTGGCGGAGAAATCATGGCACTCCGTCACCGGACGTTGCCGATTCTCGGTGTCCAGTTCCATCCGGAAGCGATTTTGACGCGAGACGGGAAGCAGATGTTAAAAAATTTCTTGGAGTTGACGCATTATGTATCTCTGGCATGACGGAACCATTAAACGAGAAGAAGAGGTACGCATCTCCCCACTCGATCACGGATTCGTCTACGGGATGGGTGTATTCGAGACGTTTCGGACCTATAACGGACATCCGTTTTTGTTCGATGATCATATCGAACGCTTACGGATGAGTTGTGTCGCACTCGGAATCCAGCTAGCATATGACCGGGAAGCCTTACGGCAAGCAATCCAAGATTTATATGCAGCATATGAGGCGAACGATTTATACATTCGGTTGAACGTCTCGGCTGGTCCGCGCGAGATTGGGTTATCGATCGATCCTTACGACACGCCGACCGTGCTGATCTATGCGAAACCAATCGCTCCGCGGAAACGGGCGGAACGTGCACTCGAGACGATTCGTTTACCGCGCAGTACACCGGAGACGACTTACCGCTTGAAGTCACATCATTACATGAACAATCTAGTGGCGAAACGCCAATTGTTCAATCCGGAAGCAGAAGGGTTGTTTTTGACGAAGGAAGGTCATGTCTGTGAGGGCATTACGTCAAACATCTTTTGGCGTTACGGAAGTACATGGTATACATCACCACTTGAGACCGGAGCACTGAACGGAATTACCCGTCAGTTCCTCATGCAACATGTACCGGTCGAGGAACGCCTAGCGTATTTATCACAGCTCGAAGAAGCAGATGAGATCATCTATACGAATTCTGTTCAGGAAGCAGTCGCGATCTCGTCACTTGACGGACGCCCTTTCCCTGGAATTAACGGAACAGGATATACACAACTCATGAAGCTGTTCGATCAATCCGTCGAACAGGTGACGACAAGGAGGGAACAACGATGACTTACATCATGGGTATCTTGAACGTGACACCGGACTCCTTTTCGGACGGTGGACAATATGTCGATGTCGAACAAGCGATGCGGCAAGCGCGTCAGCTCGTTGCGGCCGGAGCAGATGCGATCGATGTCGGTGGAGAATCGACACGACCAGGTGCAGCATTCGTATCAGTCGAAGAAGAACTCGCCCGTGTCTTACCGATCATTAAGCGCATCAAACGAGAGCTAAACGTCCTCGTGTCAATCGATACGTACAAACCGGTCGTCGCAGAAGCTGCTATTGAAGCAGGGGCGGACATCATCAACGATGTTTGGGGCTCGAAGTGGGGCGATCGTTCGATGGTCAACGTTGCTGCGCAGCATAAAGTACCCATCATTTTGATGCACAACCGGGAGACGGCGCATGGGACAGATATGCTGGCAGAAGTTCGAGCTGACCTTGAGGAATCGATTCGGTTAGCAAAACAGGCAGGCGTGGCGGAAGAGCACATTTGGCTCGATCCGGGAATTGGATTCATGAAGACGCATGAAGAGAACTTGTACCTGATGCGTCATCTATCGATCGTAACGGACTTCGGATATCCAGTTTTACTCGGAACGTCCCGTAAATCGATGATTGGACTTGCGCTCGGACTACCGACGGAAGAACGACTCGAAGGGACGATTGCGACGGTTTGCTATGGAATTCAGCAAGGATGTGATTGGATGCGTGTGCATGATGTCAAAGAAGTCAAACGGGCAGCGCAGATGATGGACATCATGTTGGCTGCGACGAAGGGGGAATAACGGTGGATCGAATTCATGTAACAGGGATGCGTTTTTATGGGTATCATGGTGTATTCGCAGAAGAAACGAAACTCGGTCAACGCTTTAATGTCGACTTATCGATCGGACTTGCATTGGCAGAAGCCGGTCGGACGGATGATTTGACGAAAAGTGTCAATTACGCCGAATTGTATGAAGCGACGAAACGTGTCGTCGAAGGAGAACCGCTCCAACTCGTCGAAGCCTTGGCGGATCGTATTGCAAAAGCAGTCTTTGCGTTAGACGGACGAATTCAAGAAGCGTCAATCAAGGTCATCAAACCGGATCCACCGATTGCCGGTCATTATGAACATGTGGCGGTCGAGATCAATCGTCTTCGGGAGGACTATGCATGAAGGAAGCTTACATTGCACTTGGCTCGAACATCGGCGATAAAGCGGCTCACTTAAGAGCAGCGATTGCTCGCCTGAGAACGTTACCGTCTGTGCATGACGTAAAGGTCTCTTCTATTTATGAGACGGTACCTGTCGGATATCTCGATCAGGATTTATTTTATAATATGGTCGTCGCGATTCAAACGACGGATGAGGCAGAGGTCTTACTTAGACGACTGCAGGAAATCGAACAGCTAGAAGGGCGCGAGCGTCTATTCAAAAATGGACCACGGACGCTTGATTTAGATATTTTGCTGTATGCGGAAGAACGCATTGATCTCGAAGGATTAACTGTTCCGCATCCACGGATGCAAGAGCGGGCATTCGTCCTCGCGCCATTACGTGAACTCGCAGCAACATGCGTCATACCAGGTCTCGGGCAAAGCGTCGAGCAGTTGTATCAGCAGTTACCAGAGACAGAACGAAACGGTGTACGACGGTTAGGTGGGCTTTTAGAAGCGGAGGAACAATAATGGAATTTAACATTGGTGATGTCAAACTGAAGAATCAAGTCATCTTGGCACCGATGGCAGGCGTCTGTAATCCGGCGTTTCGGTTAATCGCAAAGGAATTCGGTGCAGGACTCGTCTGTGCAGAGATGGTCAGCGATAAAGGGATTTTGTACGAGAACGAACGGACGCTACAGATGCTGTACGTGGATGAACGGGAAAAACCGCTCAGTCTTCAAATCTATGGCGGTTCAAAAGAGACACTCGTTCAAGCGGCGCGATATGTCGAAGCGAACACGAATGCCGATATCATTGACATCAACATGGGCTGTCCCGTCCCGAAAGTCACGAAAAGCGATGCTGGAGCGAAATGGTTGCTTGACCCGGATAAGGTGTACGAGATGGTTCATGCGGTGACGCAAGCGATCGATAAACCGGTGACGGTCAAGATGCGAACCGGCTGGGACAGTCATCACATCTATTGTGTTGATAATGTCAAAGCGGCAGAAGCGGGTGGGGCGAAAGCTGTAGCCATCCACGGGCGGACACGTTCGCAAAAGTATGAAGGGGTCGCAGACTGGGACATCATTGGCGAAGCGAAAAAAGCGGTCAACATTCCAATCATCGGAAATGGAGATGTTCAGACTCCGCAAGATGCAAAACGGATGATTGATGAGATCGGCGTCGATGGTGTCATGATCGGGCGGGCCGCTCTCGGGAACCCGTGGATGTTGTATCAGACGATCCAGTACCTCGAGTCAGGAACGCTTCCAGCAGAACCGACGGCGCGTGAGAAGATTGATATCTGCCTCTTGCACGCCACACGACTAGTCGCGCTAAAGGGAGAAGAACTCGCCGTACGCGAAATGCGAACACACGTCGCCTGGTATTTGAAAGGAATGAAGGGGAACGGTCGCGTTCGCAATGCGTTATTCAATATCGACACACACGCAGGACTCGTTGAATTGTTACAGCAGTACTTACAGACACTCGAAGAAGACGTAGCATATGCCTAACAGGTAAAGTATAGTCGGACAGCGTCGTTTTGTGGTACGCTAGTTGCATTGAAGATGAGCGTATCGGTTTTCTAAAAGGGCTGTCGGTCATTCCGGCAGCTTTTTATTCGAGAGAATCGTCGTGAACCATTATTAAAAGGAGTGAAGACAGTGAGTCAGGATATGGAAATGAACGATCAAATGCAGGTGCGTCTCGGTAAGATGAACGCCATGCGTGAACAAGGTCTCGATCCATTCGGCGCACGTTTTGAACGTTCGACGGATACTGCGAGCATTCGTGCATCATTTGGTGAACATACAAAAGACGAATTAGCTGAACTAAAACCGGAAGTTGCTATCGCGGGTCGTGTCATGACGACGCGTCGTAAAGGGAAGGTTGGCTTTACGAATGTTCAGGATGTACAAGGTCAAATTCAGTTGTATGTCCGTAAAGATGACATCGGTGAAGAGGCGTACGAGATCTATAAGACATGTGACTTAGGTGATATCGTCGGAATTCAAGGATATGTGTTCAAAACGAATGTTGGTGAACTCTCTGTTCACGTCACAGCATTTACGTTATTAACAAAATCGTTACGTCCGCTTCCAGATAAATATCACGGATTAAAAGATATCGAACAACGCTACCGTCAGCGTTACCTCGACCTCATTACGAACCAAGAGTCACGTGAGACATTCATCACGCGGAGTAAAGTCATTCGCGGAATCCGTCAATATCTCGATAACCTCGGATACTTGGAAGTCGAAACACCAATGTTGCATACGATTGCGGGTGGAGCATCGGCTCGTCCGTTCATCACGCATCATAATGCACTCGACATGACGCTTTACATGCGGATTGCGATTGAGCTCCATTTGAAACGTTTGATCGTCGGTGGACTTGAGAAAGTCTACGAAATCGGTCGCGTGTTCCGTAATGAAGGAATCTCAACACGCCATAACCCAGAATTTACGATGATCGAACTCTATGAAGCATACGCGGATTATAAAGACATCATGAACTTAACAGAGAATCTGATCGCTCACGTCGCACAGGAAGTACTCGGTACGACACAAGTCACTTACGGAGAAGACGTCATCGATCTATCTGTCGGTTGGAAACGAGCACACATGGTAGATCTCGTTAAAGAAGCGACAGGTGTCGACTTCTTTGAACAGATTTCAAACGAACGTGCCCTCGAACTAGCACATGAACACGGTGTTGAAGTCCAGTCACACATGACGACAGGACATATCTTGAATGAGTTCTTTGAACAAAAAGTAGAAGAAACACTCGTTCAACCAACATTCGTCTATGGTCATCCTGTTGAAGTATCACCACTTGCGAAGAAAAATCCAGAGGATCCACGCTTTACGGATCGTTTTGAATTATTCATTGTCCGTCGTGAACATGCGAATGCCTTCACGGAATTGAACGATCCAATCGATCAACGTGAACGCTTTGAAGCACAACTCGTCGAAAAAGAAGCAGGAAACGACGAAGCGCATGAAATGGATACAGACTTCATTGAAGCACTCGAGTACGGTATGCCGCCAACGGGTGGTCTTGGAATCGGGATCGATCGTCTCGTCATGTTGTTGACGAATGCGCCATCGATTCGTGATGTATTACTTTTCCCAACGATGCGTCACCAACAAAATTAATGAGTGGAGCTCCGTTCTTTCTATACTGTATAGAAGGAACGGAGCGTTCTTTTTGAAGTTAATTTAAGGATAAACGAGTCGAAAAACGGGTAAATAAAAGTTTTTAAATGTTTTTCTAATAAAATGCTTGTACGATTCGAAAAGCCATGGTATATTACTTCTTGTGCCGCGAATGGTTGTGACACACAAAAATAAATATCAAAAAAGTTGTTGACAATCGAGTTGATAACTTGTTAAGATATTAAAGTCGCTGAAAACGACACGACGAACTTTGAAAACTGAACGATGAGGCAAAAATCGTATTCTACGGAATACAAAAACGAATGAAGCGCAAGCTTCGTCAATCGTGACTTCGGTCACAACAACGAGCAAGTCAAACACTTTATGGAG